>JAUYRJ010000078.1 GCA_030696845.1 Polynucleobacter sp.
TACGATGTGGGTTGCATCGCTAGTATTTTGCAAATGCTTAAATTGCCAGACGGCACTGTTAAGGTCTTGGTTGAGGGCTCCCAACGCGCTGAAGTGAGTCAAATTGAGGATACGCTCGGTTACTTTAATTGCGAGGCCACCCCTAAGGCGATCGATATCCTCGACGCGCACGAAACAGAGGCCCTGCGTCGCGCAATCATGGCGCAGTTTGATCAGTACGTCAAACTGAATAAAAAGATTCCGCAAGAGATCCTATCGTCACTCGGTGGAATTGATGACCCCAGCCGCCTAGCGGATACGATTTGCGCGCATTTGCCCGTAAAACTAGAGCAAAAACAGCGTTTACTCGAAATGACGGATGTGGTGAAGCGCCTCGAGAGCCTATTGGCAGATTTAGAGAGTGAGATCGATATTTTGCAGGTGGAGAAGCGCATTCGAGGGCGCGTCAAGCGGCAAATGGAAAAGAGTCAGCGCGAGTATTACCTCAACGAACAAGTCAAAGCCATTCAAAAAGAATTGGGCGAGGGCGAAGAGGGTGCTGATTTAGAGGAGCTTGAAAAGAGAATTAAGACTGCTCGCATGCCCAAGGAGGCTTTAAAGAAAGCCGAGTCAGAGCTTAAAAAGCTGAAGTTAATGTCGCCCATGTCAGCAGAGGCGACTGTCATACGAAATTTCATTGATACCTTGGTGAGCTTGCCTTGGAAGAAGAAAAGTAAAGTCAACAATGATTTAAGCAATGCTGAAAAGGTGCTCGACGAGGACCATTACGGATTAGATAAAGTCAAAGAACGTATTTTGGAGTACCTCGCTGTGCAACAGCGGGTTGACCGAGTCAAGGCGCCGATTTTGTGCTTAGTTGGCCCTCCTGGCGTGGGTAAAACATCCCTGGGTCAATCCATTGCCAGGGCCACGAACCGGAAGTTTGTGCGAATGGCGCTTGGCGGCGTTCGGGACGAATCGGAGATTCGAGGTCATCGTAGAACTTACATTGGTTCGATGCCTGGCAAAATCTTATCCAGCCTGACCAAGGTCGGTGTGCGTAATCCCCTTTTCTTATTGGATGAAGTCGATAAGATGGGCATGGATTTCCGTGGCGACCCAGCCAGTGCGCTGTTAGAAGTGCTTGATCCGGAGCAAAATCATACCTTCCAAGATCACTATGTCGAAGTGGATTTTGATCTATCCGATGTGATGTTTGTCGCAACAGCGAATTCCTTAAATATTCCAGGCCCATTGCTTGATCGCCTTGAAGTCATTCGCTTAGCTGGCTACACCGAAGACGAGAAAACCAGCATCGCTACCAATTATTTGATTCCGAAACAGATTAAAAATAATGGCCTCAAAAAGGGCGAGCTCCAGATTGAAGAGAGCGCGATTCGCAGCATGATTCGCTATTACACGCGTGAAGCAGGCGTTCGTTCGCTTGAGCGTGAAATCAGCAAAGTTTGCCGTAAGGTCGTGAAATTACTGCTTCTGAAAAAAGAATCCGCTCCCATTACCGTAGATGCCGATAATTTAGAGAAGTTCTTATCTGTGAAGATATTTGATTACGGCTTGGCCGCGAAAGAAAATCAAATTGGCCAAGTAACAGGGCTTGCATGGACGGAGGTTGGCGGCGATCTGCTAACGATTGAGGCGGCACTGATGCCGGGTAAGGGCGTTATTACCCGCACTGGCTCCTTGGGTGATGTGATGAAGGAATCGGTTGAGGCCGCTAGGACCGTGGTTCGCTCACGTGCCCGCACCTTAGGTATTACCGATGAGGCGTTTGAGAAAAAGGATATTCATATCCACTTTCCAGAAGGGGCGACACCCAAGGACGGTCCTTCTGCTGGTATAGCCATTACCACTGCATTGGTTTCCGGTTTTACCGGGATTCCCGTCCGATCGGATGTGGCGATGACGGGTGAGATTACCTTGCGTGGAGAGGTGCTACCGATTGGCGGACTTAAAGAGAAGCTGCTTGCCGCGCATCGCGGCGGCATTAAGCTGGCTTTGATTCCCGAGGAAAACGTTAAGGACTTGATTGATATTCCAGATAATGTGAAGAATGCGATTGAGATTGTTCCCGTACGCTGGATTGATAAGGTTCTAGAGCTAGCGCTCGAACGTAAGCCGGAGGCCTTGCCCGATCCAACTCCGGAGGAGCTGGCTAAAAAGGCTGCGGAAGCCAGTAAAGCAAGCTCCCCCATTTCTTCCGCGGAAGTTTTAAAGCATTAATAATGTAGGGGATCGGCGGTTTCGGTACCGCATTAGCGCCAACCCAATCTAAAAAGTTGGCGCTAATCTCATACTAAGGTTACAATTCTGGTTGAATTAAATGGGGCGCTTAGCTCAGTTGGTAGAGCGTCTGCCTTACACGCAGAATGTCGGCGGTTCGAGCCCGTCAGCGCCCACCACCCCATACTGCCTTGTTAATCGTTTTCTTTTATCGAGGTCAGTTTATCTAAGTTGAGTTCGATTTCCCATAGTTCGTTTACGGGTAATTCATCTAGACTTGTTTTTTTACTGATCGGGCATTAAAGTTCAGATTACTACCCTGATGGTTTCGACTGTCAGGTGCAGGGCCTCTTCGGAGGCCTTTGCTTTTTCTTGCAAAGGTTGATGTGGCCCACTTTAAGCTTAGGACTATTGTTTACGTTGATGGCTTCAATTTTTACTATGGGCAGCTTAAAGATACCCCCTATAAATGGCTTGATCTAAGCGCCTTATTTAAAACCGTACTAGGAGAAGAAAATTCGCTTATCCAAGTGAAATACTTTACTGCACGAGTTCAGGCAACGGATTACGACCCGCAAATTAATATTAGGCAAGATACGTATTTAAGGGCTCTTGAGAGGCATTGCCCTGAGGTAGAAACACATCTGGGGCATTTCTTGCGGCATAAGGTTTTTGCAGAAACCAAACCCTCCACCAAAAAGAATCGAAATCATTAAAACAGAGGAAAAAGGATCTGATGTTAATTTAGCATTGCATATGCTTAATGATGCTTGGTTAAATGCTTACGATTGTGCGGTGATTGTCTCAAACGATTCAGATTTAGCTCTTTCCTTAAAGCTTGTTAAAGAACAACGGAAAAAGGTGATCGGCTTAATTACCCCAGGTGCACCGCGACGTAATCCTTCTTGACAGCTTCGTCAGTACGCTAGTTTTATAAAAGTTATTCGGCCTTCGGCTTTGGCAAAAAGTCAGTTACCAAGCCCCATTCCGGATACGGAGATCAAAAAACCAAAGAGCTGGTGATTCAATAAGTAAGCTGCTTTTTTTAGTCTTTTCAAGATCTTATCGATTACGGTATTTATGACACGGGATTATCAGTATCGACTAAAATCCCTTAAAACCACGATTGCTATTAATACCCTGATTTTTCTATAAACCCAGCGATCCTTTATTGGCAGGCTATTTCATGTTTGATTCTGTTCGTAAACACCAAAGACTCTTGCAGTTCATTTTGCTGCTCTTTATTTTCCCGTCCTTTGTGTTGTTTGGTGTTTCGGGATATACCGACTTCTTTGATCAAGAAACCGATTTAGTGAAAGTCAATGGCAAGCCCATTACCGCACAGGAAGTCGATAACACTGCAAAGCGTCAAGCAGAGCGGGTTGGCGCCAATTCTCAAATGGCACAAAGCCTGCCATTTCGTCAGGCGGTTTTGGATGAACTCTTGCAGCAGCGCTTATTGGCTTACGCAGTGAATCAATTGCAATTGCGCATTAGTGATCAAGCCCTTTCAAAGCAATTAGCCACCATCCCGGAGATCAAAGCGCTCTATAAACCCGATGGCACATTTGATAGCACACGCTATCGTCAGCTTTTGGCGAACGCCGGCATGAGCGTCGAACAGTTTGAGGGTGGTCCGCGCTTTGAGTTAATGATTCAGCAACTCGTCACCTCGGCTGCTCGCTCAGAATTACCCGCACCCAAGCTGGCGAATGTGATTTCTGCACTCTATGAGTCTGAGCGTCAGGTTCAGGCCATTCAATTTAATGCGGCTGATTTCACCTCCAAAGTCAGCCCTACTGAAGCTGAGCTGCAGGAGTATTACAAAGCCAATGCGAAATTATTTGAAACGCCAGAGGTGATCGATGTCGAGTTTGTGGTTCTGAAGGCGGATCCCAAAGAAGATGCCAAAGCCTTTGGTGAGAAAGCGGATCAGTTTGCCAATCTCACATACGACCAGTCCGATAGCCTAAAGCCAGCAGCCGATAAGTTGAAGCTTGACATCCAGTCCGTTAAGGGCATCTCTCGCGGCGGTAAAGCAGGCCTCCCCAAGGATCATCCCCTCGGCAATCCTAAAGTCGTGCAAGCCCTGTTTGGTGATGACGCCCTTAAAAATAAACGCAATATTGAAGCAATCCAAATCACACCGGGCGTGTTCGTATCAGCTCGCGTAACGGAATTGCATCCGGCACAAGTCATGCCGTTTAACGAGGTGGCATCCGAGGTTCGTCGCCAGGTAGTTCTTCGCGCCGCTGAAAAACAGGCTAGTGCGGCAGCGGCAGAGCGCTTTCTATCTGCAGAAAAAGACCCCAAGAATGCAGCTGGTTTTGGCGCGCCATTTTGGGTCTCGCGTAACAAACCTGCCTACCTATTGGGTTCCCCTTTAGATGCGGTGATGTCAGTCGATCCTGCAAAGCTGCCTGTGGTTATCTCGATCACAAACCCAGGCTCAGGCACCACGCTGTACCGCATCGATCAAGTGCGTCAACCGCCTGCCGCAGACGCGAAAATTCGTCAGGCTCAGGCTCAGCAAATGCAAGTACTGGCAGCGCAAGCGGAGTTTGTGGGTTTCATGTCCTACTGGCGCGATCGGGCTAATGTCAAAGTCATTAATCCGCTCAAGCAGGCAAGCGCGGGTAGTGCTGGAGGCTAGTTCTTTTTAAGCAACTGCGCATGAAACGGCGCTAGGGCGTTCCAGACGTTTTGAAACAGGATCGGCTGAGCTGCCTCGTTCGGATGAATGCGGTCTACCTGGAATAGCTCATTGCGCTGAGCAACGCCTTCAAGGAAAAAGGGGAGAAGGGGAACGCGCTGACTTTTCGCGATGGCTGTAAAAAGTGCTGCAAATTGACGGGTATATTCCTGCCCATAGTTTGGCGGAATTTGCATACCAATCAATAGCACTTCCGCTCCCGATTTTTTGCTGAGCTCGACCATAGTGCGGATATTCTTTTCAGTCTCTGCTAAGGGCAAGCCGCGCAAGGCATCGTTTGCACCCAGCTCAATAATCACCAATTTGGGTTTTTTCTGGCTCAATAATTTGGGCAGACGACTTAATCCACCAGCGCTGGTCTCGCCGCTAATGCTGGCGTTCATGATCTCCCAAGGACTTCCCTCTTGTTTTAGACGGCTTGCTAAAAGAGCGACCCAGCCAGTCCCACGCGCCAAACCATATTCCGCCGAAAGGCTATCCCCAGTCACCAAAATACCAGGATTGGAAGGGGTTTGCGCTGGGGTCGGACTAATTAAGGTGAGCCCGAGTAAGATGAGGGCAATGCAAAATTTCAATCCATATTCCTTATGAGCACGAAGCCCGTAGTGTTGCAAGTCGAAAAATTGGGGAAAACCGTAGAAACCAGTGATGGTCTGCTGACTATTTTGCATGACATTCACTTTAGCGTCAGCGCCGGCGAAAGCGTGGCGATCGTTGGCGCATCCGGATCGGGCAAAAGTACATTACTAAGCCTGTTGGCTGGACTGGATACCGCCAGTATTGGGAAAGTTGAATTGGTTGGTAAAAACCTGGCGGACCTCAGCGAAGATGGCCGCGCTCAATTACGGGGTCAGCATGTCGGCTTTGTATTTCAGTCTTTTCAGCTCATACCCCATTTAAGCGCCCTGGAGAACGTCATGCTTCCCTTGGAGCTGCGCGGCACCCCCTTAAAGGAGGCTCGTGAACAGGCGCAATATTGGCTGGAAAAGGTTGGTTTAGGCGCCCGTTTGAATCATTTTCAAAAAACCCTCTCCGGTGGCGAGCAGCAGCGGGTAGCCTTGGCAAGGGCCTTTGTTGGTAAACCCGCTATTTTATTTGCCGATGAGCCTACTGGAAGTCTGGATGAGGCTAGTGGTGCCAAGGTCATCGATTTGCTCTTTGAGCTGAACCGGGCAAGCGGCTCGACCCTGATTCTAGTAACCCATGACTCCGCCTTAGCGAACCGCTGCTTACGGCAACTGCACCTGCATGGCGGAGCCGTATTGCTGAGCTAAAACAGCTTGGGAGTTTGCTCAAACCTTATAATCTCAGCATGTCTTTTTTTCGTTGTTTGCCAGGGGCTGATGCCCTTTCAGCCTTCCGCCAGCAGCGGCTTTTAGCCTCGCTTGCCCAGCAAGGCATTACGCTTGCGGCTATCAAAGCCCAATATCTTCACTTCATTTGGTCTGATACGACACTTTCTGACAGTCAAGTTGCGGTTTTGCAGGGTTTATTAAGCTATGGCGAGCCATTTGACTCTTCAGGACCCAAGGCGGGTTGGTTGGCGAATCTGGGTAAATCCCCGCAAAAAGCGCAAGCCATTGCTATACCGCGTTTTGGCACCGTCTCCCCCTGGGCCAGCAAAGCGACGGATATTGCCCATCAATGTGGCTTACCCATTTTGCGCATCGAACGAGGCATCCAATTTACTTGGTTTAACGAAGGCGCATTGAATACCACTGCCGAGCAAGCCGTCTTAGCTGCTTTACATGATCGCATGACGGAAACAGTAGTCGATTCGGTTGATGCCGTAGCACCGCTCTATCAAACCTTGGCGGATCGCCCTTTATTACGCATTCCGGTGATGAGTGAGGGTGAGGCGGCATTAGAAAAAGCCAATTTGGAATTAGGCTTGGCCTTATCCGAAGATGAAATCACTTACTTGGCTGAAAACTTTAAGCGCTTAGGTCGCAATCCGAGCGACGTTGAGCTCATTATGTTTGCGCAGGCCAATAGCGAACACTGCCGGCATAAGATTTTTAATGCCTCTTGGACGATTGATGGCGAACAGCAGGATATCTCCCTCTTTGGCATGATCCGCAATACGCATCGCTTGCAACCTAAAGGAACGATCGTTGCTTATTCCGACAATTCAGCGGTTATGGAGGGGTGCGAAGCGCAAAACTGGGTGCCGCAGGGCCCTGATCAGCGATACCAAAAAGAGCAGCGATTAACCCATACCCTGATGAAGGTAGAAACCCATAACCATCCCACTGCGATCGCACCTTTTCCGGGCGCTTCAACAGGTGCCGGCGGGGAAATTCGGGATGAAGGCGCCACCGGTATTGGTGGCAGACCCAAAGCCGGTCTTACAGGCTTTACTGTTTCAAACCTCAACATACCGGCGACCAATTTGCCGTGGGAGTCGCCGCACTACGGCAAGCCAGAGCGCATCGCCTCGCCCCTGCAGATCATGATCGAGGGGCCGCTGGGCGGCGCTGCATTCAATAATGAATTTGGCCGTCCGATTTTGGGTGGTTACTTCCGAGTATTTGAACAAACCATCAATGGTGTGCGTCACGGCTACCATAAGCCCATCATGATTGCGGGCGGCATTGGTAATATCGATGCGATTCATACAGCGAAAAAAGAAATTAAAGCAGGGCACTTGCTGGTTCAATTAGGCGGACCTGGTATGCGCATTGGCATGGGCGGGGGCACGGCCAGTTCGATGGCCACAGGCACCAATGCAGCCGATTTAGATTTCAATTCAGTACAGCGTGGTAATCCTGAAATCGAGCGACGCGCGCAAGAGGTGATTAATGCCTGCCGCGCCATGGGCGATGCCAATCCGATTGTGTCGATTCATGATGTGGGCGCAGGCGGTTTATCCAATGCCTTTCCAGAATTAGCGGATGGCGCAGGACTCGGCGCGGATTTTAAATTACGCCATATTTTGCTCGAAGAGAGCGGCATGAGTCCCGCTGAAATTTGGTGTAACGAATCGCAAGAGCGCTATGTATTAGCCATCGATGCGTCGAATTTAGATCTACTCACCGCATTATGTGAGCGCGAGCGTTGTCCCATTTCGGTAGTCGGCCATGCTACCGAAGAGCGTCAATTGCGCCTGGCCGATAGTAAGGCAGAGCCTGATTCGGATGCAGCATTTCCGATTGATATGCCGATGGAGGTGTTGCTCGGCAAGCCGCCTAAAATGCATCGCGATGTCACGCGTGTTCCGCAGTCGTTTGCGGAGTTGGATGTAACCGATGCCAAGCTCGATGAATGCATTGCTTGGGTTTTGCAACAGCCAACTGTGGCCAGTAAATTGTTTCTCATCACCATCGGCGATCGCACGGTTGGCGGCCTTAATGCCCGCGATCAATTGGTGGGGCCGTGGCAAGTTCCGGTAGCCGATTGTGCGGTCACGATGATGGATTATGTATCGTATCGCGGCGAAGCGATGGCAATGGGCGAACGCACCCCCGTTGCAATCGTTGACGCCCCCGCAGCAGCGCGCCTTGCCGTCGGTGAGGCAATCACCAATCTTTTAGCGGCAGATATTCAGGGTCTTAATGAGGTGAAGCTGTCGGCCAACTGGATGGCTGCATGCGGCAAACCGGGCGAGGATGCGAAGTTATTTGATTCGGTGAAGGCGGTGGGTATGGAGCTCTGTCCTGCATTGGGGATCTCCATTCCAGTAGGCAAAGATTCCTTATCCATGGCAACTGAGTGGCGCGATGGCGAAAAGACCAAAAAAGTGATCTCCCCGGTTTCTTTAATCATTTCTGCATTTGCGCGCGTAAGTGATGTTCGCAAAACTAGCACACCGCTTTTGCAGCGCGAAGAAAATGGACAACCCCTCGATACTGAACTGATTTTGATTGATTTAGGTCGTGGTAAAAACCGCATGGCTGGCAGCATTTTGGCTCAGGTTTTAAATCAATCTGGTAACACTGCGCCAAACCTAGATAACCCAGCTGACCTCAAAGCACTTGCCAGCGCGGTCATTGAATTGCGCGCTGCCGGACAGCTCTTGGCCTACCATGACCGTTCTGATGGCGGTCTTTTAGCTACCATCGCTGAAATGGCGTTTGCGTCGCATTGTGGCGTATCTATTAATGTCGACATGATCGCTGTCGATCTAGATCAAGAGCCGGATTATGGCGATGCCAAGAATTGGGCGCAGCAGGTATCGGGGCGCCGCCACGAGCAAACCATTCGCGCTCTCTTTAATGAGGAGCTCGGCGCCGTCATTCAAGTGCGGCGCTCTGATCGCGATGCGGTGTTCGCGGTGCTACGGCAGGTCGGTTTGAGCGCTTGTAGTCACGTCATTGGTAAGCCCAATGCTACCGGCCGAATTGAGATTTGGCGTGATGCGAAAAGCATTTATGCAGAGCCTCGTGAAGTACTTCATAAGGTATGGCAAAACACCAGTTGGCAGATTGCGCGTTTACGTGACAATCCTGCATGCGCCGATAGTGAATATGCCTTACTGGATGACATCAGCGATCCGGGTCTAACGCCGAAACTGACATTTGATGCCGCGGATGATATCTCGGCTCCATTTGTGAACAAAGGCGTCCGCCCCAAAATGGCGATTTTGCGAGAGCAGGGCGTGAACTCCCATGTTGAGATGGCATACGCCATGGATTGGGCAGGATTTGATGCGCACGATGTACACATGTCCGATTTAATCACTGGAAAAGCAAAGCTAGCCGATTTCCGCGGCCTCGTTGCCTGCGGGGGCTTTAGTTATGGTGATGTACTCGGAGCAGGCGAGGGCTGGGCAAAGACTATTTTATTTAACGCCGATTTACGCGATCAATTCTCCAGATTCTTTAACCGTAGCGATAGTTTTGCCTTGGGTGTGTGCAATGGCTGTCAGATGATGAGTAATCTAGCCGGCATTATTCCTGGGGCAGAGGCTTGGCCTAAGTTCACCCGCAACCAGTCCGAGCAATATGAGGCGCGCCTAGTTATGGCTGAGGTGCTTCACTCGCCATCCATTCTGCTGCAAGGCATGGAAGGCAGTCGCCTTCCAATTGCGATTGCCCACGGCGAGGGCTTTGCTAATTTTGGTCAACAAGGTAATTTAGCTCACCTGCAAGAGGCTGGACTAGCTGCCCTGCGCTTTGTGGATCACCGCGGCAACCCAACCGAGACTTACCCAATGAACCCCAATGGTTCGCCAGGCGGACTTACTGGCGTGACCACTGCCGATGGTCGCTTTACGGTGATGATGCCGCATCCAGAGCGCGTGTTCCGGACGGCGCAAATGAGCTGGTCGCCGCAGGATTGGCAAACCACCGATGGCGCAAGCCCTTGGATGCGTTTATTCCGTAACGCCCGAGTTTGGGTGGCTTGAGGATAGCCTAGCTAGTATGGTGATGGAGCCGGTAACCTTTTCCGAGTCGGGCGGCATTCGGTATTTGCATTTTGGTACCGAGCTGATTCAGGGGGCAATGCGTCTGCGCGACCCCAATGAGATCTATCTTGAATACAACCAGCAAATGATGGCTTGGCTTTTATTCTTAGAAACAAAACCCGGCATGAAGGTGGCTCAATTAGGGCTGGGAACCGGGGCGCTCACGAAATTTACCCACCTGCATTGTCCTGCGGTTAAAACCACGGTGGTGGAATTGAATCCCGCTGTGATCGTGGCGGCGCGAAGCATGTTTGATACCCCGAGCGATGATCGGCGTCTTAAGACCTTGCAAGTGGACGCGAAGGAGTTTGTGCGAGATCCCAAATTTCATCAGCAGTTTGATGCAGTTCAAGTGGATTTATACGATGCCATTTGCGATGGGCCTGCTGCCAGCTCCTTGGATTTTTACAAGGGTTGCTATAGCTTGCTAAAGTCGCCCGGCGTCATGACCGTGAATTTATTTTCACGGCACAAAAGCTTTGAAGTTAACTTACGCAATATCTGCGAGGCATTTAATAACCGGGTGTTACTCTTTCCAGAATCACACGACTGCAATGTAGTGGCCATGGCATTTAAAGGACCTCCATTGCACGTGGAATGGGCTGACGTCATCAAGCGAGCCAAGGTAATTCAAACTAAAACCAACCTAGACGCATCGCGATGGGCGGTCGGCTTGCGTTTAGAGAATGCCCGCCAAGAGCAGGCTCTGCATATCTAACTTCAGGTTAAATTAGTCCTTACAAAAAAGGGGATCATTGATCCCCTTGGTTTTTTTGTGTCAGCTTTAGTTCTATACCGTCACAGTGTCAGCCACATCACTAAAGGACTTAATCTTGTCAAAGTTCATATAGCGATAGACTTCATCCGCTTTAGCATTGAGCGTGCCCAACTGGTCTAGGTACTCCTGCATCGTCGGAATATGACCCAGGAGCGCCGCTACAGCAGAAAGTTCCGCGGAAGCCAAGAACACCTTGGTGTCAATGCCCAAGCGATTCGGGAAATTGCGTGTTGATGTGGAAACGGCGGTAGCGCCTTTGCGCATCGATGCTTGGTTCCCCATGCACAAAGAGCAGCCCGGCGCTTCCATACGCGCCCCGGTACGACCCAGAATGCCGTAATAGCCTTCCTCTGTTAAGACCATGGCATCCATTTTGGTCGGCGGCGCGATCCACAGCCTGGTTGGAATATCGGTTTTACCTTCAAGCACTTTGCCGGCAGCGCGGAAGTGGCCGAT
>JAUYRJ010000083.1 GCA_030696845.1 Polynucleobacter sp.
CGTGCTAGACGCCACTCGCACCTGGAGGGAATGAGTCCTGAGGCATTTGAGGAGATCTGGCGTAAACAGGCGTAGGTGTCTACGAAACTGTGGGTAGTCCAGTTGACAATATTAACTGTCTACTGAATCGGGGGAATGCCACCGCGACTTTTTTTAAAGCAATGTAAGACATAGATTGCCTCAGGAAATTTAGTCACGTACATCACCCTAAACCAGCCATCGTCCAGATTGATTCGTATTTCCTTAGTGCCTAAACCAACCTCATCGAATGGCTTCCAGTCATCAGGCTCAATCCCCATTTGAACCTGACTGAGTTGGTGACTGGCCTCCCTACGTGCGCTTGCCGAAAAAATTCCGTCATCTTTAATATCCTTGAAGGCTGAACCCCTCCAATTAATCGGTTTTTCAAGCATTGCTGTAATGTATCAAATTTTATACAAAAGAGCAAGCACAAATCATATGTACCGCTCCTTCTGCGCATGAATTATTGGCAAGGAATAAAAACAGGGGTGTAGCTTATTTGAGCTCTTTGAGCGCACTTTCAAATGACTCAATGTCGGCAAAACTGCGGTAGACCGATGCAAACCGAATGTAAGCGACCTTATCTAAACGCTTGAGTTCACGCATCACGAGTTCACCCACGCGATCACTCGCGATTTCTTTTTCGCCGGTAGCGAGTAACTTTTCTTCAATGCTGGTAATTGCTTCTTCCACCAACTCTGAAGAGACCGGGCGTTTGCGCAGTGCTAGCTTAATGGAGCTTGCCAGCTTTTCGTGGTTGTAGTCAACACGGCTGCCATTCTTTTTCACAATCGCTGGCAGCGTCAGTTCGGCACGTTCATAGGTGGTAAACCGCTTGTCACAGCTAGCGCAGCGGCGGCGGCGGCGAATCGTATCGCCCTCGTCCGATACCCGGGTATCCATTACCTGGGTATCGTCACCGTGACAAAAAGGGCAGCGCACGAATTAGGCCCCGTACACCGGGAAGCGCTTGGTTAAGGCGTTGACTTGGGCTTTAACTTTTTCAATATTAGCGGGGTCATTGGGGTTGTCGAGCACATCCGCAATAAAGTGCCCTACCTGAATTGCTTCGGCCTCTTTAAATCCGCGCGTAGTCATTGCGGGGGATCCCAAACGAATACCGCTCGTTACCATCGGTTTTTGTGGGTCATTCGGAATGCCATTTTTATTGCAGGTAATGTGCGCGTCGCCTAATACTTTTTCCGCTTCTTTGCCCGTCATATTTTTGCTGCGCAAATCCACCAGCATGACATGCGACTCGGTGCGTCCTGAAACAATGCGTAAGCCACGCTCGATTAAGGTATTGGCTAGCGCTTGCGCATTAGCAATCACTTGCTTTTGATAATCCTTAAAGCCTGGCTCTAAAGCCTCTTTAAATGCTGTAGCCTTAGCTGCGATCACGTGCATTAATGGGCCGCCTTGCAATCCAGGAAACACAGCGGAGTTAATGGCTTTCTCGTGCTCGGCCTTCATCAAAATGATGCCGCCACGGGGACCGCGCAAACTCTTGTGGGTTGTTGAGGTCACGATATCGGCATGCGGCACGGGGTTGGGGTAAACGCCCGCAGCGATTAAGCCAGAGTAGTGCGCCATATCGACCATGAAAATCGCGCCCACCTCTTTAGCGACTTTGGCAAAGCGCTCAAAATCAATTTTTAAAGAATATGCCGATGCGCCCGCAATAATTAATTTAGGCTTGTGCTCGCGCGCCAAGCGCTCCATCTGTTCATAATCAATCGCTTCGTTTTGATCCAAGCCGTAGGAAATCGGGTTAAACCATTTACCGCTGAGGTTTAGGGCCATACCATGGGTTAAGTGACCGCCCTCGGCTAGGCTCATTCCCATGAAGGTGTCGCCTGGCTTTAAGAAAGCCAAAAAGACGGCTTGGTTCGCGGAGGCGCCGCAATGGGGCTGAACGTTGGCCGCCTCAGCTCCAAATAAGGTCTTGACGCGATCGATGGCCAATTGCTCGGCAACGTCCACAAACTCGCAGCCGCCGTAATAGCGCTTGCCAGGATAGCCTTCCGCATACTTATTGGTTAACTGGGAACCTTGCGCCTGCATGACCGCTGGCGAGGTGTAGTTTTCAGAGGCGATCAGCTCAATATGGTCTTCTTGACGGCGATTCTCGTTCTGAATTGCGCCCCAGAGTTCGGGATCGGTCTTGGCAAGGGTGTTTTGGCGGTCAAACATGGTGATAATCCTGATTTAGTTGGATTGGTTGGATAAAATCAACCTACATAATACAAAACACCTATGAACTCGACCGAAGACCTCTCCTTTTTATCCCTTATTCTCAATGCCAGTTTGCTGGTACAGATCGTGATGCTGATTCTGATCGCGATGTCTGTGGCCTCATGGACCATCATTTTCAAGAAGGGATCGACCCTGCGGGGCGTGCGGCGCGATACCGAACGCTTTGAGCGGGACTTTTGGTCGGGCGGCGACCTGAACACCCTGCTGGAATCAGCCCAGCGCAATAACCGCAGCTCTGCGGTCTTAGAGCGCATTTTTGCTGGCGGCATGCTGGAGTTTTCCAAGGCACGGGAAATCGATGCTGCGCGTCGCGCCATGAAAGCCACCTACCAGCGTGAAATGGACATGCTGGAGGCGAATTTGCCATTTTTAGCATCCGTGGGCTCGGTGTCACCGTATATCGGACTATTTGGCACGGTATGGGGCATCATGCATGCCTTTCGGGGTTTGGCTAATGTTCAAAATGCCACCTTAGCCGCAGTTGCTCCTGGTATCGCAGAAGCCTTGGTGGCAACCGCCATCGGTTTATTTGCGGCGATTCCAGCAGTCGTGGCATACAACAGCAACGCCACTGAAATCGATCGCCTCTCGATTCGCTTCGAGACCTTCATGGAAGAGTTCACCAACATCTTGCAGCGCCAAGCCGCAAGTCGTTAATTGATTTACGCAAAGGGCATATAAGCCAATGGCTCAATCCAGTCGATCTTCCTTTCGGTCTACTCGCCGCCGCGCGATGTCGGATATCAACGTCGTTCCCTACATCGATGTGATGCTGGTCTTACTCATCATCTTTATGGCGACTGCTGCATCGGTTAATCCAGGCATCGTCAATTTACCGACCGTTGGCGGCGCAAAGATACAAACGTTGCCACCGGTCTTTTTGTCGGTGGATAGCAATGAAAAGATTACGGTGCGCCGCGATGGCGAGTCCTCGCAAACCCTCAGCCTCCTAGAGCTTGGCGCTTTTGCGCGCACCCAAGCGGAAAAATCCGCTGACCAACCGGTGGTTTTAGCAGCGGATAAATCCGTAAAGTACGAAGTGGTAATGGATGTGATGGCCAAGCTCAAAGAGAATGGTGTCAAGCGCGTTGGTCTCGCCGTCAAGAGTCAATAAACTCGTTTAGGTATTTTTATCATTTACTTACTGTATTCATCGATCGCTGATTTGGGACAAACCCATCACCTGCTTCGCTCATGAACATTGCACACGAGTGGCCAGCGCCACGGTCTCGCGGACAACACATGAAAACCGACAGTACTGGTCGTGCGTTTTCCTATTCGATCGTGGCGCATTTGGCTTTAATCGCCATGCTAACCATCGGCATCAATTGGCGCACCAGCTCCCCCTCTGGGGTTGAGGTCGAACTTTGGGATTCCACGCCGGTTGTAGAGCGGGTAGAGCCCACTCCGCCGCCAGCTCCACTCAAGGAAGAGGCAGCCGACATCGCAGTCAAGAAAAAACCAGTTGAAAAAGAAGTTCCCAAAAAAGAACCTGTAAAAGAAGTACCTAAACCCGCCAAAGTTACGCCGCCCAAAGAAAAACCCAAAGAGCCTGAAAAGCCCAAAAAAGCGGAAGAGCCGAAACTCACTCCAGCTCAAATCAAAGCCAATGCGGCCGCTGAAAAGGCTCGCGCCGATCAGTTAGCGCGTCTGCGCGCTGCTGCGGGCGCTGAAGGAGGAAGCGGTGGTCAGGTGGGCAGTGGCGTGGGTAGCGGAGGCAATGCGCCGCCCGCGTATGCTGATAAAGTACGCCGCAAGATTAAACCGCTCATTGTGTTTAATCCCGAATCGGTCTCAGGCAATCCGGCGGTTGTCGTTCTGGTGGATCTCGCGCCCGATGGTGCGATTTTAAAAAGCAGTGTTACTACTTCTAGTGGCATTACCGGCTGGGATCAAGCTGTATTACAAGCGCTGGTTCGCGCAGAAACCTTCCCAAAGGACGACAATGGCGTTATTCCCATGCGTCAAATGAAACTCACCTTTAAACCCAAGGATTAATGTCATGGTTATTGGTCTTCTCAGACTTGCTCGATTCATTCGCTACTGCATTGGCGCGCTAGTCGCGATCGGGGTGATGAGCCCCGCCCTGGCGCAAATGAATATTGAAATCACCGGAGTCGGTCAAAAACTCTATCCGATCGCTGTCATGCGCTTTCAGGATGAAGGCAAGTTACCCGTTAGCGTTTCCGAAATCATTCGTCAAGATTTAGCGCGCAGCGGGTACTTTAAAAATACCGAGAACGGCAATGCCAGCGAGAGCGATGAGGGCACCCCGAATTACAAAGCCTGGGCCGCGCGTGGTGCCGATGCCTTGGCGGTTGGCTCCGTTAAGCAAACCGGTCCAACCCAATTCGAGATTCGGTACAAATTATTTGATATTCGTAAACAGCAAAGTTTGGATGGCTTACTGATTACCTCCAGTAGCGATAACTTGCGTCAAGCAGCGCATAAGATTGCGGATGACATCATCTATAAATTGCTGGGTGAGCGGGGGATCTTTTCAACCCGCCTGTCTTACGTGATTAAAGATGGCAAACGCTATCGCCTTGTGATCTCCGATGCGGATGGGCAAAATATTCGTAACGCGCTCAATAGCGCTGAGCCGATTATTTCGCCGTCGTGGTCACCCGATGGCAAAAAGGTGGCTTACGTCTCCTTTGAAGACCGCAAGCCTGTGGTGTATGTCCATGAATTGGCTACCGGTCGCCGCGTGTCGCTCTCCAACCAAAAGGGCAATAACAGTGCGCCCGCGTGGTCGCCCGATGGCCAAAAGGTAGCGCTGGCGCTCTCACGCGATGGCAATACCCAAATTTACTCCATGAACGCCGATGGCAGCAATTTACGCCGCCTATCCCAAGGCAGCACCATTGATACCGAGCCGCAATACTCGCCTGATGGTCGTTCGATTTACTTCACCAGCGATCGTGGTGGCAATCCCCAGATTTACCGCATGAGCGCCGAGGGCGAGCGGGTGGAAGGCGCCAAGCGCGTGACCTTTAAACAGTCCTTTGTCACCTCGCCGCGGATCTCGCCAGACGGTAAGTACCTAGCCTATATTGCAAACGTCGGCGGTGGCTTTCGGGTGCATATCCTCAATTTAGCAACCGGTGAAAGTCAGGCCCTAACCGATACCGCCCATGATGAATCCCCCTCTTTCGCGGCCAATGGTCGCTATATTTTGTATTCCACGCGGGTGGGTGGTAAGCGGGTTTTGGCGGCTGTTTCCGTCGACGGTCAATCCAAACAGGTGCTTAGCATCCCCGGATCGGATGTGCGGCAGCCATCCTGGGGTCCCTTTATGGATTAAGGCCTGATTCCTATTTGGGGCGCTAGCGGGCATAATATTGGTATTGGTGGGTTGCAGTAGACTCTCATCACTTATTACGAAAAGGACTACACACATGACTTCCTTAGCTAGGCGCTCCGCTAGTGTCGCTATTTTGGGTTTGCTGGCCGTATTAACCGCCTGCTCGTCCGGCGTTAAATTGGATGATGTAGATGGTGCTGGAGGCGCTGGTGGCGCGTTTGGCTCACAACCCTGGAATGATCCGAAGAGCCCGCTCTATGAGCGCAGCGTGTATTTTGGTTTTGATGAGTACACCGTCGACGGCAAATATCAAAAGATGCTGTCTGCGCATGCGGGTTATCTCAAACAAAATACTGCTCAGAAGATCATTATTCAAGGCAACACGGATGATCGGGGCACGACCGAGTACAACTTGGCTTTGGGTCAGCGCCGCTCTGACGCCGTTCGTAAATCGCTTGCCTTAATGGGCGTTTCCGACAATCAAATGGAAGCCGTGAGTTTTGGTAAAGAGAAACCCAAAGCGGAGGGCAATACCGAGGCGGCATGGGCAGAAAATCGCCGCGCTGACATTGTTTACGTTCCTAAATAAGCATTGCTAAACGGAATATGACATTGATTGCCAGTAGCAAGCGGGCGCTCTCCACGAGCGCCCTCGCACTTGTATTGATCCTGCCTAGCTCCGCTTGGGCCTTGTTTGCCGACGACGATGCGCGTAAAGCCATTCTGGATTTACGCAAGACCTTAGCCGCTACCCAGTTAGAACTACAAGGACAAATTGAAAAGCTCAAAGCGGATAACGCGCAATTGCGGGGCCAGATTGAAAGTCTGCAAAAGCAAAGCGAAGAGCTGATTGCGAACCAAAAAACCTACTACCAAGACTTGGATGCGCGCCTCGGTAATTTTGAGCCACGTTCCATTGAGATCGAGGGCGTTACCGGCACAGTTCAGCCGGGCGAGAAAAAAGCCTACGACGATGCCCTCAATGCGTTTAAAGCCAACCAGCTCAAAAAAGCCGACGACGGTTTCTCGAGTTTTATCCGCAAATACAATGCCAGCCCCTATTTGCCTTTAGCCCTCTACTGGCTGGGCAATACCAAATACGCACTCAAAGAGTACCCTGGCGCAATCAATCAATTGCAAACCTTAATCAAGCGCTACCCAAAACACCCGCGCGTTCCTGCGGCGATGCTGACCTTGGGCAATTGCCAGCTTGAGAGTGGTAACAAAACCGCCGCTCGCAAAACGTATAGCGATTTAATCGCCGCCTACCCCGACTCCGATGTGGCGGTAGAAGCGCGCCAGATGCTGGCCAGCGCTAAATAATACGATTTAGCGCATGAGCGGCATCATCAGCGATAGCGTTCTAAGCGCGTTTTCCACATTCGCGCCGCGCACCCTTGGAGCGCCTGCAGTGATTTTATTTTCTGGCGGACTCGATTCGACTACCATTTTGGCCCTAGCCAAGCGTTTGGGTTATACGCCATACGCACTGTCGATTCGGTATGGTCAGCGCCACTCTTCTGAATTGCTGGCAGCAGAGCGCATTGCAAAAGCGATGGGCGCCACGCGCCACGAAGTCATTGATTTAGCCTTAAGCCGCTTTGGTGGGTCTGCCCTGACCGATTCCAATTTAGCGGTACCGACCACCTCAAACCCGATTGCTAATGTGGGTTCGGATATTCCGATTACCTATGTGCCTGCTCGCAATACCATCATGCTCTCGCTTGCCTTAGGCTGGGCTGAGGCCTTGGGTGGCTGCGATATTTTTTATGGCGCCAATGCGGTGGACTATTCAGGTTACCCCGACTGCCGCCCAGAGTATGTCGCTTCGTTTGAACGCATGGCCAATCTCGCTACGAAAGCCGGTGTAGAAGCCCTAAATGACGCCGCGCGCATTCGAGTGCATGCGCCGATTATTTCCATGAGCAAAGCGGAGATCATTCGCTTGGGTATCGCACTGGGCATTGACTATGCGACAACGGTGTCGTGCTATCAAGCGAATGCCACAGGCCAAGCCTGCGGCGAATGCGAGTCCTGCAAATTACGCCAAGCGGGTTTTGAGCAGGCCGGTGTGGCAGATCCTACGCGGTATCGGTCTTCTTAGGCCAGATTCACGGCCCATAAAAGCCCAAGCAGAGTATGGGTAAAGCTCATATAGTAACTTTTATGTTTCCATATGAAAAAAAATAATGCCATTAACTACATTATCTAAAGGTACTCCGTTACTTACGCCTTGATCTGAAAGTCCATCAAGCGCGCGACGTAACGCGCAATTAAATCCACTTCCAAGTTAACCGCATCTCCGGCTTGCAAGCGGCCGAGGGTGGTGTTTTGTAAGGTATGGGGAATAATATTGATCTCCACATGACAACCCGTAGTATCTTCCCGATCCACTACGTTCACGGTAAGCGACACACCATTCACCACAATCGATCCTTTGTAGGCAAAAAAAGGAGTGAGCTCTTTGGGGGCTTTAATCACCAAATGCCATGAGGCATCGGGCGCCGCATCCACCGGGGCAAAATGCACCACAGTACCAATACCGTCCACGTGTCCGCTAACTAAATGCCCGCCGAGCCGATCCGAGAGGCGCAGCGCCTTCTCTAAATTGACGGGCGCCAGCTGATCTAAGCCCATGGTTTTATTCAAGGACTCGCGGGAGATGTCCAGCGTAAATTGATTGCCTGTAATTTCAGTGGCGGTCATGCATGCCCCCTGAATCGCGATGCTGTCGCCCAGAGCAACATCATCGAGGTAGCCGCTTGGGGTTTCAATCACAAGGCGCATACCATCCCCAGAAGGGGTGGCTTCTTTAATTTGACCTACGGCGGTAATGATTCCGGTGAACATGAGTGGCTCTTTATAGGGATGGTCTGTACTGTATTGATGGTCTTACTTCTGAATGAAGCGTAATCGCAAATCGGGGTCAAACGCGGTGTGATCAATTAATCGCCAATCGTGGCGCTGCTGCAGGGAATGAAGCTCAGGCAAATTAGCCATACCCAATCCCGCGCCCAGCAAGGTGGGGGCAAGGTAAATCAATAATTCATCTACGCAAGCTTCACGCAGGAAGGAGCCATTTAACTTAAAGCCCGCCTCAATGTGAATCTCATTCATTTCGCCTTCGCTGGCAAGGTAGCGCATCAACTGAGGTAAATCCACCTTGCCTTGGGTATTGGGCATTGCGATCACATCGACGCCCTGCGCTTTAAGCTGCGCTTCTGTTGCGCGCTGCGCATCGGTAGTAATTGCGCCGCAAACCACCATGGCATTGACCGTAGCAACCCCTTTACTGGGGTCGGCTTGCAATACCTTAGCCTTTAGCGGTACATCGAGTTTGGAATCGATGATGATGCGTTTGGGTTGGCGCTGGGTTATGACATCCCGCACCGTCAAACTGGGATCATCTTCTTTGACGGTTCCCGCGCCCGTGATGATTGCGCAGGCTTGCGCGCGCCAGTGGTGCCCGTCTGCCCGCGCGGCCGGTCCAGTGATCCATTGACTTTGGCCATTAGGTAGTGCGGTTTTTCCATCTAAGCTAGCAGCGACTTTCAGCCTGACCCAAGGTAAGCCCCGCGTCATACGTGATACAAAGCCCCGATTTAAGAGTGCTGCATCCTCTTCCAGTAAACCGCATTCCACTGCAATGCCCGCCGCCCTCAGTCGCGCAATGCCTTGACCACTCACTAGGGGATTGGGATCTTGCATTGCAATCACAACCCGCGCTGGCTTCGCAATGATCATTGCATCCGTGCACGGCGGCGTTCTGCCAATGTGGCTACAAGGCTCTAGTGTCACGTATACCGTCGCACCCGCAGGATCGATACCGCGCTGCCTAGCATCGGCTAAGGCTTCGATCTCGGCGTGCGGAAGCCCCACTGCTTGCGTAAAGCCGGCGCCAATCACCTTACCGTTTTTTACGATCACACAGCCCACCCGTGGATTGGGATTAGAAAGGTAGAGTGACTTTGCCGCCTCGGCTAAAGCCAAGCGCATGAAATCGGTGTCGTTGCTGGTAAACATACCTGTATTAAAACCGATTTATCGGCAAGCCTGACGGTCTTGCTGCGGATCGCATAGTCTCCAGCGCCCACCGCTACCTAAAATGGCATGGCGCTCCATGCCTTTAACCCGGCGATGTCGAAAGATCAGGCGATTGGCCACAAATCCACCAGACTGGGTTTTGGCCGAGCCGCTAGCGGTAAATTCGATGCGCTTTTGCTCTCCTCGCAGTCCCGCAAATCCCGAGCCACGGCGCTCAATCTCAACGGGATCAAGCGCGCCTTGACTCAGCAGTGGCAGGGCTGCACGATGCCCCACATCCCAACCGCGATTCCAATCGCCCGCGCGTGGCAGCATATAAACCGACTCACCCGCTACGCTAAACAATGCGGCCTGCCGGGCAAATTGCGCATGCTGTATAAACCGCCGAGCGATCGTCTCCAGCTCGCGACGCGCCAATTGCTGTTCCAGCATAGGGGAGCCCATAGTCGCCAGAATTGCCACTATTGCCGCGACCACCATCAGCTCCAATAGGGTGTAGCCGTGATCCGAGATGGGTTTCATATTCGCTTCATTGGCGCTTCATTTGCCCTGCAAATTGGGCGCAACCCAACGCCAACTGGCGCGGGTGCTGCTGTGATCACGCAGATTGAGGTAAGCAATCGATTCAAGTTGCGCATGCGCGCCCCGATCACCGCTTACTCCCGCCCGTATCCGAATGAGTTTGCCGGTAGCGTCTTGATCCAAGAGTTGATACTCACACTGCGCATCACCCCGATGTGAAACAGTAAGGGCATCGAGTTGGGAAGGTAAATGGGGTAATTGCGCCTCGCAAGTAGTCAGGTTTTTCTCGCTCTCCACAAACTGGCGATGCGCCGCAGTCTCGATCGCCAGTAAACGGATTTTTAATGCCGCTCCATGTTCAAGGTAGCCAATGATGCTAGTGATCACGAGAATCAAACTAATCACCCACGCGATGATCATGGGTGATTGCGAAATGCCACAAAGCGACTGAATTCACGGGCGGGCATGCGCGCTGCGCTGGTTCGTAAATGAATCCATATTCCTGGGTTTGCGGCATTTCTGCTGTGGTGAGACTGCTCAAACCGAAGCGACTCGATGTGCTGCATCAGACTGGCGTGATGCAAACGCCCTTGCCGATCCAAGGTGGCACACATCAGTGAGCCATATGTTTGACCGGGGACGCTTTGCACAAAAAAGCGTTGATGGCGCAAACCTCCTTGAGTTCGGGCTACGGGCTGCGATGCTGAAACAGTATTGCCCATGCAATCGCTGTCTAACAGTCCTGCGGGCTCATGCTTAACCCAGAGTAAATCGGAATGATTCCAGCCGCGGCGGTGTTCCAATCCGAGATAGGGGCTGGAGTAAGGCGCTTTGGTGTGGTTAATGGCCAGTCGGTAATCGGCTAATGATGCGATCTCGCGATAGCCTGCCATCCGAATGGCCCGACTCATGATCTCCAAAACACGAGCGGCATCCTGCTCCGCTAACCAAGCCTGCTCCAGTTTGGTTTGCTGGATGAGTAAATGGGAGCCAGATTGCAAAACAGGTGCAATCACACCAATGCTCAAACTTATACCGATCAGACACTCGAGTAAGCTCATGGTCTTGCCTGCTTGCGATGGTGATTCTGGGGAGAGGACCGACTCTTCATCTCGTGTTGATTTTGCTGCTGATGGAGTTGCGTCATCTGAGCCTGTAACTGCCCGTAGCGTAAAAAGAGCCGCTGATAACACTCCAGCACCCCGAGATAAGCTCCCGCAATCAGGCTCATCGCCAACACTACTTCGATTAAGCCAAATCCATGGTCATTGGGGCCCGAATGCGGCGGCGGCGGTGATGCGAAAGCGTCGGTGGATGTTGGCATGCAGCCATATTGCGGTGAATGCCGGGTCATTACCATCAGGCAATACGGCTTGTGTACCCCGTAAATACCTATCCCCCTACTTCAATTTGCCCCTGCGCTTAAAATAGAGTCCTATGTCGCAGACTACCAACCCTTCTTTCGCCGCTACGCCTTCCGGTAGCCTTGCCTCGACCCCGGAAATCATTGCAGAGATGCAGGCCGGTCGCATGATCATCCTGATTGACGAGGAGGATCGAGAAAATGAAGGTGATTTAGTCTTGGCTGCCGACCATGTGACACCGGAGGCGATTAATTTCATGGCCAAGCACGGTCGTGGTCTGATTTGCCTCACCTTGACGCGCGAGCGCTGCCAGCAACTCAACCTGCCGCTAATGGTGCGGGATAACGGCACGTCGATGGGCACTAACTTTACGGTTTCCATTGAGGCGGCCAGTGGCGTAACCACCGGAATCTCGGCAGCGGATCGCTCGCACACCATTCGCACCGCGGTAGCGCCCTATGCCAAGCCCAATGACCTTGTACAGCCAGGTCATGTATTTCCACTGATGGCACAGCCCGGTGGTGTTCTCATTCGCTCAGGGCATACCGAAGCGGGGTGTGACTTAGCTGCGCTAGCGCATTGCTCACCCACCGCCGTCATTTGTGAAATCATGAAAGACGATGGCAGCATGGCGCGCTTGCCGGACTTATTGGAATTCGCTAAAGAACACCAACTCAAGATTGGCAGCATTGCTGACTTAATTCAATACCGCAGCCAAAACGAGAGTATTGTGCTGCGCGAAGGCGAGCGCACCTTTGTAACGCCTTGGGGCGAGTTTCATGGGGTTATTTATCGTGACACCCCCAGCTCCTGCGTGCATCTTGCCTTAGTCAAAGGCAAGCCGATGGAGAACGTCGAGACCTTGGTGCGCGTGCATGAGCCTGCAACCGTATTGGATTTTTTAGATGCTACCGAGAGTACCCACTCCTGGCCGCTGGCGCAGGCGCTAGAGAAGATCGCTGCCGCTCCAGTGGGCGTTGCAGTCTTACTCAATATCGCTGGTGTTGCCGCCCCATCCGACGTCCGCTGGCTTGCGCAGTTTCATAAACTCAATCAGACTACGCCGCCCAGTAATGCGAATACCGTCGGTCACAAAACCGACTTTCGGAGCTACGGCATTGGCGCGCAGATTCTGAAAGACCTGAATGTGGGCAAAATGCGCTTACTTGCCAAGCCTACACCAGTACCTAGCCTATCAGGCTACAAACTGGAAATTACCGGCCACCTCCCTTTTGAACCCACCCGCTAGGAACACTCCATGAACAGCACCACCCATAGCAATCCCGTATCCAGCGATGAAGAGGGCCGCGGCGTCGGCATTTTAGAAGCCGACCTGAATGGGCAAGACATGCGCATTGGCATTGTGCAAGCGCGCTTTAATGAAGACCATTGCATCGCTTTAACGGAAGCGTGCATTGAAGAGCTGATTCGCTTGGGTGTTGCGCAAGACGATATTCGGCTGGTCACGGTACCGGGCGCGCTCGAGATTCCCTTTGCTTTGCAAAAGCTAGCTGAGACCGATGAGTTTGATGGTCTGGTTGCGCTGGGCGCCGTGATTCGCGGTGAAACCTACCACTTTGAACTGGTCTCCAATGAATCCGCTGCCGGCATTAGCCGCGTTGCCTTGGATTCAGGATTGCCGATTGCCAATGGGGTTCTGACTTGCGATACCGATGAACAAGCCGATGTGCGCGTTCAAATCAAAGGGGCTGACTGCGCACGCGCCGTCGTGGAAATGGCCAATCTCGCTTTAGCGCTCACCCCCGATCTCGATATTGAAATCACTAATGCAGAATAAGCCGTCCATGCCAGCCGATACCGAATCAAGTAAACCCAAAAGCGATACCAAGGCGACCGCCCCAAAGCGTTCCCTCACCCCTCGCCGCCGCGCAAGAGAATACGCCCTGCAAGGCATCTACCAGTGGCTCGTGATGCGCCGTGCGGGCAGCCTGGGCAATGCTGCGGCAATTAGCAAGCAATTGGCGGAAGATCCTGCCTTTGCGCGTGCCAAGCTTGATTTATTTGAGGGTCTTTTTCGTGGCGTACTGGATCATGCCGATCAGCTAGATGCCCTCATTGCGCCCGCCTTAGATCGCCCCGCTAACGAACTCTCTCCCGTTGAGCATGCCGCCCTCTTAATTGGCACCTATGAACTGGCCATGGATATTTCAGTGCCCTACAAGGTAGCCATCAATGAAGCGGTGGAGCTCGCCAAGACCTTTGGCGGCACTGATGGTCATAAATACGTCAATGGTGTGTTGGATTTATTAGCGCAGTCCTTGCGCACCGCGGAAACGCAGGCGGGATAAAAAGGGGATTCGAGGGCAAGGAGAGTGCGTTTTTAATTTCAAAGCCCACCCGACCAAGAATAGCAGTCCATCCTCGTGTGACTGCACTTTTCCCTGTAAAAATCGTTTTTTCTGATTTACAGGGAAAACTCCATTAAATCAAGCAATTAGCACCTAAAAAAACGGGCTTGACGTACTCTAGGCGTTTGAGTTCCGAGTCATGCGGCTGCGGGCAACCCCTTTGAGCTCCTCGCGCTCTACGATAATTTTGGTGGCATAGCTATTGGGGCCAGTGCTGGCATTCGGAGCGCCCAGGTAACTGCGCAAGCCAGCCTCCAATGAGCCAGCCTTTGCAATGCAGGCTTTCAAAATGAGTGCGCCCACCCGAATATTGGCTTCTGGCACGAAGGCTGCGACTACGCCACCATAAGGTTCGAACTTCTCTGTATGCACACGGGTTAATACTTGCATTAGGCCTTGTGCGCCTGCATGGCTTTGGGCATTGGGGTTAAAACTGGATTCAATCGCCATCACCGCCAAAATGAGCGCGGGGTCTAAATTGACTTCCTTAGCTACTTCTATGGCGTGATTGACATAGCGCTGGCTCTCCGCAAGGCTGATACGGTATTTACTGGCCAAGTGGCTTGCAACCGCATGGCGCTCAAGATCGCTTTTCAGAATATGCACATCCAGCGCATCCTGATCGACTTTCGAGCTGGGTATGGCTGCGGCAGCCTCGGCGATGGAGGGATAACTGACTGGATTCAAGATAACGCCGGCATCTAATTCTGCAAACTCGCGCTGGGCATTGGCGAACAAAAGTTGGCGGGCTTCACTGGGTACCAAAATACGGGCTAGCTCAAAAGCGCCAGCGTGGGTTCGTGGCCCGATCAGCCAGAGGCTAATTGCCAGAAACACCAGAATAGCCCAAGCATTTTTGCTCAGCGCCTTCAGATAAAACGGCAAGTCACGTACAGCGCCATCACCATGCGCTGAATTGATTCGGTGAACCGCAAGATCAAATTGTTTTCTCATTTACCCAAGTCACACTTCGCCATGCCAGCTAAACCACAAACATATTGCAGTGCAACAATTAATATAGATGGGTCATCTTAGGAAGGCTTATATATCATGTCAAGTATATAAAAGGTAGTTTCTATAACTTTTAATAGGTATACAGGATAATCAACCTAGCTGTAGAGCCAATATGACAATAAAAAATCATTAAAAACAAGATCTTAAGAAAGTTAGTATCTACTAATTTTATTATGTGAAAAACGTCCATATCACGGGTGTTTTTTCATAATCTGAAGGATTTTCTGCCTCCAAAACACTAGATCTAGTTTGCATCAACCCCTTAAACCCCTAGCAGTTGAATTTTCCTTCACATCAACAGTGATTGAAACGCAGACAGAAAACGCTTGATAAACTGATTAATAAAATAATAAAAGCAACGTAGTATCCGCATTCTGAATTCAAGTTCTTGATCAATTGATTACCTCAAAGAAATCATGCCCACCTCCTCTCCCTTTAGTGCCCTGCATTCCCCCACCCTCTTGCAATGCGATGCCTGGATTGATGGGCAGTGGCTTAGTAGTTCCAATCGCTTTGCCGTCACCAATCCCGCTACCGGAG
>JAUYRJ010000001.1 GCA_030696845.1 Polynucleobacter sp.
CGTGCTAGACGCCACTCGCACCTGGAGGGAATGAGTCCTGAGGCATTTGAGGAGATCTGGCGTAAACAGGCGTAGGTGTCTACGAAACTGTGGGTAGTCCAGTTGACAATATTAACTGTCTACTGAATCGGGGGAATGCCAAATAATTTATCACATGATAAAAGAAAGCCGAAAGCAACGCAGTTGCTTTTGGTGCAGTTAGCTTGACGGAGAATGTTCTAGTCATACAACGGCTATAGCGGAGAAATACTCTGTCGCTATTAGTCGTTGCATGGTGCTTGACGGTAAAAAGTCCCTGCACACACAGTAGATTGGTTTTTACGGGAGAAAGATGTTTGAAACTCCCAACCCATTACACGCATTGGTTTGCGTATGAACGGGAACTGCTTAACCCATGGCATTATCTGCTTATGCGTTGCACCGCAATCTACTGTGTTGATGCAACAAGCCCAGTCTCATTAGCCGTTATATTACAAACTGGTTTTTTGACCTTTCTTTGTGCAGCGTCTATCTGCTGTTTGATATAACTTACGGTTAACCTGTGCGCATATCCGAAATACAGCACGGGCATGTTGCTCACGCAGTTTGCTGCGCGACTTGCCAAATGCCATTTTCTGTAAAAACCCATTTAATACCGTGGTGTTGTACGTACATAGATAGCGTGCGTGGTGCTGAATGGTAATACGTGCCATTTTCTGCGCTTGCAACAAGCAGGTTTGCACATCCGCATCCATAAATTGCTTGGCAGTGATGTGTTGCTGTGCAATCCATATATCCGTTTTAGCGGTATCTTTATGGGTACGTGCGTTTAGCGTGTAAGTTAAATCATCCATGCAAGTATTTAGCACTGACCAAACATTAGCTCATTAAATGTGATGCGTTATTAGGTGGTTTTAGAAGATTTTGGGCAAATTGATGTGATCAAGCAGATTTCGGTCGCGCAATGCACTAATCCGAAAATACAGTTGTGCTGTCAACATAACCAAAGGAGCTGACATCATGACAAAATCCGCACTTTCAGCATTAAAACTAACAGATGCACGCAAACCACAACAAGTTCCGCAAGTGGTACAACGCAGAAACAAACTGGCAAAACGGGTTTGGCAACAGATTGAATTGGCTAAAGCGGAGGAACAAGGTATGCAGTTCCGTGTTGCCAAGTTCAAGTCGTACACAGACACGGAAACTGGCTTACGCAAACAAATCGAACAACATGTCACCGTCAAACCGTGGTGGTTTACAACACAGACTGGAAAGTTGGCAATTAGCGTGCGTTACGGTAGTCGCGTATTGGAACTTGCACGTGGCAAATTTGCAGTGGAAGTGGCACAAGCTAAAGATTTAACTGCCACACTAGATGCAATTAAAACTGCTGTACTTGCTGGTGAACTAGATACACAAATTGATGCTGCTGCAACAAAACTGCGTGCGGGGTTTGCGAAATGAACTAAATCACGTCGAATTCACTCGGTTTTGCAATGATCTAATGCGCTGACAAGAACCCCAGTTTTAAAGACGAGACACTATGCACGAATGGTTTCTCGTTGCTCGCGTACTCGCACAATAAATATTGTTATGAAACGATTTCGTGCAACTGTCAGAGCAAGCGGTGTTGTAGTAACAACTGTGGTGCATGCAGATAATGTCAACTTTGCGATAAAAATACTGCAATCACTATTTGGCGCAAGTAATGTCATCAGCATTCCTACGGAGATTTAACATGCGCATTGCAGAAGTCATCTCCAACAAACCACCAACACCAGAGCAGCAGCGTATCAAAACTATGCAATCACAGGTTCGGCAAGCACAACAGCGTGTAAAGCAAGAACGTATCCGTCAACAACAGATGAAGCTCAATCAACAACGCAGCAAATTGAACAGCGTGTAGTGAGTTCTGTAAAGAAAAAACCCACCGTGTTTCCACGATGGGTTAATTTAATACCAAACTAATTCGTAACTAGCCTAAGCTAGTGCTAAATTAGAAAGTGTGACGTACGCCAAGAGCATAGTTGTTTGCATTGTAGCTATTGTTAGCAGAGCTTGCGATCGAGGTAACGTTTGAAGTTTGGCTTGCACCAAAAATCGCATACAAGTTTGTACGCTTGCTGAGCCAGTAGTTCGAACCTAACTGGTAACCAGTAAAGTTTGCTGTTGGCTCGCCAAGACCAAACGCTTGATTGCGGCCGTTACCTACAGAAGCCCAACCTTCAATTTTTGGTGTAATGAAGCTACGAACACCGATCTGCTGTGCAGAGCGCTTGAAATACTGGTTGCTGTTCAGGTTGGAAGTAATCTTACGGTTACTGTACTGTGCAAAAGCCTTCAAGATGCCGAAATCATATGCAGCAGCAGCGTACATTTGGTTATCAGTTGAGTTCACGCCAGCAACAGTTGCTGTTAGGCTGGAGTCAGTTTCGTTTTTGAAGGATTGGTAATTAGCCGATACCAATAATTTCTTCCAAGTGTAATCAACGCCCAATCCATAACCTGTAACGTTGGTTGTACCACCAACGCCAACAGTAGTAGCTTTGAGAGTGCTTGATTTTGGATCAAGAGAGTAAGCAGTTGTGTTGGCGTCTTGGTTTTCATTCTTGTTGTTAGCAACGTAGAAAGCAGTTCCCGTAAAGCCAGCAAACTTATCTGACTGAAGATTGATCATATTATTTGCACGGATTGTGTAACCAATGTTGTTTTGGTTTGCATTGGATGCGTTTGCAGCATTCAAACCAGAAGACTGTGGGTAAATTACATCGCCAACGATGTTGTTGTACTGACCGGCAGATGTTTTACCAATTGCTGTGTGGATTGGGGTGTACTGTGTACCAATCATTGCAGCGCCAAGGCCATTCTTCTTCAAGCCAACAAATGCTTGACGGTTATTCCAAGTAGAAACTGTGCTTGAGTTAGGGCTCAAACCTGTTTCAAATGTAAAGAAAGCAGAAGTGCCGCCGCCCAAATCTTCAGTGCCCTTAAATCCTAAACGGGAACTTGTTTCAGCTGACTGTCCAACGAGGCTGACAGTTTCAGCGGAGTTTTTTCCAGCTGCGGTTGACTTAGCGTTACCGCCAACATAACCAACATCCAAAATACCGTAAACGGTAACTGATGACTGAGCTTGAGCTGCGCCAGCAAATGCTGTCATTGCTGCAACTGCTAATAGCGATTTTTTCATTCTTTAAATCTCCATAAATTAAAAGTAATGCCCAAATGGTTTGGGACAGAATGAATTTTCCGCTTTTTGGCTCGCTAGACTAGGTGTGGAGGCATATAGGGGTGCTTTTGCTTGTCAAAAGGTAGTTTTTTGGCTTTCTTTGTTGTATCACGGCAACAAGGTATCGTTTTTTTGCTCTTTTAAGCCTGTTAATGCCAAAATTGTCAGATGGCAAGTCGTCAATTCCTAAAAATCCTGCAGTCAGCCCGTCATGGTGATGTTTCTGCGCAACAAAATTTAGCCTCCGCTTATCTAACTGGCGCCTTCAAAACACCCATTCAACCAGCCAATTCCTTGGTTTGGTTAGAAAAAGCCTATTTTTCCATTACAAATCAATCGATTACAGCATCAAGCTCAGATCCTGCTTTCAATGGTGGTGAAATGGATCTTTTTTCAAGCACTTCCCCCCTCAATCCGATTTTTAGTCAACTGACCTCTATTCCGCTGGTAACGGCTTTTGGGTCTCCAGCGTTTGCTTTTGGTTGGAACACCCTTTGGAAACTCGCTAGCAGTGGTCTTCCAATAAACGCGACGCCTTCCTCTGAAGATCAGTCTGCGTTATCTGAACTAAGCCACCAAGCACGTTGGCAACTGATTCAGTTTTTACTGGCCCCCGAGCATGTCGAATTGCAAGCGCGCCTTTCGGATTGGATTGGTGCTTGCGATCCCGCTTCATTGGATTCAGTGCCGGCTGCTGATTTACCTGCGCTGCAAGCGATCTGTAAATCGTATTTAGTGTCCCTTGCGGAAACTGATAATCCGTTTACCCAATCTGCAAAAGAATTACTGCTTCGCTTACAACCTAAGGATGAAACACTCTCGGGTCTGTGGTCGCAGTGGCTGAGTACCGGCAAACAAACTTATTTGCTTGAAGCCGCAGAGATGGGCTTAACGGTGGCTAAACTTACCTTGGGTTTACAACTGGCACAACTGAATGAGTCTGCTTCTTCTGCAGTAAGTACCTCAGCTCCTTCTGCTCCTTCTACTCCTTCTACTCCTACTCCTACTCCTTCTACTCTCGCAATCTCCCCAGCACCCTCTAACTCCACTTCCTCAGCCTCAGTTAACTCTGCAGATTTATCTGCTAGCGATGATGCCCAGCGCTCCCGCTCCAATGCCTCGCTCAAGAAAGCCGTCTATTGGTTGGAACTGGCCGCCAAAGATGGGGATCGCGATGCCTGGTTTG
>JAUYRJ010000050.1 GCA_030696845.1 Polynucleobacter sp.
GGTAGTGCTCGATTACATCATCGGCCATGCTGACCGCATTAGACTCGCCACGCTCGGAAGTTAGGCGCTGAACCGCGCTCAATGCTTTGGATAAATGGCGGGTTTTGGTGATGAGCTCGAGCATATGATTATTAGCTGGCATCATGATGCGGTGACTTTTTCATGCCCTGGAAGCGAGGGAGCAACTCAATTTTGCTGATCCAAGCCTGTATATTCTCATATTGCCCTAAATTAATTCCTCCTTCGGGAGAGTGGGCTATATACGAATACATAGCAATATCAGCAATAGTTGGGTGTTGATCTGAACACAAAAAATTTGACTTAGATAACTCAAAATTCATAGATGCTAGTAGCCTATCGCTTAGCTCTTGTGCGCGGGAGTCCACTGTGCGTTTAAATACCCTTGCCGCCCTTAAATTTGCAATTCCAAAAGCAAGTGGACCAGCTGCAGCGCTGAGCCATCGTTGAATTTTGGCCTGTATTATTGGTTTAGCCGGTAACCATAGTGCTAGAGAATCATATTTAAGGGCAAGATATACAAGAATTGCGTTGCTATCAGCAATAGTTAAGTCGCCGTCCTGGATGACGGGGACTTGACCGAAGCTATTTAGTTTTAAGAAAAAATTTGACTTATGCTCGCCATTTGGCAGATCAACATTAATTTTTTCATAGGGAATATCTAATAATGATAAAAATAGTCTCACCTTATGACAGTGTCCTGAAAGATCGAAATCATAAAGTTTAATTAATTCAGCTGAGCGAGTAGAGGCTGTATTTATCATGCCGATTGATCATCCATGATCATTGCTGATGGTCATATGATCTATTTTTGCATTATGCTGATCTTGTAATTGATTCGATTCTGTAACCCAGCTTATCGGCTCAATTCTCCTGCCAGAAACACGAAGATCGAAAATATCAAAGCGGTTGTAATAACCGACTACATCATGGAATTGCTTTGGTTCAACACATTTACTAAGATCAAATTCAGCATAAATAATTCTTTCTTCGTCCTGTGCAAATTCTCCAGTTGCTGCTCCAGTTGGATCTACAAAAAAAGAAGCTGCCTTTGGTGTCTTGTCAAGAATCTCAGCAACAGAAGGATCTCGGTTGATCAAGAAATCACGCGTATAAGCATCTAAGATGCTGGCTGATACTATTCCAAATGCTTTTGCTTCAAAGGAATGCGCTGATGCCCTAATTTTATTTGCTGCAAGATTGTCATAGTTGTCGCCACTGGCTGGTCTTTTGGTTGGCCAAATAGGAGGCCAACTAGAAATATGAATTTGTTCGCTTTGTGTCATTAAAGTATAGCGAGCTAATGGGTTTGTATTTTCGCCACATATTAAATTTCCAATATTTCCGATTCGAGTCTTTGAAACCTTCAGTCCAGCCCCATCTCCAGGTGCCCAAATCAGTTTTTCATAAAAGGTTGGCATTAATTTACGATGATGGTTCAGGATTTGACCTTCATCATCAAATAGTACGTTCGAATTCCAGATGCAACCAACGCTTGCATGGCTTTTTTCACTTATTCCTACAGATACAAAAATATTATTCTTCTTTGCGGCTGCAGATATAGCTTTGATCTCCGGCCCATCAACATAAACACTCTCGTCAACTATTTTTTTAAATAGGTCATGGTTATCAATTGGTGCCCAGAGAGCAAGCCATATCGGAAACCCAGGGATAAAAGATTCTGGAAAGGTAACCAACTGCGCGCCATGTTTGGCGGCTTCCTCTATAAGGGAGATTGCTTTTGCAACTGTTTGAGCCTTATTCATAAAAATAGGTGCAACATGCGCTACTGCGGCTTTGGTTATTGGATTATTTTCCATTGCTTGATCCCCTTGTTATTCAACCCATTCTATGTTGATAATTTTTTTTATTGAATCAGCATATTTACAAGATTGTTTGCAATTTTGCGTATCGTGGGTTTCTACTGATAAGTAAATTTATTTTTAGATGTATCAATGTTTGCACTGCAATGAAGCATCGCGCACCGATAAAGAGCAATTTATTCAAAAAGAAATTAGTCGTGCGATTACTATTTGCGCCTACTTTTTTTCAGTCGTTGATCATTGAGAGTATGCTTAAACGTGCAAAGCATATTGCAAAATTTCACATATATCATTTCATTTTTGTGTAATAAATTGAGTCCATGACAACAAAATACCATTCATCATGAGTAGCACAGTTGCAGTCCTAGCTATTAACGGTCTCGTTTTTGGTTTAATCATCGCTCTCATAGCACTAGGGTTATCCATTATCTTTGGCTTGCTCGATGTTATCAATCTGGCTCACGGTGATTTCTTTATGGTGGGTACAGTTCTTACCTATGTGATCTTCACAACCTCTGGCTTATTTTGGCCGGCATTTATATTGGTGCCCTTAATTGGGTTCCTGCTCGGCGCCCTTATTCAGAAGATAGTGATGGAGCGATTGCGAAATGCGGCTGAGTTATCAATTGTTGCCACCTTCGGCCTATCAATGATTATTCAAGAAGTTGTCCGAATGACTTTTGGAGCTGCACCAAAGCGTTTGGTATCGCCAATTCAGGGAACTTTTGATTTGTTGGGAGTGGAATACGACATCTATAGAATTGTTGCTGCGCTAATATCGGCTGCTGCGATTACGTGTTTCTTCCTCTTTTTAAATAAGACAAAGTTAGGAACTTGGATGCGCGCTGTAAGGCATGATCGAAATAGTGCCACAGCCTTGGGAATCCCCACGCAATCCATTTTCTGGATCACATTTGGTCTTGGATTTGCAATGGCCACTTTAGGCGGCATTGTTGCTGCACCAATTACGACTGTTGATTTTCGGGCTGGCGTAGATATCCTTCCATTCTGTTTCATGGCAGTGATTATTGGCGGTCTTGGAAACTTGCCAGGAACTGCAGCAGCAGCAGTTTTACTTTCGTTCTTGGAAGGTGTGATATCAGGATTTACAGACCCAACAATTGCACGAATATTCTCGCTAGTACTAATGAGTGCAGTTTTATTGTTCCGACCACAAGGGCTTTTTAAGGGGTTGGCAAAATGAAGCTCCTCATGATTAACAAAACCCTTACATATTTACTATTTGCCATCCTGTTTGCATCACCTTGGATAATCCCAGTCATCGGCGATGCATTTTGGATGAGCGTACTAACTGAAATCTTAATTTGGTCTTGTTTTGCGGCAAGCATCAACTTTCTATTTGGTTATGTTGGATTGCTCTCTTTCGGACAAGCTCTCTACTTTGGTTTTGGTATGTACGGAGTGGCATTAGGACTTACTGTGTTGGGTTTAGGTTTTTGGGGTTCTTTTCTTTTAGGGGTATCAGCGTCAGGGCTTATGGCTTTGCTTACGGGGGCCTTAGCCGTTCGATTAACGTGGCATTATTTTGCAATCATTACAGTTGTTTTTTCTTTGATTTTCTATTTCATCGCGTTAACTATCAAGCCAATTACAGGAGGTGATGATGGAATTAACTTTACCGCCCCTGATATTTTTAAATTTGGTGATTTCACATTAACGATTGCAGACCCCACTACTCAATACTTTTTTATTCTTGCGGTTGTTGCATTGCTATTCTTTGTTTTCAAGCGCCTTGTTTCAAGTCCCTTAGGAAAATCACTGATGGCAGTTAGAGATAACGAAACACGGGCTGCACTAATTGGCTTAAATGTTTATCGATTAAAACTAACGGCATTTGTAATTTCAGGTATTTTTGCGGGAATTTCAGGTGCGTTGTTCGCTTTATTTGGGCGATATGCCTCAGTTTCATATATGTTTTATCACGTATCAGGTGAGGGTGTCGTATGGGCGATTCTCGGTGGTGCTGGAACTTTAGCAGGGCCATTTATTGGAACGGCTTTGTTTATTCTGATTAGAGAAGTTATATCCAGTTATTGGCAACACTATGCCTTGATTGTTGGAGCGATAGCTATATTGGTTGTTATTTATGCTCCTAAGGGAATTGTAGGAATGTGGAATCACCTTTTATCCAAGAAAAGTGGGGGTGATAAGAAATGAGTACAGCGCCATATCTTCAAATAAAGAATCTGACAAAGGCATTTGGCGGGTTGCTGGCTGTCAATGACGTTAGCTTAAGTTTTAAGCCAGGTGGAATAAACGCAATTATTGGACCCAATGGTGCTGGTAAGACAACTTTATTTAATTTGATTACTGGGTTTATTCAGTCGGATTCGGGGTCAATAGATTTCGAAGGTAAGGAAATTACCAACCTGAAGCCATTTGAAATTTCGCGTATTGGCATTAAAAGAACGTTACAAATTAAGAGTATTTTTCCTTCAATGACGACCTACGATAATTTGTGGGTTACAGCCAATGCGCATACTAAAAATTTACATCCTTTTGCCGATGTTTCTAGATTTTCCTCGATTGATGATCGTGTTTCAGCAATTATTGAAAAACTTAACTTGGAAAGAATTGCGCATTTACAAGCTGGCGCCTTATCGTATGGCGACGTAGCAGTGTTGGAAATTGGAATGGCAATGATTGCAGAGCCAAAATTAATACTTTTTGATGAACCTGTTTGCGGCATGAGTCCAGCCGAGACTGAAAAGGTTGTCGACCGAATTATTGAGTTATCAAAAGATGTGCATGTCGTGATCATCGAACACGACATGGAGGTCGTTTTCAAAATGGCAGATCATATTACCGTCATGGCATTTGGAAAAGTTTTTGCGGCTGGAACACCAGAAGAAATTTCAAGAAATGATGGCGTAAAAGAAATTTATTTTGGTAGCGACGAACTGGAATTGTCATGAAATCAGATGAGATTTTGCTTGAGCTAAAAGATGTGAAATCATCATATGGAAAGGTCAATGTGTTACGTGATCTTTCTTTTAGGCTTTACCAGGGTGAATCATTGGCGATTTTAGGCAGAAATGGGGTGGGGAAAACATCCGCTTTAAAAACAATCATGGGTTTGCTGAAATGCCAATCTGGAATGATCAAGTTCGAAGGGAAGTCGATTAATACGATTGCCCCTTATCAAATTCCTCGAATGGGTGTTGGTTATGTGCCGCAAGGCAGAGGACTTTTCCCCAATTTGACTGTTAGAGAAAATCTTTACTTAGGATACAAAAAAGAAGGCGCTCCAGATCTCTCCGATTACATTTTTGAGCGTTTTCCAAGGCTGAAAGAAAGGCTTGATCAACAGGCAGGCACCTTGTCTGGTGGGGAGCAGCAAATGTTATCCATAGCAAGAATCTTGCTAATGCATCCAAAGATAATTTTACTTGATGAGCCAACAGAGGGAATCATGCCGATTTTGGTTTCGGAGATTAGAGAAGAAATTAAAAGAATAAATGGAGCAGGAATTGGAATATTGTTGGTTGAGCAAAACGTCCAAACAGCAATTCGATTATGTAGTCGTATTTTAGTAATGGATAAGGGAAGCATCATTTTTGAAACTAAAACGGACGATGTCCGTAGCAATCCTGAAATTCTTCATGAACATTTGGGAATGCATGTTTAGCAACTTTGTTTTTAAACTATTAACGGGGGCTTCAAATGAAAAAAATTAAAAGCAATATCGATACTGTGGATCCAGTACGTCGGACTTTGATGGATTACGCTCTAAAAGGTGGAGTTGCTGCGGGATTAGCAAATATGACTATTGTTAGTAACTTATTTGCTCAATCGGCTGGACCTATTGTTATTGGGCATCATGCAGAGCTTACTGGCGGTTTTTCATCATGGGGATATTGGCATGATAAGTGTGCACGTAAAGCCGTTGATTTAATTAATTCACAGGGTGGAATTGCCAATCGTAAGGTCGAGTTGGCTACAGAAGATACAGAATCAAACCCAGCTACTGGCGCTAGAAAGTTGCGAAATTTGATTCAGCGTATGAATGCAGAATTTGTTACCGGTTCAGTTCACTCGGGCGTAATGTTGGCCTCTATTCCAATTGCAACCGAGCTTAAAGTCCCTTACTTCTCAACAGGGGAAGCAACGGAGGCTACTGGCTCTAAAGGAACTCGTTATAGCTTTAGAACGGGAAGCGATACATACTCGCTTGCAGCTGCAGGTGTTCCTTGGGTTATGGAAAATTTAGGAAAAAAATGGTGTGTCATTTACGCTGATTATGCATGGGGTCAAAGCCACTTCGCAGAAGCAAAGGCGGTTGTTGAAAAAAATGGCGGCCAAATTACGAAAGGGATCCCTGTTCCATTGGATGCGAAAGATTTGGTTCCCTATTTGACTCAAATTCCACCAGATACTGATGTCGTCTTTTCAATTTTCTTTGGGCCTTTAGCGGTTGCTTACTTTACTCAAGCCAAATCGATGGGCGTGGATAAAAAAGCAAAGTTATATTCTATCTCTGGAACAATTGAGGCCATAGATCCAGATGCCTTGGGTGGCGCTGCCGAGGGTGTTTATATCTTAGAGAATTTCCCACGTAACACTAAATATAAAGACGATGCATTCCATAAAGAATTTAATAGAGTGCTTGAGATCGATGATGTATATGCAAGAGAAAAAAATTCAAATCGGGTGATGGCAAAGTCTCACTGCTGGCAAGCCTGGGAAAATATTTACGCCATTAAAGCCGCAATTGAAGCTTCTGGGTACAAATCTCGTAAAGATATGCCTGGAGCAATCCAAGCGCTAGAGGGTTTACAGATGAAAAACTCCTTAGGACACCCGGAAGGTGACAAAATTTTGCGCAAAGAGGATCATAGCGGTATTACGGATCATTACATTAGTCGTATTGAGCAAGGAAAATTTGAGGTTAAGAAAAAGGTCTCAAAAGAAGAGTTAGCTAAAAATCTACCTGTTCGATTTAATTTAAGTACTCAGTCAACTTAATACATAAAAAGGGCCTCGCGGCCCTTTTTTATTTCATTTGTAATTTTGTATGGATTTATAAATGTATAAATTGGCTGCGTTTGATGCCTATGGCACTTTATTCGATGTTTTCTCCATGGGTCAACTCGTAGAGCGGTTTTACCCTGTAAATGGTCAAACATTTGCCTTAATGTGGCGTGACCGTCAGATTGAATACACCCGACTCACAACTATGAGCGATCCGAATCCAAGTGGGAGTAAGTATTACTTGCCTTTTTTGGAAATTACTGTGCGGTCGCTAAGGTACGTTTGCAAACGATTTAACCTCGATTTAACACATGAAATCGAGTCTAAATTAATGCAGCATTATGAAAAATTAGTTAGCTTTGAGGATAGTCTGATGGTATTAAAGACGCTCACAAAAAAAGGTATGAGCACGGCTATTCTTTCAAATGGAAGCCGGGAAATGCTCGCTACGGTTGTGGAGAGTAATGGACTTAAGCCTTATTTAAATAAAGTAGTCACGGTAGAAGAAGTTCGGTTATTTAAAACAGCCCCTCAAACTTATCAACTATTGCTTAAGGAATTTCCTTATCAAAAAAATGAGGTATTGTTTATTTCGAGTAATGCCTGGGATGCTCTTGCGGCAAAATGGTTTGGATTTGACGTTTTTTGGGTCAATCGACTTGGTCACCCGTTTGAGGAGATTGGAGATAAACCTACTTATGAAGGAAAGTCTTTAACTGAGGTTCTCTCTGTAATATAGAAACACCATAAAAATATCACCTCAATACTTGGCTGTTAAGATTGTTCTTGTTTCAGTAACAATTGAACGGTCTGCTGAGTGATGCTTTAAGCGGCGAATCCCTAACATTTCGATGGTGTAATAACCCGTTTTCAAGGGTTTGGTAATGATTAATCACAAGCTTGAATTTCAAGACTCGCTAGAGCGTTTTGTTATAGCGCAAAACACATGTTACGCAGCAGTCATTCAAGAATTGCGGGATGAGCAGAAACGAAGCCATT
>JAUYRJ010000061.1 GCA_030696845.1 Polynucleobacter sp.
CATTGTTGATGCTATACGGGATGAGAACGTCCTACGCTTTTCTGTAGAGTATGTTGGGCGTTACAAGAAAAAGGAGTCCGGCAGTCACTTGGATATCGACGTCGAATCGATTGATACCAAGGAGCTGATGGAGGCTGACGACCGGCTTAATAAGATCACTGATTACATCATTGATCATCATCGTCAAAAGACAAAGCATCCAGACTTTACTGCCTTGTTCTGCATTGACAGCGTGGATTCGTTGATTCGCTACTACGACTTATTTAAGCAGAAAATCGCAGAAACGGGCTCAGACTTAAAGATTGCCACTATATTTAGTTATCAACAGAATGAGGCCAATTCTGAGGCTGATGGTACCGGCGGGTTAATTCCTGAAGATGATGGCGTAACGCCAGAAAAGATCGTTTATAGCCGTGACAAACTAGATCAATACATCAACGACTATAACGAGATGTTTGGTACCAAATTCTCGACGAAGGATAGCCGGGACTATTACAACTACTACAAAGATATCACTAAGCGCGTACGCCAGGGGCAAGTGGATATTTTATTAGTTGTCAATATGTTCCTCACTGGTTTTGATAGTCCAAGACTCAATACACTTTACGTTGATAAGAACCTAAAGTATCACGGCTTAATTCAGGCATTCTCTAGAACCAATCGCATCCTGAATGATAAGAAATCACAGGGTAATATCATTTGCTTTAGGAATCTGAAGGAAAAGACGGATGAAGCGATTGCTCTATTCTCCAATAAGGATGCCAAAGAAACAGTACTTTTAGAGCCTTACGAGAATTATGTTGAGAAATACAACCTAGCGGTTGAGGAACTCCTTGCCTTAACTCCAACCGTTTCATCGGTAGATGACTTGCAGGATGAGAACGAGCAGCTAGTATTTGTAACGCGGTTTAGAGAGCTTCTTAAGCTAAAAAATGTAATTACTTCGTTTACCGACTACAAAGAGGGGGATCTTGCGCTTACTGAGCAAGGTTTTGAAGATTACAAGTCCAAGTATCTCGATATCTATGAACGCGTTAAGCATGAGAATGCCAAAGAGAAAGATTCGATTCTGAATGATGTGGATTTTGAAATTGTTCTCATTCATCGGGATCAAATCAATGTTGCGTACATCATCCTGTTGTTAGCCGAATGGTTAAAGAATGGCGGCAAGGGCAAAAAGAGCGAAGGAATCAAAAAGCAGATTGATGACTACCTGTCTGGAGAGATTCAATTGCGCTCAAAGAGGGCTCTTATTGAGGAATTTATTGAAGAGAGCCTCAGTGGCTTGTCTCCTGATGGTGTTGCAGAAGAGTTTGAGGTATTTTGGGCCAAAAAGAAGAAAGCGGCCTTTGAGGCACTTTGTCAGTCTGAGGGGATTAGCCGGACGAAACTTCAAATCCTGTTAGAAGGTTATGAATTCACAAATCAAGTCCCAAGGTCCGAGGAGTTAATTAAAGTTCTGGAGCAAAAGCCGAAAATACTGGAGCGTAAATCAACTTTAGCCAGGGTCGGCGATGCGATTGCCCGATTTATTGATACCTTTATAGAGGGCATGGGCTGACGGCCTCTTAAGGATAAATGACTATCAATATAAGCCTCCTTAAATGTATTTGATCTTGAGTCACCATAAGAATGAAAAAGAAGGAAGCCTATTAGGCGATCCTCGATTTAAGGTAGATATGGATCTCCTGAGATTTTGATAGGTTTAATCTATCAAGCTCAGGAGATACCCAATTTCTCAATTGGTGGATTGCCCACTCCTTTCTCTTATAAACCCATGAACCTGTTCAATCGTCCAAAAAGATGACCTTCCAATCTTGATTGGTTTAGGAAACTCCCCCTTTTGAACCATCAGCCAAAACTTAGATTCAGAAATTGGCATGATCTTCAGAATTTGAGGAATACGCATTAAGGTAAATGGTGGAGTAGATGAATCAGATACTGAAGCTGTATTTTGCATAGCTGCTCCTTAAATAGCGCGATTAACGTGCTTGCGATAAATTTGAAGCGCCGTCTTGGCCGAGCTCATTTTGGTGTAACCATACGAGCGGTAAAGCTTGTATAAACGAATCACAATCATCTTTTAAATCTCCGTATTTATTTTTGTATCGATTAAATTGGGTGCTACTGAGTCGCAATGTAGCCACCGCTACACACGTGGTCAATAGCAAACGAAAGACCATTTTTAAATCCATGATTAAAAATGGACTACAAAAAAATATTTAATCACAAATATGAAAATACAGATGTGGATAAATCACTACGCCTATGTAGTCCCGATCTGATAGACCTTGGATCACAAAAGAGTGAAAAGGATGAGCATAGATGAGCGAATAATAAATTTCACTAAATATATTTTCTACATTCATGTGAACTACGCATAGCAAATAAATTAATTAAAGATAAATTCAAAATAAAGTGGTTTGACGATACGCTGATCCATTGATAGATTCACTATCCGATGCAGGAATGCATTGACAGTGAAATCAAAAAATGGAGACAGATTTTTTATGAATTATTACGAGCACCACATTGGAGACTACGCAGAAGCAACCTCTCATCTGACATTCGTAGAGGACGCCGCCTACAGTCGCTTGATCCGCAAGTACTACGCCACAGAAAAACCCTTACCCAGTGATGTAAAGCACGTGCAGCGGTTAATTAATGCCCGTACACGGGATGAACGAAATGCGGTTGCATTAGTGCTTAATGAATTTTTTATTCTTAAAGACGATGGGTGGCATCAAGCGCGCTGCGATCATGAAGTGGCACGCTTTAAGGATAAGCAAACTAAAGCCAAGCGCAGTGCTGAAACCCGTTGGCAGGGCATTCATGCAGAGCAGGTAAAAAATGGAATTGCCAGCGACTTCGATAAAGGATGCGAACGCATACCGAATGCAATGCATGCGGAATGCTCACCAGTCACCAATCACCATACACCAGTCTCCAATCACCAAACTCCATATACCAGTCACCAGTCAAATAAAGACATAAAGGGAAAGTTAGAAATAAACCCAGCCCCCGACACCCCAGAAGTAAATCACGACATTCAAAAGGCGATGGCGATAAAAGAGCGAAAGCAATGCTTACTAGCCAGAATCAGTAAAGAGTGCCAAGTGAAGGCAATGGATCAATCCAAAGTGGAAGAAATGGCCTCGCTAGAAGTAAGTGATGTCGAACTGGAGGTGGCAATCCAGACAGCCAAGGAAGTGCGTTTAAAAGCAAATAACACCCTGCCAATTAACGCTGCCTATGTATTGTCGATAGTAAAAGCAAAACGAAAAGCAGGCTTTTCAGAGGAGGCAGAAGATTCCTGGTGGAAAACCCATAGCGGAATTGACCTCAAAGGGCGCGAACTGCAAATGAGCCCAAAGCCATCGGAAAGCTATGAAGCCTTCAAGGTGCGGCTGTTTCTGGAAATCAATAAGCGCAAAGAAAGTGCAAAGACAATGAATTCGGCAGGAGAGACCAATGCAACACAATGAGCATAACAAGCACGAGACCAAAGGGCACAACACAAGCTACCCCTTGAAGGGGGTGGTCGAGCGCCTAGACATGGAAGACATTCCGATTGGATCGATTGTTAAAACGCCTAGTGGGCGCGTAGGCACAGTTGTAAAACATCGCGGCGCGCAAAGCCGCCATGACCTGTTTCAGAGAATCATTGTTGAGTTTGATGAGCCCTATGGAGACTCTGTGGCCCTACAACCCCATTTGCTAACCATTCTTCAGAAACCGTAAGCCGTGCCTGAAAACAATCAAATTAAATCAAATCAGACAAAGCGCAAAGCGAAAGTGGCAAAGGCAAGTCCAGGAGGACCCCGGGTAGGCGCAGGACGCAAAGCAGGTAGTCTAACTAAGCGAACCCGTGAGATTGCCGAGCAAGCTGCCTCCAAGGGCATAACGCCCCTGGAGGTGATGCTCAAAACCATGCATGAGCTCTTAGAGGAATCGACCAAATGCCAAAGTCATACTCATGATGAGAATGATCAAGTGCGGAGTCATCATGATGCTGGGGAGGTAGAAAGTCGCATCAAACTGCTGAATATGGCAGCCACCATAGCAAAGCACGCAGCCCCTTATATCCACCCACGGCTATCAGCAATAGAACATACCGGAAGAGATGGAGCTCCATTGCAAAGCGGGGTATTAGTGGTGCCGAGTGCCATGAGCATCGATGAATGGGAGCAGGCGGCAAAACCAAAGCCATAAATGATGAAAACCATCTGGACGCCACTGCCAGGAAGTCAAACCCTATTTTTGACATGCCCAGTCTATGAGGTATTACTAGAAGGAACCAGGGGAGGGGGTAAAACCGACACATTACTGATGAGTTATGCCCAGCATGTGGGCAAGGGGTTTGGGGATCATTGGCGCGGAACGCTTTTTCGTCTGACCTACCCTCAATTGGCGGATGTAGTGGCAAAGAGTAAGCGTTGGTTCTATCAAATCTTTCCAGGCGCAAAATTTAATGAATCCGACTATGTATGGAAGTGGCCAAGCGGGGAGATGCTGTACTTTCGGTATGGCGCTAGTGAGGGGGACTACTGGAATTACCACGGTCATGAATACCCATGGCTAGGATTTGAAGAGCTCACTAATTGGCGAAACCTATCATTCTATGAAGCCATGCTTTCAACCTGCCGATCTTCTCATCCAGGCATGCCGCGCATGGTGCGAGCTACCTGCAATCCATTTGGGGTGGGGCATGCCTCGGTAAAGGAAAGGTTCCAAATTGGTAGCATTCCGGCGGGGAGAATCATCAGGCAAGAAGGGGCGCTCCCACGGGTCCGAATTCATTCAACGATCTATGAAAACGTACACCTACTGAAAAATGACCCAAGCTACCTCACGAGTCTTGAGTCCTTAAGCGACCAGAATCGACGCAGGGCTTGGTTAGAGGGTGACTGGGATATCCATGTGGGAAGCTTTCTGGAAGGGGTATGGCAGCCCTCTAAACACGTTGTAGAGCCATTTGACATACCGCCAAGCTGGAAGGTCTGGCGATCGATGGATTGGGGATATGCCAGACCCTATGCGATTTATTGGTTTGCGTTATCCCACGATGGGGTCTACTACATATGGCGAGAGCTATATGGATATGGCGATAAAGAAAATACGGGCACAAGAGAAGATGCCACCGTTGTAGCCGATAAGATTAAAAAGATAGAGACGCATGACCAGCGCTTAGGCTACGAATACCGCATGAACCTAGCCGACCCTTCAATCTTTTCCAAAATCGGCGCCGAGCGCTCCATTGGGCAAATCTTCCGAGATAAAGGTGTGAAGTGGATTGAGGCGTATAACGCACCCAGAAGTAGGGTAAACGGCGCGCAAGAAATTATTCGCTTGCTAGGAGAGGAACGTTTAAAGATATTTAACAATTGCAAACACTGGTTAAGAACAATCCCGCAGTTGCCACCCGATCTATCTAACCCAGAAGACGTAGATACCGATGCGGAAGATCATGCATGGGATGCAACGCGCTATGGAGTAATGCGCGCGCGCAAAGTGGAATCACTGCATCAATAAAAAAGTACTGTACGTAAACACAGTGCTTATAAAAATTAAAAGAATATATCTCAAAAGCTCGGCTAATGAGCTTGCACATTACTAATCTTCATCTTCCCAGGAAAGCAAATGGGAAATAGATAACGTAACTATGCATATTTAGTTGTTTAACTTTTTATCTATTTCTTTTATAGATTTTTCAGTAAGTAGTAGTTATACATACATGGATGAAAAAAGTGGAATACATCGAAAATTTAAAGAAGATCATTACGGTTAAAAAGTATCTGGATGAGTCGCTCTACAACGGGCATTCACTCGTTACATACGACTTATTGCTTCGTATTCTGGAATCCAGCTTAAAGAACCGACCGACAACGATAAAAGAGGTATGCACGCAATCAACCCAGAGCATGCTCAATACCCGCAAGCACTTAAATCACTTGATCGATCATGGCTTTGTTGAGTTAATTCAAGATACGAAGGATAAGCGTCAGCGCTTATTAAAGCCTACCGACAAATTAAAAAAACTCATTAACGAGTTAGGTAAAAACTTTTTCGAATAGACAAACAAAGTATGCATATTAGATATGTATTTTTTCTTTGCCTGAATTCCATTGCTATCACACTCTCATCAATTGATACTAAATTTTTTAACGAAGGAAATTGAAATGAAAAAAATTCAAATCGCATTACTTACAGCAGGTGTAGTTAGCTTTTCGGCTGGTGCCCAAGCCCAATCTAAATTCGATGGATTCTATGGGCAAGTTGGTGTTGGTTATGAAAGTATTCAGCCCAGCTTCTCCAATAGCAATGTAACGGTGTCTGGTGTGGGCACAGCGCCTATCGGAACATCCATTAGCAATGCCAACGGATTTGCAGGCGTAGTAACGCTCGGCTATATGACTACCGTTACAAAGGATTTTTTACTGGGTATTGGCGCCGAATACATGCCAATAGCAGGTCAAAAAGCAAATTACTCAGCAAGTGTTGGCGGCGTATCACTTGGCAATGGTGAATACCACAAAGAAAATTCCTACAACATCTTCATTTCACCAGCGATTGCTGTTGGTACTGATGGACTTGCCTATGCAAAAGTGGGCTATACAGGCGCATCAGTTAAAGACTCTTTTGCAGGCAGCTCAGCCACCACAAACTATACGGGCTATTCACTTGGCTTGGGCTATAAACAAATTATTCAAGGTGGTCTGTATGGCTTTGCAGAGGGCAATTACATGAGCTATGGAAACAAAACCAATAGCGCATCCAGCCAGTACGCGGGCTACACGATTACAGCAACAAACACCACAAGCGCTAACGCCTATAACTTACTAGTTGGTATCGGTTACAAGTTCTAAGACGTATCTCGGGAGGGGTTTTCTCCTCCCTTTTCCATTTTTATTTAATACGAGATACCAATCATGAATTCCTTATTTCTTAGTGCAGCAGTAGTGTCGGCTGGACTTTTGCTTTCTGCCTGCTACCCCACTTCTCTGGCAGATCAACAGCGTGATATAAATGCCGCCAAAGGTGAGGGCGATAATCTTTCCATTGCCAAGGTGCAAAAAGAAATCAAAATTGGCATGAGCTCGGCTGATGTGGTTTTGGTCCTGGGCTCACCCAATATGGTGACTACGGACGATAAGCGCCGTGAGTCTTGGGTATATGACAAGGTATCGACTGAAGGTTTAGTCAGTACTTCGATGGGCGCTTTTTTCTTTTCACCATCGGACGCTAAGGGCACGGTTAGTCGAACCCAAAAAACCCTGACGATTGTCATTAAGTTTGATGAAAAAGGCATGGTTCGCAACTTTGCCTACAACACCTCTAAATTTTGATGAGGGCAAATCTGTGAAAAAAGTTATTGCCAGTATTTGTGTCATCAGTATTTTTTCTGGTTGCGCAACCTCAATACCGCCAGAAGCTCTGCAGATGCAGCCCGATACGTTAGCTAATCGGCAGCTTCAGTCGCGCAAGTACGATATCAAAACTGAAAAAGAGCTTTTGAGTGCGTCGGCGAGTGTTTTGCAAGATATGGGTTTTAACCTCGATGAATCACAAACCTCACTGGGTGTGCTGGTCGCCTCTAAAAGCCGCTCGGCTACCGATGGCGGTCAAATTGCTGGAGCGATTGTGATGGGGTTTCTGTTTGGCGCTGCTGCAATGAGTTACGACAAAAACCAAAAAATTAGGGCATCTTTAGTCACCAAGCCTGCCGTCACCAGTGACCCCATTAAGGTTGAATTAACCAATAAAGCAGGGCAGAGCGTAAAGTTTGATCAGCCGGTAGAAGCATCTAAAGGGTTTATTGTGCGCGTAACTTTTCAGAGGCAGGTATGGAATCAAAACGGCATTCTGACCAAAATCGAAGGTATTAACGAAGCTGAGATTTACAAAGAGTTTTACGACAAGCTATCTAAATCCGTTTTCTTGCAGGCACAAAATGTTGAATAAACCGAATTTCTATCTTATGCGCTTTTCCCTTTTGGCCATTGCCGCCTCTACTACGCTAATCACCGGCTGCCAGACCATGCAGGAGCGTGTCTTAGACTCATCCGCAGATAGCCAAACCTCAGTTCAGTTACGGGCGATCCAGTCGCGCTCCTTTGATACCGCTGATAAGCAAAAGACCATGCGAACTGTCATTGCCACGTTACAAGACTTAGGATTTGTGGTGGATAAGGCCGATTTGGATTTAGGCTCTGTATCAGCAACCAAGCTCAGTGGCTATGCCTTGCGTATTACGGTTAATGTGCGCCCAGGGGCTACTGGTAAAAACATGATCGTGCGCGCCAATGCCCAGTACAACATTACGCCAGTTACAGATCCTAAGCCGTATCAAGACTTTTTTGTCTCGCTGCAAAAATCGATGTTCCTTACTGCTAATAACGTGGATTGAATCACCATTATCTTTATTATGACTATTTACCAAAAGTTAGCATATCGTATAAAAATAAGTGCTTTAAATTCGCCATATACAATGATCAAATGCTATCTAAAATTGTTCAATAATGTCTCAATATGGCGTTCCCAATATCAGTAGCGAAGAGTTACAAGCTTTTTTAGTTGTTGCTCAATATCAAAGCTTTGTTGCTGCCGCTATTACCCTAAACATGTCTCAGCCTGCGTTAACAAGGCTGATTCAGAATCTTGAGAAGCAACTTCACGTTTCCCTATTTAAGAGAACGACTAGAGCAGTCCAAATCACGCCCGAAGGCCGTGAATTAGTTGCCATTTCGGAGAGATTACTGAATGACCTGAGAATTGGTACAAAACGTATTCAGGATATTTCGCAGGAGGAAAGGGGGCTGATTATTATTTCAACTGTGATGTCAGTTGCCCATGCATCCTTAGCTAAGGTAATTTCTGAGTTTCATAAAATATATCCAAATGTTGAAATACATATTAGAGAGGGGGTGCACGGTATTGTTTTAGATGAAATCAGAAGTGGAGCGGCTGATATTGGCATCACCTATATAGAGGGATTGCCAGATTCGGTTAAGGTGAGTAAGCTTGGTAAGGAGTCTTTCCATATTATTTTCAAGAAAAATCACAGACTCAGTAAAAAAAGCAGTGTGAAATTATCCGATTTGGAAAATGAGGATTTAATTTCATTGCCTTGGAATTCGAGGATGCGAATCTCATGTGATAGTGCCGCCTCTCTAATTGGGCTGAGGCTTAACTATGTAGTTACGGTAGGCCAATTCGGAACTATGCTGCAATTTGTCAGAAACGGAATTGGGATCGCTCTAGTGCCAGAGGGTATTCTTAATCAAGTTGATCGCTCTCTCGTAGAGTCAAGACCCATTACATCTCCAAAATTTATCAGGGAACTTGGAATTATTTCTTTGGGTGAAAGGCAATTAAGCAAATATGCCTCAGATTTTTCGTCCCTGCTTAAGATGAATCTAAAATTGAAATAAGCATTTATTATTCCATATTTAGGAATAATAAATAGAAATATTATTTACTTGGCAATAATGATCTGGTAACTATAAGATGGCTATATCTTTAATAGGAGTTAGAAATGGCCGTTACCAAGGAGATTGCATCTGATATTGATCTGGTTGAGTATTACTTTGAGCATGGGTTTACCGATGGCTTGCCTGTGGTTCCTCCTACTCAAGAAAAAATTGATCAAATAGTTGAAATATTAGGCGGTGATCCTAGCTATGTAGAAACTAAAGTTGCTCCGAGATGGGGCGAGCTTACCAGGGAAGTATTAGCAATTAATATGGTGATGGCTGGCTGCAAGCCTGAGTATGCTCCAGTAGTAAGAGCTGCAATTCTTGCGTTAACTGATCAGGCATTCAATCTTAATGGTGTTCAGGCCACAACCCATGTCGCCTCTCCATTATTAATCGTTAATGGGCCGATCGCAAAAGAAATTGGAATGAATGGTGGGGTCAATGCTTTTGGTTCGGGCAATCGTGCAAATGGAACCATTGGTAGGGCAATTCGACTAGTCATGCTTAATGTTGGGGGTGGATGGCCAGGAGATTTGGATAAAAGTACTTTAGGTCACCCTGGGAAATATACATACTGTGTCGCTGAAAATGAAGCTCAAAGCCCATTTGCCCCCTATCACGTAGAGCACGGTTACAAACCAGAAGATTCAACTGTTTTTGTTATGGCTGCAGAGGCGCCGCATAGTGTTACCAACCATATATCGAATGATCCAGAAGGGATTCTTGATAGTATGTGCTCGGCCATGAGTACTATTGCTTCTAATAGTGCGGTCTTGGGTGGTCATATTGCAGTTGTACTTGGATTGGAGCATGCCCAAACTATTGCAAAACATGGCTGGTCACGCTCGGATATACGCCACTATTTATTTCATAATCATGGCAATAGATTTATTGATTTAGCTTATGGGCATCGTTATGGAAAAGTATATAACCGTAACCTGCCAAAGTACTTCAAGCGAGAAGACGATACATTAATTCCTATTATTCATTCTCCAGATAACATCCATCTTTTCGTAATGGGGGGTGAAGCCGGCAGATTTTCGGCACTAATTCCGGGCTGGGGTCATATGAGTACACCGGTTCACAAGCCTATAGAGGGCTTAGCGAATTCAAGTGCTGAATCAGATTGCGCAACCGGTACTTGCGCTCTGTAACTGATATTAGGTAGAGGAAAAAATATTAATGAAGTCTAATGAACAAAATAGTGTTTATGATCCCCGTGGTGTGATTCGATTTGACACTACACCCACGTCGCAACGTAAAAAAATACTTAATGGCTTACGCCTTGGAGTGTTAGATAACTCCAAGTGGAATGCCAATAAAATATTAAGGGGTGCTGTCCAAGCATTATCTGAAGATATTACATTTTCAGCAGTAAATTATTACGTGAAGCATAGCTTTTCTAAGGATGCAGCCCCTGAGTTAATAGAAAAAATCGCTGCAGAATGCGATATTGTATTAACGGCGATTGGTGATTGCGGATCTTGTTGCTCTGCCTGCATCCGTGATTCTATTGCGCTGGAAAAATTGGGAATTCCGAGTGCAGCCATTATTACTACTGAATTTGTTCGTGAAACAGAGTTAACAAGACAGGCTGTTGGCATGAAGGCTTTGGAGCCGGTTGTCATTGCTCACCCTGTTAGCTCGATTACCGATGATGAGGTATTGCAACGTGTAGCCCAAGTGCGCATCCAGGCTCAAGAAGTATGGCTGGGTACTAAAGATCCATTACCAATTCGCGTTGATCTGAATTAGGTTACGGTGATGACGCAAGGTAATTTTCAATGGGAAGACCCGCTGATGCTGGATAACCAGTTAAGCAGCGAAGAGCGGATGATTCGTGATGCCGCCTTTGAATATGCTCAAGGCAGCCTTGCCCCACGCGTTCACGATGCCTTCAGGAATGAAACCACCGATCCCGCGATCTTTCGGGAGATGGGCGAATTGGGCCTGTTGGGAATCACGATTCCGGAGGAATATGGCGGAGCCAACCTCAACTACGTGTCCTACGGTCTGATTGCCCGAGAAATTGAGCGGGTTGACTCTGGATACCGGTCCATGATGAGCGTTCAATCCTCTTTAGTCATGGTGCCCATTAATGAATTTGGCAGTAAGGCGCAAAAAGAGAAGTTTTTACCCAAATTAGCCACCGGTGAATGGATCGGCTGCTTTGGTTTGACGGAGCCTAACTACGGCTCTGATGCTGGTGCCATGATTACCCGGGCACGATCCGTTCCCGGGGGATTTGAGCTCACCGGATCAAAAATGTGGATCTCCAACTCACCGATAGCCGATGTGTTTGTAGTGTGGGCAAAAAACGATGAAGGCCTGATTCGTGGTTATATCTTAGAAAAAGGCATCAAGGGCTTATCGGCCCCCAAGATCACTGGAAAAATGAGCCTGCGGGCCTCTGTTACAGGCGAAATCGTAATGGATAACGTTTTTGTTCCAGCCGAAAATGAGTTCCCCGAAATTACCGGTCTTAAAGGCCCCTTTACCTGCCTCAACTCTGCTCGCTACGGAATCGCGTGGGGCGTGCTGGGCGCGGCTGAAGACTGCTGGTTTAAGGCCCGTCAATACACCATGGATCGCAAACAATTTGGGCGCCCCCTTGCCGCTAATCAGCTAATTCAGAAAAAACTCGCCGACATGCAAACGGAGATCACACTTGCATTACAGGGGTGCTTGCGTCTAGGCCGAATGAAAGATGAGCACATTGCTGCTCCAGAAATTACTTCCATTATGAAGCGCAATTCTTGCGGTAAGGCACTCGAGATTGCCCGCATGGCGCGCGACATGCACGGCGGCAATGGTGTTTCTGATGAATACGGCGTCATCCGTCACATGCTCAATCTCGAAGCGGTCAATACGTACGAGGGAACGCATGACATTCATGCCCTCATTTTGGGTCGTGCTCAGACCGGCATTCAGGCATTTAGTTAGGCAACCAATGGGGGCACTTTCTGAACTTCGTGTATTAGATCTCTCTAGAGTGTTAGCTGGGCCGTGGGCTAGCCAAACGCTCGGAGATTTAGGCGCTGAAGTAATAAAGATAGAACGGATTCAAGGTGGGGACGATACTCGAGCCTGGGGTCCGCCATGGGTTGATGATGAATTACAGTTAGATTCAAATCGTTCTGCGTACTTTGCGGCTGCTAATCGAAATAAGAAATCGGTTGCTGTCGACTTTACTAAAGAAGAGGGTCGAGAGCTTATTTTAAAATTGGTTGAGAAATCCGATATTGTGATTGAGAATTTCAAGGTTGGCGGGCTGGCTCAGTATGGATTGGATTATGAAACCTTAAATGCTATTAACCCGCGCTTGATTTATTGCTCTATTACTGGGTTTGGTCAAACCGGCCCTTATGCAGATCGTCCCGGCTACGATTTTTTAATTCAGGGCCTTGGCGGATTAATGAGCATTACAGGGCGCCCTGATAATGAGCCGGGCGGGGGGCCAATCAAAGTCGGAGTAGCTTTAACAGATATTTTGACTGGCCTTTATGGAACTATTGGAATCCTATCTGCCATAAATCACCGAAATAAAACGGGTGAAGGACAGCATATCGATATGGCACTTTTAGACGTACAGGTGGCATGCCTTGCTAACCAAGCAATGAATTACTTAACCAGCGGGCAAGAGCCAATTAGGCTGGGTAACGCACATCCCAATATAGTTCCTTACGAAGATTTTCCGACCCGAGATGGCAGGATTATCGTAACCGTTGGAAACGAAAGCCAATTTCGCAATTTCTGCGAATGCCTTGGTGTATCAGAGTGGCCAAGCGATGTACGTTTTTCAACAAATGCAACACGCATAACTTATCGGACTGAATTAATCGAGCTTATTTCACAGATTATGGTTAGGCGTAGTTCAAGTGATTGGTTGAGGCGGCTAAAGGAGTGTGGTGTTCCATGCGGCCCAATTAATGGAGTGGCGGATGTCTTTCGTGACCCACAAGTTATATCTCGAAAGCTTAAGCGTGAATGTCGTTTGCCGGGGTCCAAAAATAAATCCTTTGAGTTTTTAGCAAATCCAATACGGCTTTCAAAAACTCCAGTGGAATATAAAAAACCTCCGCCGCATCTGGGTGAAGACACAAGGGAAATATTAAAAAATTTATTGGGTTTGGATGATAAAGCCCTCGATTTGCTAGTTGAAAAGAAGGTTGTTGGGATGCAAATGTAAAAGTAATTACTTTTTTAAACTTAACTGTAGTTGCTACATAAAAAAATGGAGACACCATGAATAAAATTAGAAGGCAAATGTTAATTGGAGGCGTTATTGTTAGCGCTGGACTAAGAACAAATGTATTTGCTAATACAGGATTCCCTACAAAAGCTGTTAAGGTAGTTATTCCATATCCCCCTGGAGGCCCAACTGATATTGTTGGAAGAATAGTTTGTACTCAGCTATCTGAGGTATTTAAGCAGCCATTTACTATTGAAAATAAACCTGGTGCTAGTGGCATGATTGGCGCCGATCAGGTGGCAAAGGCAACACCTGATGGCTATACTATTTTAGTAAATGTTTCTGGACAATTGGTAAATCCATATTTATACAAAAATATGTCTCACAGCCCATTAAAAGACTTTGTGCCAATTACAAACCTGGCATCCACGCCAATTCAACTTATTGTTAGTGCAAATTCACCAATTAAATCAGTCAAGGAGTTGGTGGATCTATGTAAAGCTGAGCCTGGTAAACATAGCTTTGCATCATCCAGTAATGGTACACCCGGCCACCTTACGGGTGAACTATTTAAGTCACTGGCAAAACTGGATGTTACCCATATTCCTTACAAGGGAAGTGCGCCAGCTATTACAGATGTCATTGGAGGCCAAGTAACATTTATGTTTGATTCAATGCCATCCTCAATTGGTTTAGTTATCTCTGGAAAGTTACGCTCTTTAGGTGTTACCTCTACCAAAAGGGTGGATGTATTACCTAATGTACCTACATTTATTGAAAGTGGGTATCCTGAATTAAATTTATCTACATGGTATGGGATGTGGGCGCCAGCAGGCACGCCCTCAAGCATCATTCAAATTCTTAATGCTGAAGTGGTAAAAGTTTTAGCAATGCCCGATACTAAAGAAAGATTAGCAAAAGTACAGGCTGTTGGAGTTGGCGATTCATCGGAGGCGTTTGCTGCGTTTTGTAAAGCAGAATCTGAAAAATATGCAGCTATTATTAAGGAGGCAGGAATTACCTTGCAATAAGAGTTGGCATTAGTATTAAGATCACTTTTAATATTTACGTTCACGTATCACATAACGTCAGTTCCTAGCATTGAATGCTTCTATTTTGATGAAGTAATCTTAATGTAGTATTTTTAGGATCATTCGGAATTATTTTTTTGGGATTGAAGTGATTCAAAATTTCCAATCACTCCTTTTTTTATGAGGGTTAAAAGTTCATTTTTTGATAGTCCTGCCAACTTATTTAGTATTTCCTCCGTATGAACACCGGGTAATGGAGCAGGCTGATCGTAATTGACTGGTGTTTTGCTAAATTTGATTGGGAAGCCTGGTCCTGATGCAGTAATAACGCTGTTTGATAGTGGGTTCACTAGAGTAGTAATCATTTCTCTTTCTTGTAGTTGATTCCAATTAATAGCTTCCTCAATGGTTCTAATGGGTGAGCATGGAATCTTTTTTGCGTTTAATTTATTAATCGCGTTATTGGTTAACTCTTCTCTTGTCCAATTTGTAATGATGGCATCGACACTTTCATTATTTTCTATTCTCCATCCTGTACTCATCATATTTTGCTCGTTAAGTAAGTCTTGTCTTTCTATTACTTTGAGCAATTCAATCCAATCAGAATTAGTTGCTGCACCAAGTGCAATCCAGCCATCTTGTGTTTTATAGACATTAAATGGTGAAAATCGCATGATTCTGTTGCCTTGCCTTTGTTTAATTCCGAGCTCTTTGTAGCAGTCAAATGGCTCATCAAATACCATGGAAAAAAGGCAATCGGCCATCGAGATATCAATTTCCTGTCCTTGTCCCGTTTTTTCTTTATGAAGCAAAGCCGCTAAAATTCCCATGGCTGCGTACGAGCCAGAAATGGCATCGGATATAGGAGAGCCAGTCTTAATTGGTGGAGAGCTTTCTTCGCCCGTGACACTCATTAATCCAACTGCAGCCTGAACCATCAAGTCATAAGCCTTTAGATTTTTTTCTGAGCCGGTGGAGCCATAACCTGTTAGTGAGCAATAAATGATTTCTGAATTAAACAACAGGAGATTTGCATAATCGGTTTTAAGTCGTGACGCCACTCCTGTACTAAAGTTATCAATGACGACATCTGCACTTTCGACTAGTTTCATAAAAATAGCATGCCCTTCAGGAGTTTTTAAATCTAAATTGATCGATTTTTTCCCCCTTGCTCTTTTTAGGTATGCAAGACCCATATCAAGGTCAGTTTTTTTATGAAATGAGATGCCAGAAGGTCCGGCAAAAGGGGGTGAGAAGGCGGAAGGATCACCCGTTTTGGGGTCGTCAATCTTGATGATGGTTGCGCCTAAGCCCGCCAGTAGAAGCGTGGCTTGTGGGCCTGAGAAGAACCGAGTTAAATCAAGAACGATTACATTTTCAAGAATTTTTGACATATATAGAGTAAGTAAATGAATATTTAAGTCTATACACCTCTACTTGAAAAAGGCTATATTAATTTAGATTATGGGTATATCTTAATTGCATGGAAAAAGATAATTAGATAATCATCTTTGAGCCAGCCCATTTTTTGCTGAGAACTAATTGATTTGCAATTTTTGGTACTAACGACGCAATACATTGAGCGGCAGTACTCAGTGTGACCGTATTTGAGGTGCAGAGTGAAACGGTTCTCTTGAGGTTGGCATCTTGAATTGAATAGGCAGTACTTTTTCTGCTGTTTAAACTTCCAACAAAAGCAGACAAAGACAAAATAGTAGCGCCAAGCCCATCCTCGACTACAGACTGAATGGTAGAAAGTGAATCTAATTCTGTTATTACTTTGAGTTCAAGTCCAGCTTTTTTAAATGCATGATCAATCAGTTGCCGTGTTGAATTGGATTCTCCTGGTAACACAAAGTTTAATTTAGCTGCTTTTGCCATACTAATTTTCTTTTGCTGGCTTTTGATAGTAAGTATCTGAGTAGTCTGTAAATAAAGCTCTTCTTCAAGAATTGGTATTCTGATAAGGTTGTAATTAATATTCTTTTCATTTTGTTTTGATATTTTGTATGGGTTATCGAATAGTAAGCTCATTTCGATTCTGCCTGTTGATACAAGCTCTTCGAGATGACCACTCAGACTTTCAACGATTTTTAATTGAATTTCTGGATACGTACTACGTGCAGCCGTAATTAATGAACTTGCTAACACATTGGAAACGCTAGTTGGTATGCCAATTGAAACGACCCCCCGAGGGTTAATTGACTGGTTTACAACCTCGTGTTTTAAATGCTCGATTTGCCTAATAATTGCTTGAGCGTGTGCATAGAGTGTTTTTCCAGCCTCCGTAGGCGCTACGCCACGAACACTTCGAGATAGTAATTGAGTATTCAGTTCTTTTTCGAGGTTGCTAATTTGATTGCTAAGCGCGGGCTGAGCAATAAATAAATCTTTAGCTGCTTTAGAAAAGCTATTTAATTCGACGATGCGTACGAAATATCTAAGCTGCCTTAACTCCATAGTGATCTACCGATATAGTTATTTGTTTAATAATCGCTCTAGCCATAACGTATAACTATACCCCAATCGTGATCTCATATTGGTCTAAAACACTCAATACACCTATGATGGTTTCACTGATTATTAACCCGCAAAAGGGCGCTTTGCGATGATTGAACTGTACTTTTGGGCCACACCAAATGCCTATAAAGTTTCAATTTTATTGGAAGAGTTATGTCTTCCGTATAGGGTAATACCTATTCACATAGGCAAGGGCGAGCAATTTACAGGCAGCTTTTTAAAGATTTCACCCAACAATAAAATTCCCGCAATTGTTGATGAGGATGGGCCTGACGGAAAGCCTTTCTCGGTATTTGAATCCGGTGCAATTTTGATGTACTTAGCGAATAAGGTACAGAGTGAACTTTTGCCGAGTGATCGTAAGCAGTATTTTTTAGTTATTCAATGGTTAATGTTCCAAATGGGGAGTATGGGACCAATGCTTGGACAGGCGCATCATTTTCGTAAATACGCCCCTGAGAGTCTCCCTTATGCTATAGATCGCTATACAAAAGAAGCAGCAAGACTTTATGGTGTTATGGATAAAAGGCTCTCTGAAGCGCGCTATTTTGCTGGAGACCATTACTCGATAGCAGATATAGCGATTTACCCTTGGCTACGTGCATACAAATTGCAAGGGCAAAATCTTAGCGATTGGTCAAACATCCAGCGGTGGTATTCAGAGGTTAGAGCGCGCCCTCAAGTACAGCGGGGCCTTAGCGTTTTATCTGAAAAGGTAGATAAGAGCGGAGACAAACCAAAAGATGAGCGGTGGGAAAATCTTTTCGGCAAAGGGCAATTTCGTGATTCAAAATAAGCATAGGAATAATTAGATATGAATACGGGATTGCCGATGCTAGAGGGGTATCGTGTACTCGATATGACGCAAATTGTTGCTGGCCCAACCTGCACAAGAATCATGGCTGAGTTGGGCGCTGAAGTTATTAAGGTAGAGCTGCCCCCGCTGGGTGATCGAACCAGAGTTGGCGGGCTTAAGTCAAGGGAGCAGGAACATAAAAACTCATCAAAAAGTACATACTACTTTCAACATAATCATTCTAAAAAAAGCATCGCCATAGACATTAAAAGCAATAAAGGCCAACGTTTACTAAAAGACTTAATTTCTAAATGCGATGTGTTAGTTGAAAATTTTAGTCCTGGAGTTATGGCGCGGTCGGGTCTTGCTTATGAGGATTTAAAAGAAATTAATCCTAGATTAGTAATGTGTTCAATTTCTATGGCAGGACAGACGGGTCCATTAAGTTTAAAGCCCGGATATGACTATATTGCTCAGGCTTATGCTGGCGTTACTGATTTAGTTGGCGAGCCAGAGGGAGATCCGGCATTAATAACAATGGCAATGGGTGACTCTGCTACTGGTTTAGCGGCAGCAATGGCAATTGGTTTTGCACTATTACATCGTGAGCGAACAGGGCGGGGGCAATTCTTAGAGGCAACATTATTAGATACGTATTTTCATATGCACGAAGTGAATGTTCCTAGAGTCTCATTGAGAAAAGGTTATCAACCAAAGCGCACAGGAAGCCAACATCCCGACGGAGGACCGACCGGAATATTCAAGTGCGGCGATGGAAGTTATTTATCTATGGCACTTTTACCACATCAGTGGAAATTGTTTTGTGAAGCAATTAATAGGCAAGATTTATTAAGTGATGCAAGATTTACTTCAGCCGCATTAAGGCGCGATAACAACGCCAGTTTGAAAGAAATTTTTGAAGAATGGCTATCAAATTTTTTAACTAGAGATGATGCAATAGAGGTGTTAGATAAATTTCGAATTCCTTGTGCTCCGGTTCTTTCTCTAAATCAAGCAATGAAGCATCCTCATTTAAAGGAAAGAGGAACCGTTCGAAGTGTTCATGATGATGTATTAGGAGATTTTGATATACCTGGTATGCCTGTTAAATTTTCAGAATGGGCAACCAATGTAAATTTAAAAGCCGCTAGCTTGGGAGAGCACAATTCAGAAGTATTAAAAGAGTACCTTGGTTTAAGTGATGATCAAATAAAGCAGTTATATGAGGATCATATTTTAATAAAAGAAATGCAAGCAGAAGCCTAGTAATATAAATTTATAGGAGACTTAAAATGAAAAAAATTATTATTGCTGCAGCAACTTTTGCTCTAGCAAGCAGTTTTGCCGTTGCAAATACTTTTCCAAATAAATCAATAACATTAGTTGTGCCATTTTCAGCAGGCGGGCCCACAGACGTTGTAGCTAGAAATCTTGCGATAGCAATGAGTAAGAATTTGAATCAAACTGTAATAGTTGAAAATAAAGCCAGTGCAGGAGGTATTGTAGGTTCAGAGGCGGTGATTAGAGCTCCAGCAGATGGCCATACATTGCTGATTCATAACATTGGAATGTCTACACTTCCTTCTTTGTCAAAAACACTGCGTTTTGATCCAAGAAAAGATTTTTCTTATATAGGCGAGGTTGTTGATGTTCCTATGGTTTTGACTGGAAAAAAAGATTTATCACCTAATAATTTTCCTGAATTAGTTACCTATTTAAAAGCAAATCAAAAAGACATCAATATAAGTAATGCTGGAATAGGCACTGCATCGCATTTATGCGGTCTTCTTTTAATGTCCCGCTTGGACCTGGCTTTAACTTCAATTTCATATAAAGGTGCTGCGCCGGCTATGACTGATTTACAGGGTGGTCAAGTCGATTTACTGTGCGATCAAATCACTACGACACTTCAACCTATAACAAGCAATCGAATCAAGCCTTATGGATCGACTACCAAGAAGAGATTGACTGCACTACCATCTGTACCGACGTTATCAGAACAAGGTTTATCTGATTTCGAAATCACAGTTTGGCATGGAATTTATGCACCTAAAGGTGTTCCAAAGGTTATTTCAGATAAGCTCGTTAATTCCCTTAAAACGGCTTTATCTGATCCAACCTTTAAAGAAAATATGAATAAGTTGGGAGCCATTCCGGTCGAGGATGATCGCGCATCTCCACAGGGTTTGGCTAAAAAGTTAAATGATCAAATTAACGTTTGGACGCCAGTTATTCAAAAAGCAGAAGTATATCTGCAGTAATTGATTGAATATTTTAGGAATTTATATGCCTCAAAAAAAATTAGATATGTATTGGGATGTTGGCAGCACCAATACTTACTTCGCACTAAAACTCATCAAGCCCATTTTAATCAGAAATGATGCTGAATTAGTTTTGCATCCATTTAACCTAGGCTATGTCTTTAGAAATAATAATTATGAATTAATGAAGGAGCCAAAGGCAAAGTTACGTAACAGGAAGCAAGATTTAATGCGATGGGCAAAAAAGTATGACTTACCTTTTGCTATCCCACGTCAATTTCCTATTAAATCCAGCCGTGTTTTACGCGGTTCATTGGTAATGCGACGATTCGGTTTGGAATTACCTTTTGTAGAGAAAATTATGGATAGATATTGGGAGCAGGGGGATGCAAGCATTTCTGAATATTCTGGCATTCGTTCTACAGTGATTGAGCTAGGTATAGATCCTGACGAATTCGAAATTTTGAGTTCAAGTGATGAAATTGGCGATGAGTTAGCAAAAAGCACGGATCAGGGTGTCGAGCGCGGAGTATTTGGTGTCCCAATGATTGTTATTGGAGACCAATTATTTTGGGGGAAAGATCGAATGGAATTCATCGAGGATGAGCTCAAACTTTGTCAGAACTAGTTTTTGAATATCTATTTTGGTAATGTTTTATTACAACAATATTCAGAGCTATCCTGTATTAAGCCCAAAGTAAATACTTGACCTATTCATAAGCAGCGTTTAATTAAAGAAATTCTCGATTTCTTCAATTAATACCTCTGGAATTTCCTCGGGAATGTAGTGCCCACTTTTAACGGTATGCCCGCTAACATATCTTGCAACCTTTTTCCAATCTTCGAGTGGTTTAAAGCAGGCATTGACTTGACCATATTCGCCCCATAGCACCTTAACTGGCATTTGTAATTTGAATTGATTTTGAATATCTTCCCTATCATGTTCTAGATCAACACTGGCTGAGGCACGGTAATCTTCACACATTGCATGTAAACAGTCTGGATTTTTCATAGCAGTTAAATACTCATCCCAACACGCCGGATCAAATATTCCTAAACCAGCATGCCTTCCGCCCATAAATTGTTTCATTAAAAATTCAGTATTTCCGCTAATTAATGTTTCTGGAATTGGGTGCTTTTGGATAAGAAAGAACCAATGCCAATAACTCTTAGCAAAGAGCATATGAGTCTGCTCATACATCGCTAATGTTGGCGCTATATCCAATACCATTAGCTTTTGTACTTCTGAGCTATGATCTGCGGCTAGGCGGTGGGCTACTCTCCCCCCCCGATCGTGACCCACGACAAAATAAGTATTAAATCCAAGCTGTTTCATTACCTGAGATTGATCACTGGACATTGCTCTCTTAGAATAATTAGAGTGATCGGGCTTGCTATTAGGCTTGGATGAGTCGCCGTATCCTCTTAGGTCGGTTGCAATAACCGTAAATTTTTTTGAAAGTTCCGGTGCCACTCTGTGCCAAATGACTTTAGTTTGTGGAAATCCGTGTAGCAGTAATAGTGGAGGGCCTTCACCAGCAATTTGATAAGCAATGTTTATCTCGCCATCTTTTTCATGAATTGTTTTAGCAACACCACTTACGAAGCCTTTCATTATTAATGCCATTTTTTTCTTGCTCTCCTTATTTTTATCAGTATACTTGTATACAGGTTAACGATCAAGAAAGACTTAAAAATGGACTTTAAATGCGATGTGGTTGTTGTGGGAGGAGGAGTTACCGGCGTTGCAGCTGGACTAGCTGCAGCGCGAAACGGGTCGAAAGTGATCCTTTTGGAGCCAAGGCCATTCGTTGGCGGTAATGCAACTACAGGGCTTTGTTTGCATAATTTTGTGGATAAATTTGGCAAGCAGGTTGTCTTTGGGCTTGCTCAGGAAATAGTGGATGAGCTGATAAAAATGGGGGGCGCTGTTGGCCACATACCGTATAAAGGTTTTACAAGTGCCGTCACTCCCGTAGACGGAAATTATTTTCGTATCAAGACAACACAAATGCTCGCAGATGCAGGCGTTCAGGTAATTTATGGTGCAACTGTAGTGGGCGCATCAGCAAAAGACGCAAAAGTGACGGAATTAACCTTTGCTGCAAAAGGTGGACTACATCGTCTTGAAGCTAAAAATATTGTTGAGGCATCTGGTGATGGTGACGTAGCGGCTATGTTGGGTGTTCCGTTCCGGTTTGGCGATGGCCCAAAAAAAAGAATGCAGCCTATATCGATGATTTTGCACTTCCATAATGTGGATACACGGGTTATCGCCAAAGAAATGGGTGAGGTTGATCCAGCAATGGCAGTTCGACCTGAAGGTGGAGAGCCGATACCCGTTTACTTCAATGGATCATTTGCGAAGTGGGATGACATTGTTATTAGCGAGGGAATATTCCCTAATAAAGGTAGAAATGTCTTTTTTAATACCGTTTGGCCAGATCAAATCAATGTAAATACTTCTGCAGTATTGGATGTGGATGGAACAGATCCTGTAGCACTTTCAAAGGCAACTGCTGATTTAACTGCCCAGTGTTACAAGATTGGCAACTTTATGAAAAAACATATTCCAGGATTTGCAGGTGCTTATATGGTGCCAGCAGCCATACCAGGCGTTAGGGAGTCAAGAAATATTCATGGCCGCTATCAGTTAACGGATCAGGATGTTTTAGAGGGACTTAAGTTTGAGGATACGGTAGGAATGGTTTGCTTCCCTGTTGATATTCATGCACCTGATAGTAGTCAGGCTATATTCCATCAAATTGGCGGGGATGGCAGTTTTGATATTCCTTTCCGTTCAATGCTTCCAAAAGAACTCGACAATATGGTAGTTGCAGGACGATGCGTTTCAGCAACGCATGTGGCGCACGGCGCAACGCGAAATATGGCGCCATGTTTAGTTATGGGTGAAGCAGCTGGAACTGCCGCTGCAATGGCTAGCAATTCAGGCGAAAGTGTCGCCCACTTAGATGTAAAAAAACTTCAAAAGCAGTTAATAAAACAGGGTGTTTTTTTAGGCGATAGCTACAAATAATGAAAATATCGGAAATTGCATTTAATACGTTTGAGCCATTATGGCTCAGGGTATATCAGCCTGTAAGAGAACGTATTTTGAAGGGCTACCTGTTGCCTGGCGCAATGCTTTCTGAAAATCAACTTGCCGAGGAATTTGAGGTTAGCCGCACTCCTGTAAGAGAGGCTGTCCGACTATTAATAAACGATGGATTAGTTGCAGTAAGCCCTGGAAAAAAAATGCGTGTCATGCTACCAAGCCCAAAAGACATTCATGAAGTTTATGACATTCGAAGCATTATTGAGCGGGAAGCCTTAAGAAGGTTGTTTGACGATAAAAAATTGCCAGCCATTCTGGCGAGGATGGAGCGTTATTGTGATGATGGCGACAAAGCCCTTAAAAGAAAGGATATTGACGGCTTGGCGAGGGCCAATGAACAATTTCATTCCTGTTTTATGGATGCATTAAAAAATGATCGCTTATTAGATCAGTTTAGAGCAATGCACCAACTGATAACAATGTATAGGCTCCAGACATTACAAAACGATATATGGGCAGAAACAGGTAACCAAGATCATCGAAATTTAATTGAAAAGATTAAAACAAAGAAAATCCAAGATGCAATAAATCTTCTTGGAAAGCATATTCACGGAGCAGAGGAAACGTTAGTTAAACGATTTAAAAATACCAAGGAGAAGTAAATGAAAGCAAAGAAACTGATTACTTTATTCGCTTTATTAGCTGTATTTGGTTTGTCTCAAGCGCAATCATTTCCAAATAAACCCTTGCGAATTATCGTTCCTTATCCGCCAGGTCAAGCTTCAGACCAAATAACGCGGATGGTTGCTGATAAAGTAAGTCAGGCCTTCAATCAACCCATCATTGTGGAAAATAAGCCGGGGGCTGGCGGTAATCTTGGAACTGAAATTGGCGCAAAGTCTCCAGCTGATGGTTATATGATGACAATCGGAACTGCTGCTCTTCCAATTTCAAAATTGGTATATAAAAAACTCACCTTTGATCCTATTAACGACTTTAATGGGGTCACATTAATGACCACTATGCCCCTAGTTCTTGTTGTTCCGCCGGGATTGAAAGTAAATACCGTGGCTGAATTAGTCGAGTATGCCAAGAGCAACCCCGGAAAAATTAATTTTGCATCTTCTGGAATTGGTACAAGTCATCAATTGGCTGGTGAAATGTTTAAACAGTATGCAAATGTCGACATAACACACGTTCCCTATAAAGGAAGTCCACCGGCACATGTCGATTTAATGGGTGGATCCGTAGATATGATGTTTGATAATATTGTTGCTGTCGGTCCACACATCAAAAGTGGGAAATTAAAAGCGCTTGCTGTTACATCAAAAACTAGGTCTCCAATCTTTCCAAATGTCCCAACAATGCAAGAATCGGGCTACCCAAATATAGAGGCGGTAGCTTGGTTTGGTGTTTTGGTGCCTAAAGGTACGCCCACAAATGTAATCAATCGATTAAACAAAGAATTTGTTGCAGCCTTAACAATGCCTGAAATTAAAAATAAGTTACAAGAAAACGGTGCTCAAGTAGTGGCATCAAGCCCTGATGAATTCAATGCATTTATGCAAAGTGAAGTCAGCAAATGGGCAAATGTAATTAATACTGCAAAAATTGTTTTGGATTAAGGGGTTCATTACAAAAAACAGTATATATTTACTCCAGATAAATCCCGTGTTGACACTCCCTCATTTTATAAATGAGGGATGTCATCATTCCACTCAGAAGCCCTTCAGCAAAAATGGATCGCCCGCATAGCGCATGCGCGAGCGCATTGGGATAGCTTTCATAAACGGGTAAAACACAATCGACAAACCGTAGCAGGATTTAATTGGAACGCTGACCCCACCGGAAAAGATTTTTACAGCCTAAGAGCAAACCTAATTCATGGCACGATTTCAGCCGTGCTGCCTAATGTCTACGCGCGTAATCCTGAGATATCGACCAGTCCAACCCATACTGGCGTAGATTTAAAACTCTTTTGCAAAACCTTAGATAAAGTCACCAATAGAGCCCTAGAGCGAGCACAGCTAAAAAACAGGGCTAAATCAACGGTACGGGCAGCCTTAACTTGCAGTATTGGCATTTTGAAAGTCATGTACCAGCGTGATATTAGTCAAGATGCTTACATACAAGTCCGGATTAATGATGCTCAAGAAAATATCCTCGCAATTGATGAGTTAATAGCTGATTTACAGGATGCAGGGCAGCGTAATCAGCATGAGGCTAAGCGAGCTGAACTCAAAGAGCTCATTCGATCGCTTCAGGAGGGCGCAGAGGTAGAGGCGGCGCAGGGCCTGGTCATTGATCGCGTGCTAACCGAGAATCTCTTAATAGATCCATCCATATGCGAGTTCTGGGATTATCTGGATGCCGATTGGATCTGCCAGATCATTCCTATGAAACGGGCACAAGCAGAGGCGCTTTACAAAAAGAACCTTTCTAATGCCAAGGTATATCAGCCAGGGCAAGCAGAACCGCCCCACCGAAAAACCCGGCGCTTGGCTTCCATGCATCTCAATGCCGGGTCAGCGCCGGTGAGCGATGACCAGCAAATTGTCGTATTAGAAATATGGGATAGAACAACCCAGCGTATTTATACGATGGTAGAGGGGGTAGCAGACTGGCTACGCGAACCTTATGCCCCAGCTAGCGCAGGGGAGCGCTGGTATCCGTTCTTCTTATTGCCCTATCAGGTAGTAGATGGTCAATTTATAGGCCCCAGCTTAGTAGACCTTACAGAGCGCCTACAAGAGGAGCATAACGAAGCACGAGATCGATTTAACCAGCACCGGGACCTCTGCATACCGGGCTGGGTGGCTTCTAGCGACATCAATGAAAAAACCATCAAAAAGCACTCGGATTCTCGGTTTGGTGAGATCACCATCGTTGATACCGAAGGCAAGCCCCTCAACCAGGTGATTATTCCCAGAGGGCATCCGAAGATTGACCCCATCGTATACGACACTAGTGCAGTACGTTATGACTGGGAGCAGGTTACCGGCCTACAAGATGCCGCAAGATCAACCGTAGTACGACCCAAAACCGCAACCGAGGCCAATATATTGCAGCGCGCACTCTCTGGGCGCGTATTTGAGTTTAAAGACCAAATTGAAGATTGGCTGCAAGACATTGCCCAATACAGTGCGCAACTCTTGCTGCAGGAGCTAAGTAAAGAACAGGTGGAGCGCTGTATGGGGGCTCCCGTTATCAAAACCATCTTAGTTGATAACAAACCCGTGACCGTCACAGAGAAAACCTACGATTGGCCAACCCTAACTAAAGAACGCATTTTTGACATGGTTGACCTCCGTATTCGGGCGGGAACAACAGGGGCGCCTGATGGCATAGAAGAGAAAGAAGGGTGGCTTAAGGTATTGCCAATGATTACAAATCTATCAATACAGATACAAAACCTACAAGCCAAGGGCATGGACTACGAGCATATCCGTAATCTCCTACAAGAGACACTCTTGCGGTATGACGACCGAATCGATTCCAATCTATTCATTCCAAATATAGAGAGGCAGTCTGGTGATTACATCGATCCTAATTTAGGGGTCAATCTATTTTCAAGTGCGTATCAAAATCCAGTTTACAAGGGTGTTTTATCAAAAGGGGAGCTGCAAAATGACTGAAGTGGTTGGGGGATTTAAATCTGAAGTGTTAACCGATGGCGGAGTACATCAACGGGCCCGGGATCGAGAAGCCCGTAAGGAGCAATTGCGTATAGAAAAAGAAGCAGACCAAAAGCGAGCGGCAGAAAACAATCTTCAATTGCAAAAAATTCGTGAAGAAAATCGCATTCAGGCAGCCTTAAGAGCCGAAGCTAAAAAAGCGGCAGAGCTAGCGGCGCATACAAGCAAAAAAGAGAATGTAGAGGTAGAGCCGCCTACAGAAATGAATGCGGTATCAAGCCCTACAAAGCAGCAGCATACAAAAAATAAGCAAGAGCCATTACTGCGCGTACATGTGCCCATAAAAGAAATGGGCGACCTGGCCCCAATTGGCGCGCAAGAGGCGTCCAAAGAGACCGAAAAACCCACGCTAAGCCTAACGCAGGGCGCAGTGCAGGTGCCGTCATCGATGCCCCATAATTCCAGCGATAAAGCTGAAAAAGCCGTATTAAGCGAGGCAGCCTATAAACTCGATTCTTTATTGCCGGAGCCGACAGAGCTGACTGTAAGGCAAGACCCGGAAGCGCCGCCAGTGGTTGAGACGGGCAAACGACTAATAGAGCGCTTGCTCAGCGGCGCCTCAAAGGTGCCCGAGAACCCGGAAACAGAAGATCCAACAATGGAGGTTAAGTCTAAGCGGGGCTGTGAACGCATTCAGAAAATCATGCATGAAAAGCGCGACCTGGAAAAGCAGGTTGAGGATTTGCAAGTCACAGTAATGTCTTTACAAAATGAGGTACGTAAGTATGAAATTGAAAACAAGTTAGTTGAAAACGTATTGCACAGTAAAGCTAAATCCAAAAGTAGTCCTGAGTTAATTATTCAGGCCAAAACGAAGATGATTGAATACCTTCAATCACGAGCCGATGAGATTGATCATGCGGCAAAAGTAAAGTGCTTTAATAAATACGTGACCGATCCCTTTTATATGCAAGTGTTTGTGCAAAATAACCAACCTGAGGACTGGCAATCTACGATTGAGTTCATTTATGACGCCATAGAGATGCCAGAGTCTGTAATAAAAAACTCCAGGGCAGCCATCCTGCATAGCGATCAACCCATCCGGGCGCGGACCGCAAGCTTAGGCCTGCCCTTAACCAACTCGGATAACCCAATCGACCGTATTACCCAGCATTTAGGCAATATGGGGATTTAAAGAAGCGACTTCAGGGCCGAGCGCCCTGAAGTTCTTTTGAGGCAGCATGAATGCTACTTAGAATGGCATCAAAACTAGGGGTATCACCAAAAATCATGGCAGACATTTGATCGTAGTCTCTACGAAGCGCAGGAATCATTGCATCGCTAGGGTAGATCGAAAAATGACCTTCTGCAGCTAAATTCTGTTCGCAGTCTTTGTCAAAAAAGAAGATGGAGGCATGCATGGCACATTCTTTGCCAAGGGCAATATTCTGAATTGCATTTTGACCAACTGAATTATTTAAAAGCATATGAAGATCGTAATAGTGGCGCGAGACTCGATTGCCGTTATTTTTCAAGGCACCTCTTTTTTCAAACCAAGCACGCAAGCCATGTGCAATGACGGCCTTATCCCAAAAAGTACGCTCAGGGGCTATGCAGGTCACATTAGCCACACTCAAGTCGCCACCAATAAATTCTTGACCGATATACGGCGTAATCGTAATCAGCTTTGTGGGATCTAGCGCAGATTTCGCGCCGGACTCAATCTTAATCTTCGATTCAATGTAATCGTCTTTTCCAGAAGCCTCAAGCGAAGGGTATTCAACGAGCAAAGTCTGCTGATCAGGATCGCTGGAATCAACTACTACCCTTAGGGCTGGCATAGTAATATCGGCCGTACTGAGCGCATTCTGAATTTGCATCGTAAGGCGATTTTTTAAGTCCCCCAGAATATAAGCAGAGCAAGCCATCTTGATCTCTTTTAAATAGTCAGCCCGCTTATTTTTACCCCAGCTTTGTAGCACGGCCAAATCAACGGAGTGGCCAATGTCTTCACGGTAGACCGTGATATCGATGTCTTCAGAAAAGCGTGAAATTAAGTCGTACGCCTTGGATAAGGATGTGCCGCCTTTAAATAAAAGACGTGGTTCATCAGCTGCTCTGCCATTGAAAAGTAAATCTAAAACAAAACAAACCCAAAAATCCTTTTCAACATTACGTAGTGGGGTACCTAAACGCACGGCTGTTTCTAGAAAGAGATTGCGCCGATCGCCTTCACTGGCCATCAGAACTGCAAGGTAATTGATATTCATAGACGGTATTTTAATGAGCCAACTGAGTGTGACTTACTTGATTTGTAAGATTCAGTAGTAAGGGATGCATCCACGCAGGTAAATGCGAAAAGTTCTTTTTCAAATCCTGCTTAATCAATGCGCCAGCTTTTGGATCATTAAATACTTTGCTTAAAGCGCCCTTCATGTCAGAGACTGCCGCAAGATCATTTTGTTTGATGCCGTCTTTGAGCCAGTGCAGTGCTTGCACTACCCGCATAGCAGGGCGACCTGCCCAAATGAGTTTGCTGGGGGATGCGAGCTTGAACTGGATGGTTAGATTTCCAATCTGAATCGGCTTGATGCGTGCGTCGGTATGAACAATGACCTTGCCTGGTACTGCCGTTGTTAAGCCGAGATCATTTGCTGCTGTCATGCCATCAATTAGCATCCGCGCACTATCGCGCCGCGCAATAGCCCAAATGACGTGTTGGTAGTTTGGCTGATTTGGTTTGCCGGTGAGGGGATTAAGTCTCGGGCGATCGTATAAACCATGATCAATCCGCCGCAAGTCACCCTTGTTGGTGAGGCGCTGCAGTGTTTTATCGACGGCGCTACGGCTACCGAGATCAAGAAAATCCTTTGCCGTCCAAACTTTATCGGCTGGACTGCGGCTAATGCGCCGAGCAATCAGTGCTGGCAGGGGGATTGGTGGCTTAATTAGTCTGTTCATAGTCCTTAAATTATATACAAATATCGGACAAATGCAAGTGCAATTTATTAATAAAAACCGTTATAAAACAGTAATTTAAAAGACTTTAAAAGTGACATAAGGCTTACATAAAATCAAGGTCACCCCGCAGGGGTGGCGCAGCTTACCTTGATGTGCGAGGGCCAAAAAGACACTATTTCGATGGATAAGGTGACAAAGAGGAGCCTTAACCATGAAAGCAAGCAGTGACACGCTGCACTCAGTCAGTAGCCCAACAAAAATCCCACAATTTTACTGCCCCCAAC
>JAUYRJ010000074.1 GCA_030696845.1 Polynucleobacter sp.
GACTGTTTAAACACAATTTGAAATCTTTTAATCCGTTGGTCGCGAGTTCGAATCTCGCCCGACCCACCAGCATTACTAAGCCTCGCTTCTTGCGGGGCTTTTTATTTTCCAAAGTCTCTTAAGCGTGGATTGTAATTCTCATGCCTAAGGCACCAAGAACCTTAGATACAGTGTCAAAACGGGGTTTTGTATTGGGCTTTAGTGCTTTATATAAGGCTTCTCTAGTAATACCGCTTGATTTTGAAATCTCAGCCATACCTTTTGCCCTAGCAATATGCCCTAAGGCAGTTGCCAATTCAGCATCATCACCATCAGCGATGACTTGATTTAAATACTCAGTCATTGCACGCTTACTTTTGAGATGGCGAGTCATATCAAACTCAGCTAAATCACTAACTTTTATTTTCTTTTCTTACAGTTTTCATTTAATCCTCCAATAGCCTAGCTAATTTTTTTGCTGCTTTAATATCACTCGCTTGACTGGACTTATCCCCGCCGCCCAACATCACAACAATCGTTTTACCCCTCACCACGTAATACATGCGCCAACCTGGTCCAAACTTTTCCCGCATTTCATAAATGCCATCTGTTAAAGCCTTAACATCCCCTAAATTTCCTAATCTAGCTTTATCCAGGCGCCTAGCTAATCAAATCGAGTTGATAAGCCTTTAAGCCCTATAACCACTCAAGAAAATTATCAGTTTATAAAACTTTATACATGCGCAATTGCATTCGATCGATTACAGATCGTCAATCATGTATGCAATGTCTACATATTCCTAACCCCAAGCCTAGTTTCAAATTTTGCACCAATATGCAATCGTACAGTCAATAGCACGCCTGATTTATGACACCGCTAAGTAATGCTTTAAATATAGTTTTGTAAGGTCACAACTTTTTTTAATCCGTTGGTCGCGAGTTCGAAAACGAAGTTTCGACGAAGTCAATTTCGCCCGACCCACCAGCAATACAAATGTCCTTGAATGAAAGTTCAGTAGCTTTTTCTTTTACCTAGCAACTCCAATGCACATCTACACCCCCATTAAACCCTCTCGCTTACTCCTAAGCGTATCTAAGCTAACGATTTCAGTACGGTATACACTGATTAAGTGCGTCTTGAAATTCGATTCAGAAAAATGAGTCCCAACACAGGACCCGGCAACAATAACCAAGTAATGTAGTTGCCCATCAGGGGTAAGACTGCCGTACTGATTTGAATTGAAATCATCGTAATCGTAAAGCCAATGGCATTTTGAATCGTCAGTGCAGTACCGACGATTTCAGGAGGGCATGCTTGTGCTGAGAGTGCGGAGAATTGTGGCGAATCAGCCACGACACTCATTCCCCACATAACCCAAAACAGAATTTGTAGCCACAACGGTATTCCAATAATCCATGGGTAGAGTAGGCAACACATGCCAGACAGGGCTAAAGCGCTTGATGCAACTTTCACTCCGCCAATGGACTTACTCAGCTGCCCTCCAAGAAAGCAGCCAATTGCACCAATCCCGATGACAAGGAATGCTAAGCCCGATAAATGAATGGAATTTTCTATGGAATAGCTGCTCGCAATCAGAAATGGCACCAACGCCCAGAATGCATAGAGCTCCCACATATGACCGAAATACCCCAAGGCAGATCGACGGTACTCTGAAATAGCAAAGAGTTCACGAAAGCCACTCAATTTGACCCGTGAAGCACCGCCTAATTTGAGGTGGGGACCATCGCCGAGCCAGAAAATCATCCCCATTGCAACAAACGTCAGGAGGGAAGACAAGAGAATAATCTCTTGCCAAGGCCAATCGACACTGAAGTAGCGGGCGGCATGCGGAATCGCTGTTCCTAGTGTTAGCATGCCAACTAATTGAGCAATGCGCGAGCTCGCGTTTTGGGGATCCCAGGTCATGATGAGTTTCATGCCAATGGGATAGATACCAGCCAAACAAATCCCAACTAAGAAGCGTAAGCAAGACCCCGCCCAAAGACTATCAGCCCACAAGGCGAAAATAGCATTAAAGAGCGCCCCAAACAAGGCGCACACAGCAAAAAGATGACTAGGCTTAAAGTGATCTGCAATTCCACTTAAAGCGAAGCCCAGTGTGCCTGCCACAAAACCGAGTTGCACCGCATTGGTCAATATGCCTATACCCACAAGACTAATATTCCACGAATCCATTAAATTGTCGGCAACCCCATTGATGGAAAACCACAGGGAAGTGCCCATCAACTCTGCTATCACAATGAATAGCGAGGCTATAGCAGGACTAATGGATCGAGAGGGTGTAGTAGTAATCAAATGAGGGGGGAATTAGGGGTAGCAAAAGCTAGCACTCCTGACGGCGCTACCTTAATCCTGATACAAAAAATATTTAAATGACGGTTATTTGAGTTTTCTAAGATTATTGATTGAATTGAGATGTACCCCGACTCAGCCGCCAATCTTGTAAAGCTTAATAACAAACTCCAATTATTTTGAAGCAGCATGTAGAAACGATGCATCCCGGCAGAAATAGAAGATGCCTAAATTCCCGGATTTGCTCTCACTTTTTTTACCTCAGCTGCGGTAATGTTTGCAGAAGCAGAATTACCCCAACTCGTTCTAACGTAGTTCGCTATAGCAGCGATTTCATCGTCGCTTAAGCGAGAAGCGAAGGCAGGCATGGGTATATACCCATTTCTGCCATTTACACCGCGTATCATGACTTTAATAATATTGGCTCCATCTGGCGCAATGATGACTGGATTACCGTCAAGCGGAGGAATGACATCCTTAATTCCCCTACCGCTACTTTGATGACAACCACTGCAGTTATCAACGTATAAACGCGTACCCTCTGCCTTATTGGTATCAATCTTGCGACCATCAGCCATTAAGCTGGAATTTGCTGGCAAGCTTTTGAGGTAAGTAGCCATCGCCAGTAAATCCGCATCGGTGAGATGGCGTGTACTGTTATGCACCACCTCTTCCATCGGTCCTAACGCAGTCGTTTTGCCGGGATACTTACCTGTCTTGAGGTAACTGGCAATATCTTGCGCTGACCATTTCCCAAGACCGGTAATGGGTTCTGAGGTGAGATTTAAGGCATACCAACCATCAATCACAGCGCCCGTATATTCTTTAGAAGGCTTAATCGCGCCCATGATATTCCGAGGAGAATGGCATGCGCTGCAATGCTCTAAGCCCTCGACTAAATAAGCACCTCTATTCCAGACATCAGATTGCTTTGGGTCGGGCTTAAAAAAACCGCGCGTAAAAAAGAGTTCGCGCCACACCAGCATTGAGCTGCGAATATTAAATGGAAAATCCAGTTGATTGACCTTAACTGCGTTATTAACAGGCTTTACCGTTCTTAAGTAATCATAGATAGCATCGATATCTTCTCGACTCACCTTGGTGTAAGACGTAAATGGCATGGCCGGATAGAGATCTTGACCTTTTTTATTGATGCCATCATGCAAGGCCCGAAAAAAATCGTCCTTACTCCATGATCCGATTCCAGTTGCGGCATCTGGGGTGATATTAGGGCTTAGTAAATCCCCAAATGGGGTCTTCATTTTTAAGCCACCAGCAAATGGCTGTCCTCCTGGCGCTGTATGGCAAGAAACGCAATCTCCAGCAGTGGCTAAGTATTCGCCATTTTTTACAGCGGACTGTGCCGCGGCAGAGAAGCCAGTAAAGCTAAAAATCAGCGCAAAAATGCGTAAAGTCAGCCCCAATCGAAGTTGAACTGAAAAAAATGGAATGGACAGTGCGCTCATAAGGATTTCGGCTTTCAGATCCAGCTAATAAGAAAAAGTGGCAAATAAAGCAATAACTACTTTAGGTAATATATTTAAATAATTATAATTAAGCAAATTATCTGTTTATTGAAAATTAATAAGAATAATTCTCATTAAATCAATTGCACTACGCTTCACACAGAAATTTATGATGTAAAACGCATTACTTTTAACTCGAAATAATCACACACTGGAAAAAACATGAAAAATAGTCGTAGGCAATTTATGCTTCTCTCAGCCGCAGGTACCGCTTCCTTGGTTTTGAATGGAAAAGTGCAGGCTCAAGCAATGCTGTCTCCTACGGACCCACAAGCTGTTGCGTTGGGATATGTGACTGACCACCTGAAAGTGAACAAAGCAAAATATCCCAATTTTGTCGCGGGTTCACGCTGTGGCCTTTGCGCACTGTATCAAGGGGCATCTAAATCAGCTTCCGGCCCTTGCGAACTCATGCCAGGTAAATTAGTTGACAGTAATGGCTGGTGCTCCGCATTTCAAAAAAAGGCGTGATCAATACCAAATAAGGTCACCAAGGTGGCCTTATTTGTTTATGGACCAGAGCATGGCGCCCCAGAGGCGAAATGAATCTGATCCCCATGCGCGACCTCTTTAAGGGTCAATTAATAGAGCCCGCTTAGACATACCCTCAAAATGACACAGAAAATACAAGCAGATGGATCGGCAGACGAATAGATCAGAGCATAAACGCTCGACTGCCACTCGATTAATTGATGGTGGAGCGCTCTTATTGGTATCGCTCGGCCTTGCGGGTTGCATGTTTCATGGCAGCACCCCTGATATTCGTGTTCCTGAACGCTTTACATCCAACAACCAAACTCAACGTGAGGTCGATCTTGCTCAAAACCCATGGTGGGAAAATTTGGGTAGTAAAGAGTTAAATAGCTTGGTGCAAGAAGGGCTTGAGAGGAATAAACAACTGTCCCTGGCCATTAAGAATGTCGAGTTAGCCCAAGCCTCGCTTGAAACAATTAAATTAGGCTGGATTCCGTCGGTTAATTTGCTCGCAGGCCGAGCCAGTGGCAACACCACCACTTTTGTCAGCAACCTTCCTATACCAGTCACTAGTTCAACCGGATTTTTAGCATTTATTCCCAGTTTTTTAGCTAATATTATCCAGCTGCCCAACCAAATCAAAGGCGCCTCGAAGAATGTGGAGGCTAGTGCCGCCGACTATCTCAGCGTTCGAACCTCCATTAGTGCGCAAATTGTTTCTGCCTACGCGGTTCTTTTGGCCTCACATGAAGAAGAGCGAGGACTGAAGGATCTCAAAGCCGATCTTCAGAGCCGAGTCAATACATCGCGAGCGATGGCTGTTAAGGGCCTAACAAGCCAAACTGCGTTAAATGATATGGAGTCTGAGATGCATAAGCTGGAGTCTCAGATTGCGCAAAATAAGGCCAATCAAGTCAGCGCAAAAAATGCAGTTTTGATTTTGCTAGGCCGATCCATCGGCCCATTCGATATTCAGGGCAGATTTTCAGATCTCAAAATAGAGCAAGCCGCACCTGGAAATACGCCCGCTTCTGTGATTAATAGCCGCCCAGATGTGGCTGCGGCAAGGGCTAAGATAGATGCAGCGGACTATGGAATTTCTGCGGCTGCCAGCATGATTGCCCCGGAGATTAATTTAACGTATGTAGGTACTAATATCAACACGACCACCAATGGCAGCGGCGGAAATACCAATGCGAATATGAGAAGCGCTGTTGCCCTCATTGCGCTAAATCCTCAGGTGATTGGCTACATAAATACCTCGAATAAACGATACGATGCAGCGCTTATTCAATATGTGGAAGTAGTCGACAATGCCCTGCGAGAAATAGACAATGCCTTGGTCGATTTTGAAGCGAACAATCAAAAATTGAAGTTCGAAGAGCGTAGCCTAATGAATACCGAAGTGAATACCGGCACATTTGATGCAATGCTGCAAAAAGGCCTTATTTCACAGAGTCAATATCTCGAACTCAAGGCTAAGCTATATCTCGCCAATATCGCCATTTTGCAAACTAAAACTCAAACGCTGATTGCCTATTCCAAGCTCTATCAAAATATGGGTGGTGGCGCATCATTTAACGAAAAGCAATACAGCATACAGAAACAACTCGTCAAATCAACTCAGCCGAATGAAGATTAAGATGAACAAAGCCGATCTGAAAGCGCAGCTTCAAAAGAGACCCAACTTCACTACCTTCATTTTCATACTGGGAGCGCTGGTATTTGGAATTTACTTGTTACTAGGTTATCTGCGCTTTACCGACAATGGTTTCGTTGTGCAGATTTCCACTCCATTAGCGCCTCGAGTGGCCGGCCAAGTCACTGCGGTTCATATTAAAAACGGGCAGGCGGTCAAACTGGGGGATCCTCTGGTGAGTTTAGATTCTTCAAGTTATCAACTGAATTACGATAGCGCTAAAGCTCAGTATCAACAGGCGCTCATCACCATCACATCGTCAGAAAAGAAAACGGAATTAACAGCGCACAAACTAAAATCAGCATTGGCTGAGCTCAATATTCTGCGCAATCAATATAAAAGCAAGAATGATCCGACCGTAAAGGGTGGCATACCCGGCATCGAACTCTTCGACTTGAAAAATAAGGTCGATGCCCAAGCCAATGCGGTAGAAGCGATTCGGGATCAACTGGAAATTGATAAGCTTGACGTTCTCTCCGCAAAAGAAAATGCAAACAACTTAAAAGCGGCTATGGAGACAGCCAAGCTGTCCTTGGATTACACCACCGTCCGAGCGCCTCATGACGGACATGTTGAAAATATCTTCCTGGGAATTGGCACCCATGTCTCGCCAGCAGTAGCCATGTTTACACTGATCAACGATGGGCAAACTTACGTTCAGGCGAATTTTGAGGAAACAGAATTGGCCGGCGTGAAAGCGGGAGATAAGGTGACCATATATCCCCGAACCTATATGGGCAAAAAAAGCTTTGAAGGTACAGTAGTCTCGATTCCTTTTGGTGTTGCGCGGCAAACAAACCAACCCTTTTCTGGCGTACCCGTAGTGCAAACGGAGAATAAATGGCTGCTCTTACCACAACGACTGCCCGTTATTATCCAAATCAATAACCCCGATAAGAAACACCCGTTAATCAACGGGATGAGCACTTATGTTCGTTTACAGCATTAAAAACGAATATCTATCCAAATATGATCCGTATTGGATCTGCAGACTACTGGCCCTTAAAGCATCCTCGGCCGCAATAGTCCTGTGCCTTTGGAATGCATTCTTTTTTGCGCCAGACTCCCCTGGTTTGTATTTTATGACCACCATGATCGGGGTCATCGCCACCGAAATGCTTCCGGCATATACCAAAAAGCAGCAGCTCATTGTTTTTTGGAAGCTCGTCATGATGGTTTCAGTCACCATCATCCTTTTTGGTTTTATTTCCTATTTCAATTTCATCCAATTAATCGGGGTTACTGTACTCACTTATGTGTACTTTCGAGTTTTAGCAAAGGATGCTCAAACAGCTGTAGTACCTGCAATATTGATCATGTTTGGCATTGTTGGAACTCAAAGTGGCAACACGGATTTCAATACCGCAATCAACAGCATGCTTTTTTATATTGAATTCGGCCTTGTAGGCAGCTTAGCGGTTCTTTTATTCCCTAATTTTAGAGATAAAACATTTAAAAGCGCATTCCTGCGATTACTACAGCAGGATTTGGTGGGCACCGAAAAAGCCAATTTCACCAATCATAATCAAGGCATATTAAATGATTTGTCTTTCATGAAGGCACAGCTGCCCCATCTGAATCCAGCATATTCAGCCCTGTATGCAAGCGTCATTTCATATCAATTGGCACTTGCCAAGGATGTCAGCAGGGGGTTTAAGGCGACATCATCCCCTATGTTATCCCTTCGCAGCCTATTCGATGCAGTATCGAACGAAGCAATGATCGATACTACAAATACAAAGGGGGCAATTGCCGAAATAAGTGATGCTAATTCAATACCCAGCATATCCAAGCTGATCGATGACTGGAATCGCGTATGCAAAGCATAGCTACTAAAAACCGAATTAATCAGATCACCCTGCTGGTTTTTGTCACCTTTTTGTTTTATCAGTTAACAAATTGGGTTGGTGGATATTGGATACCCCTCTCAGCTATTGTGATCGTGACTCCGTTTAGCACTTTTCTAACATTTCAGAAGGCTAAAAATCGCTTTTTAGGGACCATCGTAGGGCTATTTGCAGCCATCCTATTGCAATATTATTTACGCAACTTCCCCGAACAGCTTCCGGTAATCGTGGTCATGATCGCATTTACACTGGGATTTGTGATGAGCAAAGATTACAAATACTATATTGCTGTAGTCACTTTAGCCGTTTGCCTATCGTTTTCTTACACGAACGCGCCATACACTTCGTTTGAACCAAGCTCATTATTTCTGGCCCGACTGATGGGGGTCTTTGGCGCCGTTATTATTTTTTTATTATTGCAAACGTATATCTTTGGTAACAATAATGCCCGATTGGAAATTGACGAAGCGGCGATGAATTTATCTCATTTCATCAAAAGCAAATACGACTCGCTGCTTATGAACCCCACACCCGAAGCGGCATTCAATGTGGCCATTGAAATCAACGATGCAGGAAAAGGGCTTGCACAGCTGCTGGAAACCGCAACGCTGGTTTTTGCACCGAATGACACTGTCTTAGAAAAGCCAACGCAGGTAATGGGAATTACAGAATCGATTGTCGGCGAGTTACTTTGCTTCCATGCCGTAGATCAAAAGCAACTGCAATCCGACATCGCCAAATTAACCACGTTCATGCGGGCTTAATTCGCAACTTGTTTGCACCCATCAGAAAATCATTCATTGAAAAATACCCCTCACCAACAGTAAAGGACATTACCGTGAATAAAAATGCTGCGCAAATTATGATTGAGGTACTCGAACTGGCTGGTGTAAAACACATATATGGCGTGGTTGGGGACACCTTAAATCACGTTACCGATGCCATCTCCAAAAGCAGTATTGAATGGGTTCATACACGTCATGAAGAAGTTGGAGCCTTTGCTGCCGGCGCTGAATCCTATATGAGCGGAGTGTTAGCCGGTTGCGCAGGCTCTTGCGGTCCAGGCAGCCTTCATTTGATTAATGGCGTTTATGAAGCGCACCGCAATCATGCTCCTTTAATCGTCATTGCCAGCCAAATCGACACCATGAGTCTTGGCCTAGATATGCCGCAAGAAGTCGACTTTAAGAAAGTTTTCTCGGATTGCTCCGTTTTCTGTGAGCAGATTTATAACGCTGAACAAGCCAGGCGCATTGCAGTACTAGCATGTCAGGCGGCCATTAGCAAAAAAGGACCTGCTGTCATCATTTTGCCCGTTGACATTAGTAACGCAGTGGTGAGTGACAGTATTCCTTATTCCGCTCATTTCCCCAATCCAGTGCGTCGTCCGTCTGATGCTGAGCTCCAACAAACAGCATCAATCATCGCAAAAGGCCAGAAAATTGGCATTTATGCTGGTGCAGGCTGCCAAGGTGCGCACGATCTATTAATTGCTTTGGCCAAAAAAATCAAAGCGCCCATCGCGCACACTTCACGGGCGAAAGACTTTGTTGAATACGACAATCCATTTAATCTTGGAATGACCGGCATACTCGGAGTGCAGTCCGGTTTTCATATGATGACAGAGTGCGATACCCTGGTATTGCTAGGGGCTGACTTTGCTTGGGGGCAGTTTTATCCTCAGCACGCCCAGATCATTCAGATTGATCGTGATGCAAGTCGACTAGGGCGCCGCCATCCAGTAGCACTAGGCTTGGAGGGAGACATTATTCCATCGCTCGAAGCCCTAATACCACTATTGCAGGAGCGAACCGATGATCGCTTTTTAAAAGAATGCCTTGAAGAGCGCAAAAAGACGGAAGCAATACTGGAGGCAGAAGAACAACCGGGTAATAGTAACGTCATTCACCCCCAATACCTCACAAGCCTAATCAGCAAATATGCTGATGATGATGCAATTTTAACCGCCGATACCGGTACCGCTATGGTCTGGTCGCTACGTCACTTCAAGACCAACGGCAAACGGAGAACCATGGTTAGCCTTCGTCATGCCACCATGGCCAATGCCATGCCAATGGCCCTTGGACTTAAAAAGGCATACCCCAATCGTCAAGTGATCTCCCTATCGGGTGACGGCGGCATTGCCATGTTAATGGGCGACCTATTAACCATTCGCCAGGAAAATCTACCCATTAAAATTGCGGTGCTGAATAATGGCGCACTGGATTTTGTTGAGATGGAGATGAAGGTAGAGGGTCTATTGAACCACTATACCGACCTAAACAATCCGAGCTTTGCAAAAATTGCGGAAGCAATTGGCATAAAGGGATTCGAAGCAAGCGATAACTCTAATTTAGAACAAACGGTTCGTGATTTTTTAGCCCACCCCGGACCCGCTTTGCTGGATGTACATACCAATCGCTATGAACTAGTTATGCCACCGGAAGTTAAAGCTAGCAAAGTGGTAGGCATGGCTACTTATAGCGCAAAAGCAATTTTAGGGGGCCGCGCTAGTGACGTAAAGGGTGTGGTAGAAAGCGCCATCCACAATTTCAAAAATAAATTTTCCTAGGCTTTTTCTGCGCAGTGGATGGATATTTTTACCCGCTTAAACGGAGGTCTTCTGTTTATCTGATGACTTAGGCGCTGAAAGAAAGTAACCCAGCATCGTAAATAGAGCTGAGCCCGAAAGGGAAAACGCAAACAATCCACAAAAAGGAATAATCACCGCTAGCCCTTGCCACTCGAGCGCTGGATTGTAGTTCGATCCAACGGTGGTGTACAAACCAACTACATAGTAAAAAGTACTCATCGAGTCTGGAAAGACATTGAGCGAATCGAGTGATACAGACAAAAATACAATATCCACAAAATGGGATGAGAGCACTGCCAGTATGACCGATAAATAAATCATAAAACGCCCTGCAAATGTTTTTCCAAAGCTGGTGCTATTCACCACCTTGACAAAAAGCAGCGCTAAAAAAAACATCGTCACAGCATGTATGCCCAATATCAAAACCACATCCGCAGCCACCGACGAAAGCGATCCACCAAATACACTATCTAAATATAATTTAAACAACCTTAGCGCATGGGAATCTAATAATATGCGATCAAACCAATTCATCATATTGCCATCTCGGTAGTTTTTTTATTGGTCACTTTTTATCAAAAAGCTATAATTTATCAACGACTTGTTAACTCATTCAATTAATTATTGATAATAACTATAGCTTACTATCATACTGAAATAAGAAAAAATCACGTCTTATTTTCGACAATCCAATCAAGCTAAATTATTTTCCCCATTAAACCTAAGCACTTGCCATCGATCCAAGCGACCGTGCGGCATGCAGTTTTCGATAGCTATCCAATAAACGCTGATGCCGCTCAAGACCTTCGAGTGCCATGCTAGTGGGGGTCAAACCAAAAAAACGTACCCGGCCATCAATCGATCCCATCACCGCATCCATTCTGACGTCGCCATACATTTTGCGTAAATTTAACTCATAGTGTTCAAGATCTAAATCGTCATCTAGAACAATCTCCAACACCACGTTTAAGGCCTGGTAAAACAATCGACGCTCGGCGGTATTATCGTTGTATTGCAAAAACGCACCAACTAGCTCGAGGGTGTCTTCCCATTGTTTTAATGCAAGCCGTATCAGTAGTTTTAATTCCAGTACCGTCAGTTGCCCCCAGACTGTATTCTCATCAAACTCAATACCAATTAAAGTGCCAATGTCACCATATTCGTCCAGCTCGCTGTTCTCCAAACGCTCCAATAAATTGGTTAGCGCGGAATCATCTAGGCGCTGCAAATGTAAAATATCGGCGCGGAATAACAAGGCCTTATTAGTGTTATCCCAGATCAGATCTTCGATGGGATAAATTTCAGAATAGCCCGGCACCACGATCCGGCAGGCCACTGCTCCCAGCTGATCGTATACCGCTACATACGCCTCTTTTCCAATATCGTTCAGAATGCCAAACAGGCTAGCGGCTTCTGCCGCATTGGCATTGTCACCTTGGCTTGTAAAGTCCCATTCCACAAACTCATAATCCGATTGGCTACTAAAAAAGCGCCACGACACAATGCCACTGGAATCAATAAAGTGCTCTACGAAGTTATTAGGCTCGGTCACCGCCTCACTGGCAAAGGTAGGGGGCGGCAGATCGTTCAAGCCCTCAAAACTGCGGCCCTGCAGCAATTCAGTCAAACTGCGCTCTAGAGCCACCTCAAAACTCGGGTGCGCTCCGAATGAAGCAAATACTCCGCCCGTATGGGGGTTCATGATGGTGACGCACATGACTGGGTAGGTTCCACCAAGTGATGCATCCTTAACCAATACCGGAAAACCCTGCTCTTCCAACCCCCGAATACCAGCCAATATTCCGGGGTACTTTTCTAAGACCGCCCGTGGAACGTCTGGTAAGGCGATCTCTCGCTCAATAATTTCCCGCTTGACTGCGCGCTCGAAAATTTCCGACAAACACTGTACCTGCGCTTCAGCTACAGTATTACCCGCACTCATGCCATTGCTGACATACAGGTTTTCAATCAGATTAGACGGAAAGTAGACAAGGGCGCCATCCGATTGCCGCACGTATGGTAAGGAACAGATCCCACGCTCCGCATTGCCTGAGTTGGTATCAATCAAGTGCGATGCGCGTAGCTCACCATCGGGGTTATAGATTGGCAAACAATAGTCGTCCAGAATCTCCGCGGGTAGCGCATCATTCTCTCCTGGCTTGAACCAGCGCTCATTGGGGTAATGCACAAATGCTGCGTTGGCTATCTCCTCACCCCAAAATGATCCGGCATAAAAATGGTTGTTACTGAGTCGCTCTAGATACTCGCCCAAGGCTGATGCCAAAGCGCTCTCCTTACTTGCGCCCTTTCCATTCGTAAAACACATGGGTGAATGCGCATCACGGATGTGCAAAGACCATACATTTGGAATCAGATTACGCCATGAGGCGATTTCAATCTTGATACCCAGATTAGCTAATACCTCTGACATATTGGCAATGGTTTGTTCTAAGGGCAAATCTTTGCCTGTAATGTAGGTCGACCTATTGAGTGAAGGCTTTATTGCCAATAATGCTTGCGCGTCTGCGTCCAGATTATCCACTTCCTCAATCACAAATTCAGGGCCGGCCTGCACGACTTTTTTGACCGTACACCGATCAATCGAACGCAAAATACCTTGGCGATCTTTGGCCGAAATATCTGCTGGCAACTCCACCTGAATTTTAAAAATCTGCCGATAGCGATTTTCTGGGTCGACGATATTGTTCTGCGATAACCGAATGTGTTCAGTCGAGATCTGGCGTGCATCGCAATACAGCTTGACAAAATACGCTGCGCACAAAGCCGATGAAGCCAAAAAGTAGTCGAATGGCCCCGGTGCGGAGCCATCCCCCTTGTACCGAATGGGCTGATCGGCAATCACTGTGAAGTCATCAAACTTGGCTTCCAAGCGGAGCTTATCGAGAAAGTGGACTTTAATTTCCATGGGGCATCCAGTAAAAGTGCGAAAAATGGGATGACCCATTATCCACTGCGATAATAAAACGTTAATAAAACTGTAATCGATTGCTTGATTGAATGAGTTCTACTAATATCTAAATTCAAATTGGTGGAACATTTTTTAGGTTTTATCCTACTATTTTTTGGAGAATCCCATTGAGCCGCGATGACCAGCCAGTATTACAGAATATTCAGGTGTTTGTTCGTCATGAAGTAGTAGATTACGAGGCGTGGAAAAAAGGGTACGATGCTTACGCCGAGAAACAAGCGGAAGGAGGCGTCTATTTTCAAAAGGTTTTTCAGTCTATTGATAACCCAAAGGAAGTAACGGTGCTCCATGATTTTCATAGCCTTGAGAAAGCCAAAGCGTTTTTTGCATCAGAGAGCTTAAAAACTACGATGCAGGCTATTGGCGCTATTGGTAAACCTGAAATTTGGTATACGCGCCTGAGCTAACCAACGGATCGTCGCCATGAAACGCACCCCTCTGCTTGCCCTTCTATTCAGCACCCTTGTTTTATTGGGGGCTTGCTCTAAAACAGACACTGCAGATACTGGCAAGGTCATTACTGTGGCGGTTTCACCAACAATCCCGCCCATGCTCTTTGAAGAAAACGGCAAATACGCTGGTATTGATTTGGATATTTTTACGGGCTACTGCCAATCACGGGGGTGTCGCTTCAAAATAACAGCCTATGACTGGCTAGGTATGCTTGGCGCGGTATCTAGCGGGCAGGCCGATGTGGCGTTCTCCGGGATCTCGATTACCGACAAGCGCAAAGAAGCGATGGATTTTTCTGAGCCCTATTACGTCAGTACATGGCAGTTAATTAGCCTATCTAAACGCCATATTCAAATTACCGACCTTGCTCAGCTCAAGCCGTACTCGATTGGCTATCCCACAGGTACCGTTTTTGATGGCTATGTTCGCAATGAGCTTCAACCGAAAGGCTACTACTCGGTTAACCAAGTCAAGCTGTATCCTTCCTACAGCGAGGCCTTAACGGCATTACAAAATGGCACCGTCGATTTGGTCTTTGTGGACAATGTGATGTTAGTCAATTACCAAAAAAATCTTAAGCTACCAGTCGTAAGTAGCTATGAGGTAAAGGGTTTTGATCGGCTCGGATTCGCCTTTACCAAGGACTCTAAAATCCGTGATGACTTTAATGCGTATCTGACGGAATTGGGCCCTGAAAAACGCAAAGCCATCATCGATCGCTGGATTCAGTAAGGCGGCGCGATTATGTCGGCTTTAGCGACGCTGTGTCGGCCATACCCGGAATCACAATACGCCGCTCAATCCACCGAGCCACAATCACGATCACCGACACCATCGCCAGATAAACAAGCGCCGCGAACACATAGGCTTTGAAGAATTGAAAATTGGTCGAGGCCAACTCCTGTACCCGCGCAAAGAACTCCGTGTACTGAATTAAAAAAGCGACGGAGGTGTCTTTTAAATTATTAATTACTTGATTGGTTAAGGCGGGAATTGATAAACGCAATACCTGCGGCAATGTAATGAGCCGAAACACCTGCAGAGCACTAAAACCCTGAGCTGCTCCCGCCTCCATCTCAGCTTTATTAAGGCCATTAAAGGCGGTAGTGAGGTAGGCCGCGTTATACGCCGCCACATTGAGCGTAAAGCCAATCAACGCTACAGTAAATGGCGATAAACGAATACCCCACTGCGGTAAGCCGTAATACATCAAGAAGAGTAAAACGATCAACGGCATGCCGATAAAAAAGGAGATATAGCCTTTAATGCAGTAACGCACGACGGCATTCCGGCTAAGGGTGAGATAAAACACCACGACGCCAAGCAACAAACCCGTAATGCTAATAGTGGCTGCCAGCAAAATCGTATCCTGCAAGCCCGCTACAATAAGTGGCATCTGCTCCAGTAGGTCGCGCTCAAATGCAGCCCAGCCGCTCATCGCGATGCATCCTCTCTGCCAAAGAATGATCTGACTTGCGCATTCTGATGATCGCTCGACAATTGCGCAATCGAGCCTTTAGCCATGATGACGCCTTCATCTAAAAAAGTCACCTCGTCAGAGATGTGCTGAGCTAAAGTTAGATCATGCGTAACGCAAATCATCGTAATGCGATCAGCATGCAACTGCCGGATCAAATCCCCCACCTCCCTCGACATCACCGGATCCAGCGCGGATGTCGGTTCATCGAGTACCACCACCGCGGGATCCATCGCCAAGGCGCGGGCCAAGGCAACTCGCTGCATTTGACCGCCAGAGAGTTGCGACGGGTATTTGTCCTGATGCGCGACCATATCGAATCGATTGAGCTCAAATAAGGCCTTTTCTTCCGCCGCGCTTTTGCTCATGTGCTTGAGCTTACGTAGCGCAAGCGTAATGTTATTCATCACACTTAAGTGACGATACAAGGCAAATTGCTGAAACACAAAACCAATGCTTTGTCGCAGAGCTCGAACATCCACATCGGCGTCCAAGATGTTTTTACCACGGAATAGAATAGCACCCGAAGTGGGCTCAACGAGGCGATTCAGGCAACGCAATAATGTCGATTTGCCGCAACCCGATGGTCCCATGATGACTCGGAGATCCCCTTCCGAGACCTCTAAATTAATCCCATTCAATACGGTCTGGGTATCGTAACGCTTCACTAAATCTTGAATTTGAATAAGGGACATTGCTCTAAGCCATTCCGGGAACACGATAGCGGTTTTGTATGCGCTCAATCGCAAATAAAAAGAGGCGGTAAATCGCAAAATACAATATACCCACCGCCAAATAGACTTCAATGCCGCGTAGGGTTGTGGCGGTCAGAGTCATGGCTTGTTTGGTGATTTCAGGGATGCCCACGGTATAGGCAAAGGGAGAGCTTTTAAGAACAGAGGTAAATTCATTAACCATACCCGGCACTGCAAAGCGCACCATCTGCGGTAGCTCGATGTAAACCAAAATTTGCCAACGCGACATACCTATGGCCTCGGCAGCCAAAATCTCGGCTGGATCGACTGAATCAAGCGCACCCCGAAATACTTCCGATAAATACGCGCCTGCGATAAACCCCAGACTGCAAACCATTGCGACCAGGGGTGAGACGGTGATGCCAATCGAAGGCAAACCAAAGTACACCAAAAAGAGCATCACCAAAACAGGGACACCCCGAAACACATAGGTGAACGCATCCAATGCCGGTCGCAAACCCCAAATCGACAATCGCCGCAGACCCGCAATCGACAAACCTACTACAACTCCCGTAGCACTGCACACCAACGTGACCAAAACGGTGTACGCGATACCTTGCGATAGCTGCGATAGGATGTCAAAAAATGTCATGGGCAGGCTAACTCAATTACTTCATCCAGCTATCTAAAATCGCTTTGATCTTTTCAGGGCCTAGCTCGTTGAGGTATTGATTGAAGTCATCACGCATTTTTGAGCCCTTCGCGAAGGCGAACCCCAGCTTATCAAATCCAGTGAATACGTAACTACTCTCTATTGGTAACTTCATCTTGTATTTGTAATTGGCGTAGACTGGCTCCTCAATAAATGCCAAATCCAAGTTACCATTTTGTAGATCGGTAATCACCTCGGCGTAGGATGGATAGAGCTTCACATCCTTCAGCTTGTAATAGCCTTTGGGCTCAAGCTCGGTCTTGATCAAATCATCGTAGGCCATGCCACGGGGATATCCGATCGAGTATTTTTTGAGTTGTATGAGGTCCGTAATCGTGATGTCTTTTTTAGTGGTGCTCACCAAATGCCAGGCATTATCGTAATAGGGCTCGGAAAAATCCATTGCCTCTTTACGTTTATCGGTAATGGAAATACCAGAAAAAGCAATGTCCGCTTGGCCGCTGGATACAGCCCCAAGCATGCCCTGCCAATCGTAAGGGGTCACTTTTAAGGTGCAAGCACGCGACTGGCAGTAGCCCTCAAAAATAGCCATATCCGCCCCCGTAATAGTGCCTTTGTCATCAAACAGCATCGGCGGCGATGTGGGTGAGACCGCTACCCGGACTACCTTAGACTCCTCTTTCTTGGAGCAGCCGGCCATGGCAATAACAAAAAGGCATAAGGTACTCAGCAGCAAGGTATTTCGTTTCATGGCACAACTCCTTAAGTTGATCTGGGTTTGCAATCCGCATTTGCATTACTGTAGTTCATCCTTCGAGCAGGAACAAGCCAATCCAACTTTTAACTCGATGTTTGCTCGATATTTATTCGATTGACTGCGCGAGTAGCGTAAGCTCAGCTGGATATAACCAGCGCCACTCACCCTCCTTTAAGTCGTCAGGCATACTGTAAGAGCCGATCGAAGATCGATGCAGAGCAGCCACGTGATTCCCAACGGCGGCCAACATTCTCTTAACCTGGTGATAACGCCCTTCCACGATTGTCATTGCCAACTGTCGCTCACCAATTTGTGTGCAGACCTTAGCAAAACAGGGGGCTGGATCATCATCTAACACTACACCGCCTAGCAGATGATCAATTTGCTTTTGTGTCACGTTCTCGGCTGTCGTAATGACATAGACCTTGCCAATATTTTTCTTTGGAGTTGTCATGCGATGAATGAACTGGCCATCATCGGATAAGAGCAAAAGACCGGTTGTATCCTGATCCAGGCGCCCCACACACTGCACCGCTCGCTCAATCAGTGGTCTGGGTAAAAGGCTATAGACACTTGGATGATGCCGCGTTTTATGTGAGCATTCGTAATTGGCTGGCTTATTAAACGCAATATAGGCCTTTTCGTGATACTCCCAATCAACGCCCTCTACTGTCAACACTATTCCTTCAGGATCAATCTTTGCATCCGGATCTTCGGCAAGAACGCCGTTCACGCTTACTAAGTCCGCATATACCAAATCGCTGCAATAGCGACGCGTACCAAAACCTTGACTAAAGAGAATTTTTTCTAGTGTGAGGAGTTTGGCCATGGGAGTCGCGATGTATTCTGTTAGCAGCGCTAGCAGAATACTACGAACTACCCATGATGCAATGGTTTAGCTTACGGCGATTGACGCTGTTCCAAATAAAAAGTGGCTTTTTCCAGCGCATCGACCGCATCGATCCCCACCATATCGGCACCCAAATCCTCAATCAGATCCGGGTTTTGATTAAATACCGGGCTGCCAATCATGATGCCCACACGGGGATTTAACGATACCGCGCGAACCTGCGCGATCATTTGCTTTAAGTCCGGGAACTGCTCTCGAACGCTGGCTGATAAGCCCACAATATCAAACCACTGGCTTTGCACCATATGAATAATGTCCGCTTCAGTCGCAGCCAACTCACCCCACACTCGCCACCCCGCTCGCGCAAAAAATTCCGACACCATAAATAAGCCCAGCGTATGCTGCGATCCAGGCAAAGGAACCAACATCACATTTTTCCCTTGCTGCTTATATTCCGCATATTCCTGAAAAACGGGACTGAGGTCATACATCAACTTGAACTGACCTAATTTTTAGCACCACTCCAAAAGAGAGGATTTTTGATAATCTCTCACTTAAAGGAGCGCTACATATGGCAAAAGGCCAACGTCTTAAACCCGAGCAAATCGTCACCT
>JAUYRJ010000033.1 GCA_030696845.1 Polynucleobacter sp.
GTCAAACCCGCTTTGGCGAAAACTACGTCCAAGAGGGTGTTGAGAAAATTCTAGCCTTAACAAAATTGCGACCTTGGCTGGAGTGGCACTTTATTGGTCCACTGCAAAGCAATAAGACTCGGGAGGTGGCGCATCACTTTGACTGGGTGCACAGCATTGATCGCCTGAAGATTGCCGAGCGTTTATCCGCCCAGCGTATGGAGTTACCTGAAAAGTTACCCCTGCAAGTCTGCGTTCAAGTCAATATTAGCGATGAAGAAAGTAAAAGTGGTGCGGCTATCACCGAGGCTGAAGCCCTATGCGCTGCGGTTGCCCTATTACCCGGATTAAACTTACGGGGTCTCATGGCCATTCCTGCGCCCAGCTCCGATCCAGCCCAGCAGCGTGCAGCATGCGCCGCGCTCAAGGCACTTTACGATCGCATGTTGAACGCATGTCGCGATCAGCCGGGATACGCCTACTTTGACACCCTCTCGATGGGGATGTCCGATGACCTCGAGGCTGCGATTGCGGAGGGCAGTACGATGGTTCGGGTTGGCACCGCCATCTTCGGAAGCCGAACCCCTTCTAAGGGCTAGTACTATTGCATTTATGACAACGCAACTACACCCCCTACTTCACGAAGCCCACATTACGTTTATTGGTGGCGGCAATATGGGCAGAGCCCTGATTGGCGGCCTCCTTACCAGCGGCTTACCCGCCAAACAGATCGCTGTGGTTGAACCCTTTTCCGCTACCGCAGAAAAACTCAGAGCGGATTTTGGCATTGTGGTTTTAGATTCGATTGATGCGCTCAAATTAGATTCATCTGTCGTCCAAATTGTGGTGCTGGCCATCAAGCCCCAGGACTTTAAGCAAGTTGCAAGCGCGCTCGCGCCCCATCTAAAATCCCTTCCGCCACAACAACTGCTCATCATTAGTATCGCCGCCGGAATACGCTTAAGCAGCATGACGCGCTGGCTTGCCCACGCTCGCTGCGTGCGCGCGATGCCCAACACACCAGCATTAATTGGGATGGGGATTACAGGACTATGCGCGGATGCCAGCGTCGATGGGGCTGGCCGATCGCAAGCAGAGGCGATTTGCAATGCGGTGGGTCAAAGTGTTTGGGTGCAAGACGAGACCCTAATCGACTCAGTAACGGCGTTGTCTGGCAGTGGCCCCGCTTATGTATTTGCATTCTTGGAAGCCCTTCAGTCGGGCGGCGAAAAGCTCGGGCTTGACGCTGCTAGCGCTAAAGCATTGGCTTATGCCACTTTGCAGGGTGCAGCGCAATTGGCAATTAATTCAAGCGATTCAGCGAGTACTTTGCGCGAAAAAGTGACTTCTAAAGGCGGCACCACGGCGGCTGCGCTAGCAATCCTTCAAGAAAAGGATTGGCAAGGGATTTTGGAGACCGCCCTCGCTGCGGCAGCAAAGCGCGGCAAAGCCATGGGTGATGAATTAGCCAGCTAAACCAAGCACAATCCCAACGAAGAGAAAGGCGCCAAGCCAGTTGTTGTGGCGAAAAGCCTTAAAACACGCATCGCGGTTGCGCGTGCGCACGAGTGACAGGTGGTAAAGCGCGCACAGCAATGCCCCGCACCACCCTAACCAAAATAAATGATTTAACTGCGCCAGATGCGCGACCCAAGCCTGGCTCAGCAAAAGGAGTGCATAACTCAGCGCGATGGCAAGCACATCAAACCGCCCAAAGGTAATGGCTGAGGTGCGTAAACCCAAACGCAGATCATCATCGCGATCCACCATGGCGTATGCAGTGTCGTAGGCAATCGCCCAAAAAATATTACCCACAAACAAAACCCATGCTTCGAGCGGAATGTGATTTTGAACTGCAGCATAGGCCATCGGAATCCCAAAACCAAATGCGATACCTAAAACCGCCTGGGGAATGGCGAAGAATCGTTTCGTAAAGGGATAGACTGCAGCAACGATTACTGCGAAAACAGATAACTGCTTTGTCAATAGATTGAGGGGTTGAATGAGTAGAAATGACAGTAGCGCTAAAACGCCCGCAATCAGCAACGCTTCCTTCGCACCTATAGCGCCGCTGGTAACCGGTCGATTTTTAGTGCGAAGCACATGCCGATCAAAATCGCGATCCGCATAATCGTTAATGGCACAACCCGCACTGCGCATCAAGAATGTTCCCAGCGAAAAAATGATGAGCACACCCCACGCCGGAGTACCGCTGCTGGATAACCACAAAGCCCAGAAAGTGGGCCATAGCAGCAGGAGCGTACCAATCGGCTTATCCAGCCGAATCAAATAGGCGTAGGCTAGAAAACGCTGCGAAATCAGACCAACCTCGCTCCGGGTAACTCACAGCGACGAATTGTTTTAGCTAACTCCTGCATCGCGGCCGCACGGGGATAGCTCTTGCGCCACACCAAACTTACCCGGCGCGTCGGCATGGGCTCTTCAAACGGAATGTAGCGAATTAAACCCTCTGTGGTTTTGGGGTCGGGTATCGAGGTACGTGGCAACACTGTAATGCCGATACCGCCAGCAACCATTTGCCGAATGGTCTCCAGAGAGGATCCCTCGAAACTGCGTTGTTCGCCGATGGTCGGGCCTGGACCAAAGCGATTAAGCTCGGGACAAACACCAATGACATGATCCCGAAAGCAGTGGCCCGCACCCAGCAGTAAGGTATTTTGCTCTTTGAGCTCCTCGTGACCAATGGTGCTGCGCTCAGTCCATGGATGCCCTTGTGGAACTGCCACATAAAAGGGCTCATCATACAAATCCGCTACCTCCAAGCCGACCATCGGAAAAGGGTCAGCCAAAATAGCGCAATCTAAAGCACCTTGACGTAGCATCTCGAGCAAACGCACTGTGAAGTTTTCCTCTAAAAAGAGTGGCGCATTGGGCATGGACTCGCGCGCTACCCGAACCAAGCTTGGCAAGAGGTAAGGGGCAACGGTATAAATCGCGCCAAGCCTCAGAGGGCCAGATAGCGGGTCTTGGCCATGCTTTGCTAAATGCTTTAAGGCATTTGCCTCTTCCAGCACCCGCTGGGCCTGCTCCACAATCAGAGTGCCCAAACCCGTCATCGCCACTTCCGCACTAGTGCGTTCAAAGATTTGCGCGCCCAACTCTTCTTCTAATTTTTTAATCGCTACCGACAGGGTGGGCTGGGAAACGTGGCACGCTTCTGCGGCGCGCCCAAAATGGCGCTCCCGAGCCACGGCCACGATATAACGGAGTTCGGTCAGAGTCATGTGCTAATTATCAAGCTTTTAGAAAATCTGCGCGCGATCCCAGCCAGCGGTCCAGCTGTTGTTCGACAAGCTCGGCATGCCCAGCCAACAAGCGTTCTGCTGCCTGCTGGGCCAAATCGATTAACCAGGCATCGCGCTGTAAATCGACAAAACGCAGCATCGTATCGCCAGACTGTTTGGCTCCCAGCAATTCTCCGGGGCCGCGCAAAGATAAATCCCGCTCCGCTATCACAAAGCCATCCGATACCTCGCGCAAGGTTTGAAGGCGCTCTTTGGCGGCAGCGGAGAGGGGTTCGGCATACATCAACATGCAAACCGAGTCGGCAGTACCGCGCCCCACCCGCCCTCGCAATTGATGAATTTGCGCATACCCAAATCGCTCCGCATGCTCGATCACCATGAGTGCCGCATTGGGTACATCGACTCCTACCTCAATTACGGTAGTTGCTACTAAGAGTTGAATTTCATTGGCTTTGAATGCCGCCATAACCGCAGCCTTCTCTTCGGCCTTCAGTCGACCGTGCACCAAGCCTACCTTGAATTCAGGTAACTGCGCTCCGAGCTGAGCGTAACTTTCGGTTGCCGTTTGCAATTGCAAGGCTTCCGACTCCTCGATGAGCGGGCACACCCAATAGGCTTGCAAACCCTTGCCAAGCCATGCATGCAAACCCTGAATGACTTCTTCGCGCCGACTTTGCCGCACAATTTTTGTCGTAATAGGCTTTCTGCCTGGCGGCAATTCATCGATCACAGCCACATCCAGATCGGCGTAGTAGGTCATCGCCAAGGTGCGCGGAATCGGCGTCGCTGACATCATCAGTTGATGGCAATAGAGTAATTCGGAACCAATCCGCTGCGACATTTCCAAACGCTGGCGGACACCAAAACGATGCTGTTCATCAATGACCGCTAAACCCAGTTTGGCAAATGAAACACTTTCTTGTATCAAGGCATGCGTACCTATAATCAGTTGGGCTTTTCCACTTTCAATCGATGCTTGCGCCATTTTTTTGTCTTTGGCTTTTAAGCTCCCCGACAGCCAGGCGAGCTCAATACCCAAGGGCTCAAACCATTCCCGCATTTTGATGAAATGCTGCTCCGCCAAAATTTCAGTGGGTGCCATCACTGCGGCTTGGTAGCCGTAATCCATTGCCCTTGCGCACGCCAGTGCCGCAACGACGGTTTTGCCGCTACCCACATCCCCTTGCAACAAGCGGTTCATGGGAAATGAACGGCTTAAGTCAGCTTCAATCTCGCTCCAAACCCGCTCCTGGGCACCGGTCAAGCGAAACGGCAAGGACTCGAGAAGACGCTGCTCGATGCTATTTTGAATCTGCGTAGCACCCGAGAAAGCGGGTGCATGGCGTTGACGGCGAATGGAATGGGCTCGCTTTAGGGATATTTGCTGAGCCAATAATTCTTCAAACTGTACGCGCCGCCATGCGGGATGGGTGCGCTCTACCAAGGCGGCAGTATCCGCATCCGCGGGCGGCTCATGCAAAAACTGGATTGCGTCGTGTAATGGCATCCAGTCGCCGCCAGGCAAGATCTCGCGCAATAGCGCCTCCGGAATAAGTTCCGCTAAAAATGCCTGAATTTCCGGCGCCCTCAGCGCTTGGGCTACCGCTTTCCGAATCAGCGTCTGACTCACTCCAGCGCTAGCGGGATAAACCGGGGTGAGACTACGAGGCAATGGCGCATCTGGCGCTAGCGCCTTTACTGCAGGATGAACCATCTCCGGCCCAGAATAGCCATCGCGGACCTCGCCACGCACCCTTAAATGGGCTCCAACGGCCATTTGCTTTTGTTGGCTGGGGTAAAAATTTAGAAAACGCAACGGCAACACACCCGTTTCATCCTCAATGGTCACCATCAGTTGGCGCCGCGGCCGAAATAACACTTGGCTGCGAATCACCCTACCCTGTGTCTGAACTGGGGTGAATGCCCCTTTAATCAGTGCGTCTTCTATCGAATCGAGGGTGGTCTCATCCTCATAGCGGGATGGCAGGTGCAAGGCTAGGGCAATAGGGCTATCTAAGCCCATTTTTTCTAGTGCATTTGGTGGTCGGGGTTTGCTCATGGTTAGAATTCCTACTCCGATGGTAATGCTATGCACCTTTCTGACTTCAATTACGACCTCCCGCCTGAGCTGATCGCCCAGCACCCCCTAGCCAATCGCACAGATAGCCGTTTGCTGGAAGTGGCTATTACGGGATTACGTGATCGCCACTTTGTCGATATTACCGAGATCGCTAAGCCAGGTGATTTATTCATTTTCAATGACACTAAAGTGATTCCAGCCCGCCTCTATGGCCAAAAGGAGACGGGCGGGCAGGTGGAGCTATTGATTGAGCGCATTACAGGCGATCGCACTGCTTGGGTCCAAATCAGAGCATCTAAAACGCCGCTGATTGGAAGTTCTTTATTTATCCAAAATAAAGCGGGCGAGCGCATTGCCGCTGAAATTACCGACCGTGCCGACCGTTTTTATGAAATCGCCCTGCCTGAACATGTCCTGACTATTTTGGATCGCTTTGGAGAATTACCGCTGCCCCATTACATTGAACATCAACCCGATAGGGAGGATGCGCAGCGCTATCAAACGGTGCTAGCAAAAAACCCCGGTGCCGTTGCCGCTCCAACTGCTGGCCTGCATTTTGATGATGTCATCCTGAACGCCTTTGCCGATAAAGGCGTTCAGCGCGCGACCATTACCCTGCACGTCGGCGCTGGCACCTTTACACCGGTCCGCTCCGAAAATGTAAGCGAGCACCAAATGCATCACGAATGGTTTGCCATTCCACCCGAAACCATTACGGCGATTGAGCGCACCAAAGCCCAAGGTGGTCGCGTCATCGCAGTTGGCACCACTAGCCTGCGCACTTTAGAAAGTTATGCGCTGAGCAAACAACTTTCGGGCGAGACGAATTTATTCATCACCCCCGGTTTTGAATTTCAGATTGTCGATGCGTTAGTCACTAATTTTCATTTACCGAAATCCACACTACTCATGCTGGTGAGCGCCTTTGCGGGCATGGACCCCATTCGCCAAGCCTATCAACACGCGATTGCACAACGTTACCGTTTTTTCAGTTATGGTGATGCCATGTTTCTCAGCCGATTACCGTAAAGCGCACCTCTGATGACAAAACCCATTCACTTTGAACTGATCAAGCGCGATAGCCACAGTCTTGCTCGCCTTGGTCGATTGGATCTGCCACACGGCAGTGTGCAAACGCCAATCTTTATGCCCGTGGGCACCTACGGCACGGTGAAAGCCATGACGCCACGAGACCTTGAGGAAGCAAAGGCGCAGATTATTTTGGGTAATACGTTTCATTTATGGCTGCGACCCGGCCTGGACGTGATTCGCAAGCACGGCGGATTGCATCGCTTTATGGCTTGGGATAAGCCCATCTTGACCGACTCAGGCGGCTTTCAAGTATTTAGTTTGGGAGCGCTACGTAAAATCTCCGAGGAGGGAGTAACTTTTGCCTCCCCCATCAATGGTGACAAATTATTTATGTCGCCCGAAGTATCAATGGAGATTCAGGCAGTGCTTAATAGCGACATTGCCATGCAATTTGATGAATGCACTCCCTATGAAACCCATGGCCAAGCGACCACTGAAAAAGCCGCTCGGCAATCGCTCGAGCTCTCCTTGCGCTGGGGAGCACGCTCACTGAAGCGTTTTCGTGAACTGCAAACCGGCAATGGGCTCTTTGGGATCGTGCAAGGCGGCATGTTTGAGTCCTTGCGCGAGGCCTCATTAGCGCAGGTGAGCGAGCAGGGCTTTGATGGCATCGCCATTGGTGGGCTGTCAGTGGGTGAGCCCAAACCCGAGTTTGAGCGTATTCTCGCCTTTACGGCCCCTAAACTGCCCGAAAAGGCGCCACATTACCTGATGGGCGTAGGTACGCCTGAGGATCTGATGCTGGGCGTTAGCCATGGAATTGATATGTTTGATTGCGTCATGCCGACCCGCAACGCCCGGAATGGTTGGCTTTTTACCCGCTTTGGCGATCTGAAATTACGTAATGCAGGCTACAAAGACGATGATCGCCCTGTTGATCCCACCTGCTCGTGCTACACCTGCCAGCGCTTTACGCGCTCCTATTTAAATCACCTCCAAAAGGCCAATGAGATCTTGGGAGCGCAGCTCAATACAATTCACAATCTGTCCTACTACCTAGGGCTAATGACTGAAATTCGTGAAGCCCTTGCCGCAGATCGGTTTAGCGCCTACCGCGAGCAGTTTTACACCGATCGGCAACGGGGTGTAGAGCCAGGCCAGGATTAGCCCCTCAAATCCCCTTCCAGTTTAGAATTGCCCCTTAGCCGATCTTTCTGGCTTTTTAATTAGGGTTCTATATGGAGGGTTTTAATATGTGGATTAGCAACGCTTTCGCTCAAACCGGTGCAGGCTCGGACAGTGGCGGCCTCATGGGCTTCTTGCCCATCCTCTTGATGTTTGTTGTGCTGTACTTCATCATGATTCGCCCCCAAATGAAGCGCCAAAAAGAAACGCGCGCCATGCTCGACGCTTTAGCAGTTGGCGATGAAATCATCACGGTTGGCGGCATCCTTGGCAAAGTCACTGCGATGAAAGATCAAAACGTCACGGTGGAGATCGCCTCTGGCACGGAAGTCATTATGCAAAAAGGTGCTATCACTGCTGTATTGCCCAAGGGTAGCCTGAAAGCTGCTTAATTTTATTTTTGTAAATAGCGCCATCGAGACACCATGAATCGTTATCCGCTTTGGAAGTACCTTGTTATTTGTGTAGCGCTCCTGATTGGTGGGCTCTATGCCCTGCCCAATCTGTTTGGAGAGGCGCCAGCGGTTCAAGTCTCGGCGGCCAAGCCAACGATGAAAATCGAATTGGCGACCCAGGCTAGGGTTGAAAAAATCCTGGCGGATGAGTCCATCCCCATTACGGGTGTATTTTTTGAGCGCACTGGTAATGTCGGTTCTGTGAAAGTGCGTTTTGACAATACCGACACCCAACTGCGCGCCAAAGATGTACTACAACAAAAGCTCAACTCCGATCCGTCAGACCCCAGCTATACCGTAGCTCTCAATTTGCTATCGAATACACCGCATTGGCTAAGCGCAATTAATGCGCTGCCCATGCCCCTCGGTCTCGATTTAAGGGGTGGTGTTTATTTTCTCTTGCAAGTTGATATGCAAGGCGCAGTCCAGAAAAAGATTCTCGCCATTGCGGGCGATATTCGTAGTCAGTTACGCGAAAAAAACATCCGCCATCAAGGTATTGATCGCGGCACCGAATCCATCACCATTCAATTTGGCGCGACAGAGGAAGCTGAAAAAGCAAAAACCCTTTTAAGCACATCCCAGCCCGATCTCAATTGGCAAGTCAGTGCCCAGGCCGGCGGCGCTAAATTACTGGGCCAATTTAAGCCCAGCGCGCTCAAGGACGTTCAAGACAGCGCGGTCAAACAAAACATCATCACCTTAAATAAGCGGGTGAACGAGCTGGCTGTCAAAGAGCCAGTAATTCAGCAACAAGGCGCAGATCGTATCATCGTGCAATTGCCTGGCGTACAGGATACGGCGCGTGCCAAAGACATTATTGGTCGTACCGCGACATTGGAATCCCGCCTAGCCGACCCCTTGGTATCAACCATCGCAGTAGGCGATCCTGTACCACCCGGAATGGATGCATTTCGCTTTGGCGAAGGCCGTCTTGGCATCTTTAAAAAATCCGTCATCTTTAGTGGTGATCGCATTACCGATGCCAGCGCAGGATTTGATCAAAACCAGCGGCCTTCGGTCAATATCTCGCTGGATGCGGCCGGTGGCCGAGTGATGCAAGAAGTGACCCGCGAGAACATTGGCAAGCCGATGGGCATGATTTTGTTTGAAAAGGGTAAGGGTGAAGTGCTTACCATTGCCACGATACAGAGCGAGTTTGGCTCCAAGTTCCAGATTACAGGTCAACCTACCACTGAAAGCGCAAACGATTTAGCGCTGCTGCTCAGAGCGGGTTCACTTGCCGCCCCAATGGAAATCATTGAAGAGCGTACCATTGGTCCTAGCCTTGGCGCTGAAAATATTGAAAAAGGATTTACCTCTTTGGTATTTGGTTTTATCGCCATCGCGGTCTTCATGATTGCGTATTACATGTTGTTTGGTTTTTTCTCGGTCACTGCTCTGGCCGTCAATATTGTGTTGCTGATTGCCCTCTTGTCGATGCTACAAGCCACATTAAGCTTACCGGGAATCGCCGCGATGGCTCTAGCGCTCGGCATGGCGATTGACTCTAACGTACTCATTAACGAGCGCATTCGAGAAGAGCTGCGCCAAGGGGTTGCTCCCAGCACCGCAATTGCGATTGGCTTTGATAAGGCGTGGGCAACGATTTTGGACTCCAACATCACCACCTTAATTGCTGGTATCGCCTTGCTTACCTTTGGCTCCGGTCCAATTAAGGGCTTTGCGGTCGTGCATTGTTTAGGTATTTTGACTTCGATGTTTTCGGCAGTCTTCTTCGCACGCGGAGTTGTCAATCTTTGGTATGGCAAACACAAAAAATTGCAGAAAATTTCAATCGGCCAAGTTTGGCGCGCAAAGGAGAAATAAGCCATGGAATTTTTCCGCATTCGCAAAGACATTCCTTTCATGCGCCATGCATTGATGCTCAATGCATTCTCATTAATAACTTTTTTTGCCGCAGTCTTCTTCTTGTGGCATAACGGTCTACACCTCTCGATCGAGTTCACTGGCGGCACAGTAATGGAAGTCAGCTACCGACAAACCGCCTCTCTCGATTCAATTCGCAGCAAAGTGGAAAAGCTTGGCTACGCTGATACCCAAATTCAAAACTTTGGTAGTTCGCGTGACGTGATGATTCGCCTGCCACTACAAAAGGATGCTGAAGGTAAGACGATTTCATCGGCCGATCAAAGTGCTGTCGTTATGAAAGCGCTTCTCGAAGACAACGCTGAAGCACAGCTGCAACGTGTCGAGTTTGTTGGCCCACAAGTCGGTAAAGAGCTGGCTATCGATGGACTTAAAGCCCTCATTTTTGTTGTGATTGGCATCATGATTTACCTCTCCTTCCGCTTTGAGTGGAAATTCGCCGTTGCCGGCATCATCGCCAACTTGCATGATGTCGTCATTATTTTGGGCTTTTTCGCTTTTTTCCAATGGGAATTCTCACTCTCGGTCTTAGCTGCGGTGCTAGCAGTGCTCGGCTATTCCGTGAACGAGTCGGTGGTTATTTTTGATCGCGTACGCGAGACCTTTCGCAAGTTCAGAAAAATGACCACGCCCGAAGTGATTGATAGCGCGATCACAAGCACCATTAGTCGTACCGTCATCACACACGGCAGTACGCAAATGATGGTTTTTGCGATGCTGCTATTTGGTGGTCCAACTCTGTTTTATTTTGCGCTGGCACTGACCATCGGCATCTTGTTTGGTATTTACTCTTCAGTATTCGTTGCGGCGGCGATTGCAATGTGGCTTGGCGTTAAACGCGATGATTTAATCAAGGGCGATAAAAAGCCGGATGATCCAAATCGGAGCGATGATCCAAACTTTGGCGCCACCGTTTAATCAGTAAAGCGACTGAGGGCAGCTCTGATTTTTTGGGTTGCGCCTTGATGGTGTGCGGCATACTCGATTGCCGCCTGTGCCATCTGCTCGCGCTGGGCGCTATCATTTAGTAGAGTCAAAATAGCATTAGCAAGATGGGGCACCAATGCTGCGCCACACTCTATCCGCAATGCAGCGCCTGCTTTGACTGCATCAATACTGGCCTGCTGAAAATTAAAGGTATGTTCACCTAACAATACCGGGCAAGCTGCGGCGCAGGCTTCAATCAGATTTTGACCCCCAAGAGGCATTAAGCTGCCGCCCATCACCACCAAATCCGATGCGTTGTAATACAGGGGCATCTCGCCCATCGAGTCGCCCAAAACCACATCGATATCGGCCAGTAGCGTAGCGTCTTTATCCCACTCATTAGAATCCAATGCAGAGCGCCTCACGAGCGCTAAGCCGTATGACTCCATGGTGTTAGCCACTTCGGAAAACCGCTCGGGGTGACGCGGTACGATGCACAGCAGGGGTTTAACTAGACTATCGCTATCCGTGTCTTTAGCATACTCTGCTAAAACCATTTTCCAGGCCTGCAAAATCACCTCTTCTTCGCCCTCGCGCGTACTGGCGGCACACACCATCAAGCGCTTGCTGCTTTGCAGATGTTCGTGCCAAGCAATGCCGCGCTCCACTAAACAGGGGTCTTGCGCCACATCAAATTTTAGGTTGCCGACCACCTCACAGTGCCGCACACCCAGTGAACGATAGCGCTGTGCATCAAGCTCAGTTTGCGCCAAGATGCCGGTAAAGGCCTGAAATAAAGCGCGTCCTGCCGCTCCAAAATGGGCCACGCGGCGGGCACTGCGCTCCGATAATCTGGCATTAATCAAAAATAAAGGTAGTCGAAGTTCAGCGCAACGAAAGACGACCGTCGGCCAGGCTTCGGTCTCCATCAACAAACCAAGCGCCGGCTGGGCTGTTTTTAAAAAACGCTCCACTGACCAGCATAGGTCGTATGGCAAGTAGGTTTGTTGTAATCGACCCTCTGCAATCGCCTTGGCATACACGTCAGCACCGGTGCGCTTGCCATTAGGGGTCATGCAAGTCAGCAATATGGTCTTGCCTTGCGCCAAATACGATTCAATGAGTGGTTGCGCTGCCCGTGTTTCACCAACCGATACCGCATGTATCCAAATCGCGCCCGGACGAATGCCTCTGCTAAAACCAAAGCGCTCCGCCAATGATTGGCGGTAGCCGGGATCTTTACGTCCCCGCCGCCACAGTCGCATGAGCACCACAGGCAGCAGTACATGCCAGCCCAATTGATAACAAGCAAACCAAAACCCAGGTCGCTGCGCCGATGCGCTTAGCAAAGCAGGCTGGGGGGAGGCTACTGTCACTTTTTCAGGCGCAGCGTTAACTCAAGCGCTTTACCCACATAACGTGATGGGGTCATTTCGAGCAGTCGGGCTTTTGCATCTTCTGGAATCGCTAGCCCGCGGATAAATTCCTGCAAATCGGCTTGATTAATTCCCTTGCCACGCGTCAGTTCCTTTAGCTGCTCATAGGGATTTTCAATGCCATAGCGGCGCATCACCGTTTGCACCGGCTCTGCCAGCACTTCCCAGCACGCATCTAAGTCGGCCGCGATGGCTGCCGCATTCACCTCTAACTTCCCGATACCGCGCATCGCGCTATCGTATGCCAGCACGCTGTGCCCAAACGCAGGGCCTAAGTTACGCAGCACCGTAGAGTCGGTCAAGTCGCGCTGCCAACGTGACAAAGGCAGTTTTTCAGCGAGGTGGCGCAAGAGTGCATTCGCAACGCCTAAGTTTCCCTCAGAGTTTTCAAAATCAATCGGGTTGACTTTGTGGGGCATGGTGGATGAACCAATCTCGCCCGCCTTCGTGCGCTGTTTAAAGTAGCCCAAAGAAATGTATGCCCAGAAGTCGCGATCCATATCAAGCAGAATCGTATTGGCGCGGGCAATCGCATCGAACAACTCCGCCATTCCATCGTGTGGCTCAATCTGAATGGTATAAGGATTGAATTCCAAGCCAAGGCGCTGCTCCACCACATCGCGCGCGAATTGCTCCCAATCTACATCTGGATAAGCCGATAAGTGTGCGTTGTAGTTGCCCACCGCGCCATTCATTTTTCCGAGTAGCGGTGCTGCCGCAATCCCTGCAATGGCGCGCTCAAGGCGTTTAGCGATATTGGCGATTTCTTTACCAAGGGTAGTGGGTGAGGCAGGCTGGCCATGGGTGCGCGACAGCATCGGCACATTGGCATTGGCTACAGCCAGCTCGGATAATGCCTCCTGAATCTGCACTAGCCGTGGCAGTAAAACCGTATCGCGCGCGCCCCGCAGCATTAAGCCATGCGCAGTATTGTTAATGTCTTCTGAGGTGCACGCAAAGTGAATGAACTCACTTGCCTTGAGCAAATCCGGCCTGCCCGAGACTTTCTCTTTTAGAAAATATTCCACCGCCTTCACATCATGATTTGTGACTGCCTCGATTTCTTTGATGCGCTGCGCATCCGCATCGGAGAATTGACTGGCGAGCGACAGTAAAAAATCCGCATCACTCGCAGATATGCGAGGCACATCAGCCAAGTCCGCAGAAGCTAAGGCTAAGAGCCAATGAATTTCCACAAAAACGCGTTGCTTCATAAACGCCGACTCGGACAACCACGGACGCAATGCATCTAATTTAGAGGCGTAACGCCCATCCAGAGGCGATAGGGCATTTAGGGTACTAATGGGCTGGCTCACGGTTTTGCCTTTTTGAGGTGAATTCAATAAGTCCTGATTTTAATGTGTTATTGGGTCAGCATCCCTGTAAGGCTATACTCCTTCGCTATGAAAATAATTGGATCCCTCACTAGCCCCTATGCCCGTAAAGTACGGATTGTTCTTGCTGAAAAGAAAATTGAAGCGGAATTTGTTCTTGAAAACGTCTGGGTCCCCGAAACCACCATTAGCCAAAGCAATCCCCTGGGCAAGATTCCTTGCTTGGCGATGGACGATGGCGGCGCGATATTTGATTCGCGCGTGATTGTGGAGTACGTGGACACCCTGAGTCCCGTTGGAAAATTGATACCGAGTGGCGGACGCGAGCGCGCCGCCGTGAAAACCTGGGAGGCCTTAGCGGACGGCCTACTGGATGCCGGCATCCTAGCTAGGTTAGAGGCGACTTGGAGACCCCAAGAGCAGCAAAGCCCGGCTTGGGTCGAACGTCAAATGAGCAAAATGAATGCTGCCCTAAGCAGTATGTCAAAAGGCCTCGGTGAAGCCAATTGGTGCCATAACAACCAATTTAGTCTAGCTGATATTGCAGTTGGCTGCGCTTTGGGTTATTTGAACTTCCGCTTTCCCCAGTTGGAGTGGCGCGAGCCCTATCCGAATTTAGAGCGCCTGTATGAGCGGCTCATGCAACGCCCATCGTTTAGTGAGACCGTGCCAAGCTAAGCGCTTTTCGCCCAAAGTAAAAGCATCACATGCAATACGGCGCTAACAGCGCCGTATTGCATTTTCAGTTAATGAGCTCAATTGCCTCTTGGGGCAGGCTTACTCTGCACTGGAGGTGATGATGCCGCCACCAAGGCAAACATCGCCTTGGTAGACCACGGCAGACTGCCCAGGTGTGACCGCCCATTGCGCGTTTTTAAATTGCAAACTAAAACCATCATCCTCATTGAATAAGGTGCAATTGGCATCGACTTGGCGATACCGCGTTTTGGCTGCATAAGGGCCCGGCATTGGTGCATTGCCGCTGATCCAACTGGTATCCATCGCATGCAATTGGGTGCTGCAGAGCCAAGGGTGCTCATGACCTTGCGCCACATACAAGGTATTCGTGGCCATGTCTTTGCGCGCGACATACCAAGCATCGCCATTGCCGTCTTGGCTGCCACCAAGGCCAATGCCTTTGCGCTGACCTAAGGTAAAAAATGCGAGGCCCATATGCTCGCCCACGGTTTTTCCTTCAGGCGTTTGAATCGGGCCTGGGGTGCTAGGTAAATAGCGATTTAAAAATTCCCGAAACGGCCGCTCACCGATAAAACAAATACCTGTCGAATCTTTTTTACGCGCATTCGGTAAACCAATTTGGTCGGCCAACTGACGCACTGCCGTTTTGGTCATTTCACCGAGCGGAAACATGACCTTGGCAAGCTGCTGCTGCGTAAGGCGATGTAAAAAATAACTTTGGTCTTTGCTACCATCCAGCGCTTTGAGTAACTGCACCCCGTCTAGAGCATGGCGCGCCCTAGCGTAATGGCCTGTTGCAATCGCATCCGCACCCAAGGCCATGGCATGGTCTAAAAACGCCTTGAATTTAATTTCCGCGTTGCACAAAACATCGGGATTCGGGGTGCGACCAGCTGCGTATTCCCGTAAAAATTCAGCAAATACCCTCTCCCGGTACTCCGCAGCGAAGTTCACTGCCTCCACATCAATCCCAATTAGATCGGCCACCGAAACCACATCCAGCCAATCTTGGCGGCTAGAACAGTACTCGCTGTTATCGTCATCCTCCCAATTTTTCATAAAAAGCCCAATAACTTCATAGCCTTGCTGTTTTAAGAGCCATGCGGTTACGGATGAATCAACCCCGCCAGACATCCCAACGACGACTTTGGTGGGTTGACTTAATGGGATTGCGGAAGAATTGAGGTGGGTCATCGAAAAATGAGAGAATTGCAGTTAAGTTACCGGTTCCCCATTGTAAAAGTCTTATGTTGGATACACACCAATAACAAGAAAATACTGAGACGGTGGGAAAGTGAGCTCAAAAGGCCAAACTGCATAAACTAAAATAGCTGTTTTTACATCATTTGCTTTCGGAGACGTGCCATGCGCATTGGAGTGCCACTAGAGACTAGGCCGGGGGAAACTCGGGTTGCCGCTACACCGGAAACGGTTAAGAAGCTGATCAGCCAAGGCCATCAAATTATTATTCAAAGCGGTGCCGGTAACGGTGCTAGCCAACCTGACTCGGCGTACGAGGCTGTCGGAGCCACCATTGGTAGCGCCGCAGATGCTCTCGGCGCGGAAATCGTACTGAAAGTACGGGGTCCTCAAGCCGACGAGTTAAACCAAATCAAATCGGGAGCCGTGCTCATTGGCATGCTTGATCCATTTGATAACGATGCGATTGCCGCCATGGCCAACCAAGGCGTCACCGCCTTCGCGCTTGAAGCTGCGCCGCGTACAACACGCGCGCAGAGCATGGACGTACTTTCATCGCAAGCCAACATCGCAGGCTACAAAGCGGTAATGCTTGCGGCAAACGAATACCAACGCTTTATGCCGATGCTCATGACCGCTGCTGGTACCGTCAAAGCAGCGCGGGTATTGATTCTGGGCGCCGGTGTTGCGGGTCTTCAAGCCATCGCAACCGCTAAACGCCTTGGTGCTGTGATTGAAGCCTCCGATGTGCGTCCTGCCGCAAAAGAGCAAATTGAATCGCTCGGCGCGAAGTTCGTTGATGTTCCTTACGAAACTGACGAAGAGCGTGAGATTGCCAAGGGCGTTGGTGGCTATGCGCGCCCTATGCCAGAGTCTTGGATGAAACGCCAAGCGGCCTTAGTCGCAGAGCGTGCTCAGCAAGCCGACATCGTGATCGCCACCGCCTTGATTCCGGGTCGCAAGCCCCCCGTCTTGTTGCACAGCGAAACCGTTGCCAACATGAAGCCTGGTTCGGTTGTGATTGATTTAGCAGCTGGCCGCGGTGAGAACGGTTCAGGCAACTGCCCGCTGACTCGCGCAGATCAAATTGTGGATGCGAGTGGCGTGAAGATCGTGGGTTATACCAACCTGCCCAGCATGGTTGCCGCAGACGCTTCGGCGCTCTACGCCCGCAACGTGATTGACTTCATGAAACTCATCATCAACAAAGAAGCGCAGCTCGCTATTCCTGCTGCTGCCGATGACGATATTGTTGCAGCGTGCCTCATGTGTCGTGATGGCCAAGCTGTCCGTAAAAATTAATTATTGAAGGAACTATCATGGATACCGCTGCATTCCAAAGTATTCTCACAGTCCAAAACATCACGGTGTTTGTGCTCGCCATTTTTGTTGGCTATCACGTGGTGTGGAACGTGACCCCCGCATTGCATACCCCCCTCATGGCCGTAACCAATGCGATTTCAGGAATTATCATTGTTGGCGCTTTGCTGCAAACCGAAGTAATCAATGGTGAAGAAATCACATTAACCAGCATGATTGGCGCGCTTGCCGTCTTCCTGGCCTCGATAAACATTTTTGGTGGGTTTATGGTGACCCGCCGCATGCTTGAA
>JAUYRJ010000049.1 GCA_030696845.1 Polynucleobacter sp.
GCAGACAAAAAAATGGCAAAAGAAAAATTTGAGCGGACAAAACCGCACGTAAACGTCGGTACGATTGGTCACGTTGACCATGGTAAGACCACTTTAACGGCAGCAATCGCAACCGTGCTCTCTAAAGCATTCGGTGGTGAAGCCAAAGCATACGATCAGATCGATGCGGCCCCAGAAGAAAAAGCGCGTGGTATTACGATTAATACCGCGCACGTGGAGTACGAGACAGCAAACCGTCACTACGCTCACGTGGATTGCCCAGGTCACGCCGATTACGTGAAAAACATGATTACCGGCGCAGCCCAGATGGACGGCGCGATTCTGGTTTGCTCCGCTGCAGACGGCCCGATGCCCCAAACCCGTGAACACATCCTCTTGGCTCGCCAAGTGGGCGTTCCTTACATCATCGTGTTCTTAAACAAATGCGATATGGTGGACGACGAAGAGCTCCTCGAGCTCGTAGAAATGGAAGTGCGCGAGCTTTTGTCCAAGTACAAGTTCCCTGGTGATGACACGCCCATCGTGCGCGGCTCCGCTAAATTAGCGCTCGAAGGCGACGAAGGTCCTTTAGGTAAAGAAGCCATCATGAAATTGGCTGAAGCCTTAGATAGCTTTATCCCCACACCCGAGCGCGCAGTCGATGGCGCCTTCTTGATGCCAGTAGAAGACGTGTTCTCGATCTCCGGCCGCGGTACTGTGGTGACTGGCCGTATTGAGCGCGGCATTATTAAAGTCGGCGAAGAGATTGAAATTATCGGTATCAAGCCTACCTTAAAGACCACCTGTACGGGTGTTGAGATGTTCCGTAAATTGCTCGACCAAGGTCAAGCAGGCGATAACGTCGGTATTTTATTGCGCGGCACCAAGCGTGAAGAGGTCGAGCGCGGTCAAGTATTGGCTAAGCCCGGCTCCATTACACCGCACACCCACTTTACCGCTGAGGTGTATATCTTAGGTAAAGACGAAGGCGGTCGCCATACCCCCTTCTTTAACAACTACCGTCCCCAGTTTTACTTCCGCACCACGGACGTAACCGGTTCGATCGAGTTGCCAAAAGACAAAGAGATGGTCATGCCTGGCGATAACGTCAGCAT
>JAUYRJ010000073.1 GCA_030696845.1 Polynucleobacter sp.
GGCCGTTGCTAAGGCAACTGGTGATGGCGCCGCTAAAACCGCTGAGAAAAAAGCGGCGGCTGCAGAATCCAAAGCCGCTGAAAAACCAGCAGCAAAAAAAGCGGCTGCTAAAAAAGCATAATATTTTATGGGGGCAAGTTACATCGCCTCCGCTCTTCGAGAAAGGCAGCTTGCGCTGCCTTTTTTATTGCTCACCTATTGATGCCACACTGATGTTATTGAATCGATATCATCCCCATGGTTAAACTGACCGCCGCCGCCACCCAATCGATACCGCGTACGGTGATCTTTGCGCTGACCTTGATCTATGGTTTGGCAGGCCTTTTTCAGCGTGACCCCTGGAAAAATGAGGATGCAATTGGCTTTGGTGGCATGTGGACCCTCCACCAGGGCGCCCTATCGGATTGGCTGGTACCCCACCTTGCAGGTCGTGATACGGCGCTCGGCGCGCCTCTTCCGTATTGGATGGGCGGCCTGCTCATGGAGTGGTTTGGGCCATGGATTGGGGCGGCTAATGCCAGTCGACTATATTCCGCAATCTGTTTTTTTGCTGCCGCTCTTGCCATTTGGTACGCCACTTACTTATTAGGGCGTCGTCGCGAAGTGCAGCCTATTGCGCTTGCGGTTGGCGGCCAACCCTTACCCAAAGCCTACGGCATGACATTGGCCGATGGTGCGCTACTGATTTTTTTAGCCTGCGTTGGATTAGCGCAGCGTGCTCACGAAACCACTCCCATGATGGCGCAGTTAATGGGCGTCAGCATCTTACTCTACGGTACCGTTCGAGGCCTAGATAAGCCCTGGCAGGGTGGCGCGTGGACTGGTCTTGGTGTGGCAATTTTAGCCCTCTCAGGCAATCTCTACTTTACGGGCCTCATCGTTTTAGGTACGGTGATCGCAGTGCTCGTTAGCAATGCCAAGTTACGCTTTCGGTGGTCGCTAACGTCCACCCTGCTTGGTCTTCTGGGTCTAGCCATTTGGCCACTGCTTTGGGTTCTATTCGACATTCCTGAATCCATGCGTGCTAATGCGCTGGATGCATGGCTACAATCCCCGCCCATGCAAAACCACCCCTCGATTGAGTCACTCGGATTTTTAAGCGTGAACTTCTGGCTCTATGCATGGCCTGTTTGGCCGCTAGCCATAGTGTCGATCTTTCATTGGGCGAGACAGAAAAATGCCGGCTCGTGGCGTGCGCCCCATTTATGCATTCCACTAGGCCTAGTTGTGAGCAGTTTTATCTATATTCTCATGCGACATGAGGCAAATGAACATGACCTGATGATCTTAATTCCGCCTTTATCCATTTTGGCGATCTTTAGCTTGCCAATTCTAAAGCGCAATCTGATTAGTTTTATCGACTGGCTAGCAATGCTCAGCTTTACGGTCATTGGCCTAGCCATTTGGATTATCTGGCTAGCGAAAATGACCGGTTTTCCGGCGAGCACGGCCGCTAATTTAGCGCGCCTTTTACCGGGATTTCAGGCGCAGTTCAGTTTGCTGGGTTTTGCGATTGCACTGATCATTACAGCAATGTGGGTGGCTATCATTCGCTGGCGCACTTCACGCGCGCCCAAGGTCATCTGGCGTTGCTTGATTATTTCGGCATCGGGCACTACCTTAATGTGGGTTTTACTCATGACACTGTGGTTGCCTACGGTCAACTACGCCAAAACTTACCGCTATGTCGCGGAGCGCCTGGCTCAAGCCGTACCGGCAGGAACCCGTTGCATCGACACCAGCAACATCGGACCCGCCCAACTGGCTTCGTTTGATTATTTCACTAAACTACCGCTGCGCGATGACGCTAGCTGCCCTTTAATGCTTACCCATAGTCAGGTTGAAGCCAAAGCCTATGCGAGCCTGAATCAAAAAACCGTTACCCTATTATGGGAAGATCGGCGCGCGGCCGACCGCGACGAGCGCTTGCGTTTATATCGAGTGGCACCCGATGGTGTGGAGTCAAATAAAAACTAGCCGGCATTACACCGGCTAGTTGAAGTCCTTAAGCGGCCTCTTTCATTTCCTCGACAATCAATTTGGAATTGCCCCCAATTAAAATTTTGCGAGGCAGCTTTTCTTCGGGAATGATGTTTTCCAGCTTAATAATTAACAAACCATTCTCCATATCCGCAGAGCGAACTACCACCGTTTCAGCTAAGGTGAAATCATGGCTAAAGTCTCGATTCGCAATTCCTTTATGCAAATACTCGCCGGCCTGCCCTGCTTTTACCTTCCCTACAACAGTCAGCTTATTGCCTTCGGATGTGATGTCAATTTCATCACCCTTAAAGCCCGCGACGGCAATCTCAATGGCGTAATCGCGCTCATTGATTTTTAAAATATTGTAAGGCGGATAGCTTTGGGCTTTATTGCCCACTTCAACCGAATTCATTTGCTCAATCGCGTCAAATAAGCGATCAAAACCAACTGAGCTAAGCAATACATTTCTTCCCAATGGATAAGTCATTTTTTCTCCTTAAATTCAAGCAAGTTTTGGATTACTGAGCCCCGTAAGCACCCAGTAACTTGTATTTATAGGCTCTTTTTTTAATTTTCAAGGGTCTCAAATACATTTTTTTGATGAAAACGCACTGTCAGAAAAATCCCCCAATGCAACTGGGGATAATTCCTGGTTCTCAATTTTTCGCTAAAGTAAAAACACGTATTTTTTGATGGAGGGATCATGCTAGAACAGACTCATGAAGAGCTCCCGCAAAATAATGCGGAGCCTATAACACGACCAAAACTCAAGCGGCTAATTTTGGAATACCTGCAAGCACGTAAGCGAAAGGATATTTTGGACGATATTCCGTGCGAGGAGATCGCTAGCTGGAATGATTGAAATCTTCTTGGTAGCGTCTTACAACAAGTCAATACCAAATTGTTTAACCACGATTGCAAATACCCCAAAGCTCAGAATCGTAGCTGCAATACAAGCGCCTAAAGTGAGCCAAAATCCCATCTTTGGCAATAGGTAAGGAAAGAGCAAAAACATCGGTAAAGTTGGAATCACATACCAAAAGGTGTAATAGGCATGATTTGCAATCTTTTCGGTCGATTGATTCTCAACATATAACCAAACCAAAGTTAGTACCGTCACCAAAGGTAAGGCGGCAATAAAACCACCCAACTTATCGCTACGCTTTGCAATCTCAGAAATCAATACGACCATGCCCGCGGTGATCAGGTATTTAGTAATGATCCATGCCATCGCGATCCTTTGATAAGCGCTAGCGCCAATTAGAAAAGTTTTACTACTTGCTTTAACGGTCAAAATATACCAAAAGTACTTTACCTTTGGCATTGAATTTAAAGTTATTCGTGCGCCGCACTGAGCAATATGCCTCTAGCCCTTAAAATGGGAGCCCATGCCTAAATACCGCACAGTTGTAACCCTTAGACCGCATTTGGCCACTTCATGCGCTACCTAACCCTTTCGCGCCTTCGCGAAGATATTCCTGCCCTGCTGAAGCTTGCGATGCCGCTCTTGGTTGGTCAATTGGCGGTAATCACCTTTGGCGTTCTGGATACCGCCATGACGGCTCGTTACTCTGCGGATGATTTAGCCGCTCTGGCCATGGCATCGGCTATTTTTATTAGTGTCTACGTTGGCTTAACTGGTGTCATTTCCGCTTTGGCCCCAATAGCTGGTCAACTTTTTGGAGCCAAGCGGTATACCGAAATTGGCGAAGAAGTTCGTCAGGCAGTTTGGCTGGCAGCTCTCCTTACGGTATTGGGCTCCCTGATTTTATGGAACGCCGATCTCATTCTTGACATATCGCAAGTCAGCTCTGAGATTCATGCAAAAGCAACGTTGTATTTGCATATCCTGGTGATTGGACTGCCTGCCAGCATGGCTATGCGCGTTCTAATGGCCTTGCATAATGCGGTTTCGCGCCCTACCGTGATCACGGTAGTGCAATTGATTGGCTTAGCAGCTAAATTTCCATTGAACTACCTGTTTATCTATGGCGGGCTGGGGATCGAAGGAATGGGTGGGCCGGGATGCGCTGTTGCTACTGTCATCATTAATTGGCTTTGGCTGTTCATTACCCTTGGAATAGTCATGTCAGGACGCTTCTACAGGCCCTTTACAATTTTTGCGCGCTTCAGTTGGCCCGACGTTCACCGCATTGGGGTAATGCTTAAACTGGGTATGCCGATTGGTTTTAGCTATCTGATCGAAGTCACTTCATTTACCTTTATGTCGCTCTTTATTGCGCGCCTTGGGACCACCGCTTTAGCAGGGCATCAGATTGTTGCCAATATCGGTACCGTCATTTACATGGTGCCGCTCTCCCTCTCCATCGCCACCATGACTTTAGTCTCGCAGTCGATTGGGGCGGATAAGCAATATCGCGCCGAACAAATTGGCTGGTCCTCGGTATTTTTTACGACCTCCCTCTGCGCGGTCATTGGCTTAACTGCGTGGTTCTTTAGAACCGAGTTACTCCACTTATATGATCCACCAGAAGAAGTAAAACAATTTGCGATCCCCCTCTTTTTATTTATTGCCTTCTATCAAATCTTTGACGCCTTGCAGGTGAGCGCGGCCTTTATTCTGCGAGCCTATCGCATCGCATTTTGGCCGATGCTCATTTACGCTATATCCCTATGGGGAGTTGGGCTTGGTGGCGGGTATTTACTGGGGTTCAATGTGTTTGGCAATGTGCCGCTCGCCTTACAAGGGGCCAGCGGCTTTTGGGCGGCAAATAGCCTCAGTCTTGGGGTGGCCGCCGCCCTACTCCTATATTTATTCCGCAGAACAGCAGCGCGTTTTGAAAAAATGCATCCACCCGTGTCAGTCTAAAGCAAGCGCATCGTGCATTTTCACTACGCCCTGCTTGTATGCTTAGCACTATAAATTCAAACTCGCTCGATTTATCATCAACCCTATGAGACCCATTCGCTTATTGTTGATTATTCCGCTCTTCCTCTTTTCCCTACACTCGTACGGCCAAGTGACTACGGTTGCGGTGGCTGCCAATATGAAGGATGCGTTTATCGCGATTAACGAGGCCTTCAGAACCACTGACCAGTCCGATATTCGAGCGATCTATGGCTCATCCGGAAACTTCGCGGCGCAAATCATAAATGGCGCGCCGTTTCATTTATTCATCTCTGCCGATGAATATTATCCACTGGAGCTGTATAAAAAAAGGATAGCCGTAGATGAAGGTAAGGTCTATGCGATTGGGAAGCTTGTTCTGCTGACCAAAAAATCCAAGGGCATCGCATTGCTCGATACCAAAACGGATTTAACTACCATTTTTTCCAAGGCAAATAAGATTGCGATCGCTAAACCGGAGTTGGCGCCCTATGGAAGTGCCGCCGTGGAGTACATGAAGGCAGGAGGATTATGGGATTTGGCAAAAAATAAGTTGGTATATGCGGATAATATTAGCGTAGCCACAAGCTACATTGCTAGTGGCGCCGCCGACATTGGCTTTACCGCACTTTCCTTGGCCCAGACTCCTGCCATTGCCAAAGAAACCCATTACCTGATGGTGAATGAACGTTTGTATACGCCGATAAAGCAACGCATGGTGCTAATTAAAAATCCACCGCAAAATGCAATTAAGCTCTATCAGTTCATGCAAACGCCAAAGGCTAGAGCAATCCTCGCGTCCTTTGGATATGCGCTACCCTAGGCGCAATTGGGCGCTGCTTTACGCATACACCCCCCCTTGTCTATTTAGCGCAGGGGTCTAAAGCTAGGAACCTGATTGCCTTTGGCGTACATGCACTGCTGATATGCAATGTTGTATTGCGTTTGGGCCTGATCTTCCTTGTTTGAAGCCCCCACCGCACCCATGGCTGATCCACCCAGTAAACCAATGCCCGCACCAGTACCGATATTCTGGCCGCTACCCCCCTGAATCACCGCGCCCGCTGCTGCGCCAAGCGCGGCGCCAATGAGCGCACTGGTTGCGCCCTGCTTAAGCGCCGCATTCGATGTATTTTTAACCGCGTCCGCAGCAAAAACGCGGCACTCTTGATCTTCCTTTTGAAATACATCAAATGGCTTACCTTCGCGCGGCATTACGGCGATCGTAGGTCCCGTTGGCGCGGATACGCAAGCGGTAAAGCTCATCACCACGAGCAAAGGCAAAACAAATCGGTTTAGTTTCATAATGGGTCTTTCTGGGGCGAAAAAATAAAAAACAGCACGGTTTTAGTTGGAACGCATTGCGCCTGAGGGCTTTTGTTGACCTTGAATCTGCGCCGCTGGTGGAGTTGCTTGCTTGACTTGCCAGCCTTCGGCGCATCCATCGACATACGGAAAATACTGCCGCGTCGAAGCACAAAAATACCAGACGGGAGCTTGTGGCTGAGCGGCAAGCACTATCGGCTCACTCAGCACAGTTTGGGCATAAACCGCTGCAGGCGGGCCGTATGCATAACCCAGGGGATAAGGAGGATAAAAGGGATACGCTGCATATCCCCAACCATTGCCCCAGCCGGTGCCCCAACCAACATTCCAGGCATTACCCCATCCGCCATATGCCGGCCCATAGACGGGTCCAAAAGCAGGTCCGTAGGCAATCGGACGATAGTTACCACCTGCAACGCCAACGGCCACACTCCAATTGCCCGCTTGTGCAGATTTTGGGACAAGCGTCAGAAACAGAGCGAGGGATATGCTCATGGCCAATAACAGCATGGGGGCGAGCAAGGTCGCGCGGCGGCAATATTGGATAGGAATGGATTTTTTCATCATGTACCCCTAATGAGAAGAGCAACAATAGCGCTCCACAACTCAATGTAGCATTTATACAAAATTAACGCATCAGCTCAAAGCAGGATGACAAAAAATCCACATGAAATGAAGGTGGGGATAATTTAGTCAATTTTGATACCCGCCTTTTGAATAACCCGCGACCACTTGCTGGCCTCATCGAGAATCAACTTACTTAACTCCTCTGGACTTCCTGGATTTGGCTCTAAGCCACTAGCCAGTAATTTTTGCTTCACTTCGGGCTTTGAAAGGGTTTCGATCGTCATTTGATTGAGTTGCCGAAGCACATCCTTTGGCAATCCTGCTGGGGCCATTAATGAAAACCATGACACTGCCTCAAAACCGGGCAAGCCCTGCTCAGCCAGAGTTGGAATATCAGGTGCAGCTGGCGAGCGCTTAAGCGTAGTGACGCCCAAGGCAATAATGTCGTGCTGGCGCACCAAAGGCAAGGCAGACGATAAATTATCAAATAGCATGGAAATGCGACCACCCAATAAATCGGGTAAGGATTGCGCGCGCCCTTTATACGGAATATGCCTGATCTGCACACCCGTCATTTCATTAAAGAGTTCGCCGGACATGTGAAGCGAGGTGCCCACACCCGATGAGCCAAAGGTGAGCTGGTTCGGTTTGGCCTTCGCCAGCGCAATCAGTTCACGCAGCGTTTGAACGCCAAGCTGTTTATTGACGACCAAGACATTCGGGGTGCTCGCCAAAAAACTGATCGGCGTGAAATCCAAAATGGGATCAAAAGGCATCTTCCCATAGAGTGCGCCATTGATCGTATGAATGCCGACCGTACCAATTAACAAGGTATAGCCATCAGCTGGACTCTTGGCCACATAATCAGCGCCAATATTACCGCCTACGCCAGGACGATTTTCAATCACTACTGGAACACTGAGGGTTTGCTGCCAACTTTCTGCTAGCACGCGCGCCAAAATATCTGGGGCCCCGCCGGGCGGAAATGTGACCACGATCCGAATGGGATTTTTAGGCCACGACGGCAGCTTACTTAGTGGCGCTTGCGCGAGTGCCGCCGAAGATAATCCAATCAGAGCAATACTTGCCAAGAAGCGATATAGGTTGGCAAGTCTGCCATGCGCAGCAGTGATCAATGGCATAAATAAATGGGGCAGAGTTGAGTGTATGCTAAAAACCAATGCGCTGACGAAGCCACATCCAGCCCTCGTAACGCATTGGATCGTCGGCACAAGGACCAATGCCGCACTCAAGCAAGGTCGAGATGAGGTTCGCCAGTACCAAGAAAATGAACCAAATGACTAGAGCCTTAGCAAACCACGAATGGTTACGCACCTCGCGATTAGGCAACATCAGCAAAATCGCCTGACCAGCGATCAATGCAATAAAGCCAACGAAAGCCCAAGTATAAAAATGCAATTCTAGAAAAGTATTACCAAAGCCCGGATCGCCCGGCAGAATATGAATCAAGATTTGGCGTAACGATACCGCTAGACCAATCACGCCACCCAAAATGCCCCAGCCGTAATGGGCATTGTGCGCACCACCGCGGATGTTGAGAATCAATGCAATACCAATCAAGACGTAGGCAATCCGCTGCATTAAACAGAGCGGGCAAGGCAGCTCACCAAAATACAACTGATCAAAAAAGGCGTAACTGAGGGAAGCATTTACCGCGAACAAGGCCAATAGATTGCCAAGACCTGCGAGGGAGAACGAGTTTGCGCGCATCAGAGGCTAATGTTCAAGTGCGTGGTCGCATGAAAGCGAAACCAAACCAGCAAAATGATAATGGTCAAGCCGGTAAAACTAAGGGCTAAGAGGCGCCTTTCATACCAAACGCATAGCGTTGCCAATAAGGCCGTCAGGAAGGGTAAAAACATATACATGGCGCTTATTCTAGCGCATGGCTATAGAGTAAATAGGATAGAACCGAGCAGGGAAATAGCGTATAGAATGGGTTGCTATCTTAGTCAAAGCGAAATTTCAGCATAATGAATGCAGATCAATACCGATACGACCCCAATCACGACATTGCCCTCAATGTCCTGGGGGAGCCCATTGTGCCCTGCTCGTTTGATCCCCTCACTGGTTTTTTTCGAGATGGGTGCTGCAAAACAGATGAACAAGACTTAGGCAGCCATTTGGTTTGCGCCATCATGACCAAGGAATTTTTGATTTTTAGTTTAGAGCGAGGCAACGACCTCATTACTCCAAGGCCTGAATGGCGTTTTCCTGGGCTAGTGCCAGGCGATCAGTGGTGCCTATGCCTCAACCGCTGGAAAGAAGCCTTAGCAGCCAATTGCGCGCCGAGTATCCAACTTGAGAGCACCAATATCAAAGCCCTAGAGCAAATTGATTTGGATACACTCAAGCAGTATGCCGCCAAAGACGGTTTACTTTAGATAATTCGCGTTTTCAGTAAAGGCAGACCCGCTACTTCGCCTTCCAGCACATCGCCCTTTTGGATCGGACCAACACCAGCAGGCGTTCCAGAAAAAATTAAATCGCCGGGCTGCAGCGTAAACAAAGTGGAGAGATACGCAATCGTATCAGGCACATTCCAAATAAGCTGATTCAGATCGCCCTCTTGGCGGACTGCGCCATTAACTGTCAGTCGCACAAGACCATTTGCTGGATGACCGCAGACACTTGCCGGCATTAAAGCAGAGCACGGAGCGGATTGATCAAATGCTTTACCGGTATCCCAAGGGCGCCCCATCTTTTTTGCTTCGCCTTGCAAATCACGGCGCGTCATATCAAGGCCGACACCATAACCATATACATGCTCTAGGGCTTTTTCTGCTGGAATGTTGGCACCGCCCTTACCAATAGCAACCACCATTTCAATTTCGTGATGGACATCTTTCGATAAGGAAGGGTATTGCATATCAGCACCATCTGTCACTATTGCGCTCGCAGGCTTCATAAAAAAGAAAGGGGGTTCGCGGTCAGGATCATGCCCCATTTCACGCGCATGATCGGCATAGTTGCGACCGACGCAGTAAATGCGATTTACTGCAAAGCGACGGGTATCGCCGGCAACGGGTAAAGAAGGTAATGCGACAGGTTCAATAACGTACTGGGTGCTCATGTAAGGCCTTTCATCTACTGCATTTAATTGCGTAATCAGAAATCACGCGTGACGGATTTTTAAAAAGAGAATACTGCAAGACAGGATCAAGGTAATCGCATTTGCCACAATAATTGGCCACTGCCCAAGCAAGAGACCGTAAAGCAACCATAGGAAAACGCCCAAAGTAAACAGGCCATACATCCCCAATGAGATCCCCGCTAAATCACGGGTACGCCATGAGCGCCATGCTTGCGGCAAAAACGCTAGGGTGGTTAAGACGGCCGCAGCAGTTCCAATAATGTCAGTCAGATTCATCATGCGTATTGTAGTGAAGCACAACTAGCGTAGCTGGTCTCATGCCCCTAGTTGGTTAGCCAGCTGATTAAAGTCGGCGGCATGGTAGTTTGTCCAGGTTTCATGATTTAAATCAGTGCGTTGATGCTTTGGACCAAATTCAGTCGGCCTTTCGATAAACGCCGTTTGCAAACCCAGTCGGTGCGCAGCCTCTAAATCATCTTTATGAGCCGCAACCAACATGGTTTGCTCGGGAGGCAAATCAAAAGTTTGACCGACGCCTAAATACGTTTCTGGATCAGGTTTGTAATGCCGAAATACCTCGGCCGATAAAATCAGGTCCCACGGTAAACCGGCATTTTTGGCCATATCCGCTAATAAGCCTAAATTACCATTAGACAAAGTGACGATTGTAAATTTGCGCTTCAGTCGTAGGAGTCCCGAAACAGCATCCGGCCAAGGTGATAGGCGATGCCATACTAAATTGAGCTCATGTTTTTGCGCCTCATTTAAAGAATGAATGCCAAAATCAATCAAGACTTGATCCAAAATCATGCGATGCAATTCATCAATTCGGGTCCAAGGCAGTTCGCCCGAACGCACACGGGCCATCGCTGGACGATACCCGTTGCGCCAAGCAGTTGCAAAATCCACTGCATCCACTCCGAGACCTAGAGCACCCACTTCGCGCACAATCGATCCATGCCAGTCAACCACGGTACCAAATACATCAAAGGCTAAAACTTTTAGAACATCTGGCTTCGTTGGTGTATTCAAGAGTGCCTTCCTTTCGCTGGGGGATTGGCTTACATGATAATTTTATTCTATTGGTTCTTTCGAACCATTTTGGGCTTGTAACCTACTTGCTCTGCTGCAAAGCCCTTAATTTCCCGCATTACCCCTTGGATTTGTTTATTTGCATGCAGTTTGCGCTTCATTGCCAAATAAAATATCTCCTCCTCGATAGGAATAAAGTTCAAATGAAATTGTGCCGCAACATACCGCAAACCCAAGCCCACATCAGCTGCATCGGCCAAGATGGCTGTTGCCATGGCGGTATGGGTACATTCTTCATGGCGATACCCCCGAATACTCTCCCTTGCCATTCCTTCTTTTTGCATCAGGGTATCGAGCAATAGACGAGTGCCAGCCCCCTTCTGTCGATTAATAAAGCGCACCTCGGGACGCGCCAAGTCATGTATGGTTTTGATCCGCAAGGGATTGCCTTTTTGAATAATCAGACCCTGCGTACGATCCATTAAAGGGTAAATGGCTAACTCACTCTGTTTTAAATGGGATTGAACGCCTGCCAAACTCTCGCTATTGGGCAAAAAGAGTGGGAGCGATTATTATCTTTATCAACCATCAGTATATGTATTTATTTGCATACTGATTAATAAAATAAAAGCGTCAATGATGCTAGCTTATATACCCAGAATATTGACGTAATGCACCACACCTTAATTGCAAAACTAAGCTCTAGCGCTGTGCTGGTGTTGAGTCTTTTTATGGCGGCAGCGCCTGCCATGGCCCAACCCCCCAAAAGCATTGTGCTCTCTTCTACCACCTCGACGGAACAATCCGGATTATTTGGCCATATTCTTCCCGTGTTTTTAAATAAGACCGGCATTCAAGTCAAAGTGGTTGCGGTCGGTACCGGTCAGGCCCTGGATATTGGTCGGCGTGGCGATGCGGATGTGGTCTTTGTGCACGATAAAGTTGCTGAAGACAAGTTTGTAGCCGATGGCTTTGCCGATAAACGCCAAGAAGTAATGTACAACGACTTCGTGCTCTTAGGCCCCAA
>JAUYRJ010000029.1 GCA_030696845.1 Polynucleobacter sp.
CCAATGCGAGTGCCTTGTTCCTCGCCAAGCCAATGCAAGGGCGTAATGTCGTTTGCATCATCTTCTGGGCGACCATTGCAATACACCTCGGCGGTATAGGTTTTGCGCAGCAAGGCGCGCAAATCGGCTTCGGGTATGTCAGTGCAATACAAACTAAGGACTTCATACGCCAAATCAGCATACGATAGGCCGCGCCAAGAATCCAACTGTGCTGGCGTAATCTGGGGATACTCCAATGGAAGGTATAACCCGCCATCTGGCGCTAACCCGCCCAAGAGGATTTCTAAAAAAGATTGATTGGGACTAGCGCCCCGGGTCGACTGATAATGCATAGTAATTTAGGATAAATTCTCGAGACGTATTTTGACAAGCTCGCCAACAACCGTTTTGAGATCCTGAATCTCCGCTATCGCCGCAAGCATATGTTTTTCTTTGGTTTCATGGGTCAGCATCACCAGATCAGTCTGACTCTCGCCCTCATCGGCTTCTTTTTGCAAGAGGGCATCGATTGAAACGCCATGTGATGCCAAGATCTTGGTGATTTCCGCCAACACACCCGCCTGATCCGCAACCCGTAAACGTAGGTAGTAACTGGTAGTGATTTCACCAATCGGTAAAACAATCGTATCGTGCACCGCATTAGGCTGAAATGCCAAATGCGGAACGCGATTCTCTGGATCGGCTGTCATCAAACGGGTGACATCGACCAAGTCTGCAATCACTGCTGAAGCGGTTGGCTCGGAGCCAGCGCCCTTGCCGTAATAGAGTGTTGTACCTACGGCATCACCGAATACCTGAACGGCATTCATGGCGCCCTCGACATTGGCGATTAAACGTTTTGCTGGTATCAATGTGGGATGAACGCGCAGCTCCACGCCCGCTTGGGTTTTTTTCGTAATGCCTAACAACTTAATTCGGTAGCCTAACTGTTCGGCGTATTTAATGTCGGTTGCTGCTAATTTGGTAATGCCTTCGACGTGGGCTTTTTCAAATTGCATCGGTATACCAAATGCAATGGCGCTCATGATCGTCACTTTGTGAGCCGCATCGATGCCTTCAATATCAAAAGTAGGATCCGCTTCCGCGTATCCTAAGCGCTGCGCCTCTTTAAGAACGGTCGCAAAATCCAAGCCTTTGTCGCGCATCTCGGACAAAATGAAATTCGTTGTGCCATTGATGATTCCAGCAATCCACTCGATGCGGTTAGCGGTCAAGCCCTCGCGTAAGGCTTTAATAATCGGAATGCCGCCAGCAACAGCAGCTTCGAATGCCACCATCACACCCTTAGCGTGCGCCGCCTTAAAAATTTCATTTCCATACACCGCGATTAATGCTTTATTGGCTGTAACCACATGCTTGCCTGCGGCAATCGCTTCAAGCACCAAGTCTTTTGCGATACCGTAACCACCAATCAGCTCAACCACGATATCAATCTCGGGGTTCGCAATCACAGCCCTGGCATTGCTCACCACCTGCGCATGGCCCTGCACCACCTCTTTAGCGCGCTCGACATTCAGATCGGCTACCGTGTGAATGCGTATACCGCGACCAGCGCGACGCAAAATCTCATCTTGATTGCGCTCGAGGACCGTAAATACGCCCCCACCAACAGTTCCAATACCTAATAGACCAACTTGAATCGGCTTCATGATGCCTTTGTAGCGAGTGATGCAACGGCTTTAGTAGTGCCATGCTTTTGACGATAACGCTCCAGAAAACGCGCAAAGCGGCCAATCGCCTCTTTCAGCACATCCTCATGGGGCAAGAAAACAACCCGAAAATGATCCGGCTTAACCCAATTAAATCCAGACCCTTGAACCATTAATACTTTTTCTTCGCGCAGCAAGTCGGCAATGAACTGCTGATCATCCTCGATTGGATACATTTCCGGATCGAGCTTTGGGAATAAATAAAGAGCCGACTTCGGCTTCACGCAGGTCACCCCCGGAATTGCAGTAATTAATTCCCATGCGAGATCGCGCTGACGCGCTAAACGCCCATCTTTGGCAACCAAGTCATTAATGCTTTGATATCCACCCAAAGCGGTCTGAATCGCATACTGCCCAGGCACATTGGCGCACAGACGCATGGACGAGAGCATATTCAGGCCCTCGATGTAGTCCTTAATACGCGATTTATCACCCGAAACCACCATCCAGCCCGAGCGGTATCCACAAGAGCGGTAATTTTTAGACAGACCGTTGAAGGTAATGACCACTACGTCAGTCGATAGGGACGCAAGCGATACGTGCTTTGCTTCGTCATAAAGCATCTTGTCGTAAATCTCATCGGCGAACAAAATGAGTCCATGTTCACGGGCAATTTGGGTGAGTTCGAGCAGCACCTCTTTGGAATAAATTGCGCCAGTCGGATTATTGGGGTTGATCATTACGATCGCTTTGGTGCGAGGCGTAATTTTTGAGCGTAGGTCACTCAGATCGGGCGCCCATTCCTGGGACTCATCGCACATATAATGAATAGGTGTGCCGCCAGACAAGCTGACCGCAGCGGTCCATAGGGGGTAATCTGGAGCAGGAACCAATACTTCGTCGCCGTTATTCAAGAGCGCGTTCATAGCCAACACGATTAACTCAGAGACGCCGTTACCCGTATAAATATCGTCTAGGGTAACTCCCTGAATGCCTTTTTCTTGGCAATACTGCATGATCGCTTTGCGGGCCGCAAAAATCCCTTTTGAGTCAGAATAGGCAGAGGCGTTGCTTAAATTGCGGATCATATCGAGCTGAATCTCTTCGGGCGGATCGAATCCAAAAACACCGACATTGCCGATATTGAGTTTGATGATTTTGTGACCCTCTTCTTCCATGCGCTGAGCAAGCTCAAGGACGGGTCCACGAATGTCATAACAGACGTGATTTAGCTTTTCAGACTTGAGGATCGGTTTCACGGTAGCGATTGATAATGCAGTTAAATATAAAAGGGTTAAGTGCTTGAAAACTAGGAAAAAAGCGACTAGTTATAATTCCCTCAATTATGACAGAGCGCGCACGTGAAACTACATTCTGATTCCCCATCCGGCCTCAATACCATTACGGGCTATGGTGCCGGCTTTATAGAAATCAATAAAGTCCCTTATTCCCATCCCGTCCTCGTTGGGCCTAGCGGCGACATCGTACGGTGGTCGGCGACCTCTTTTGAGGGATTGGACGAGAGCCACTTCGCTCAAATTGCCAGTCAAAACCCAGAATTGCTTATTTTTGGCAGCGGTGCAAAGCAGCGCTTTCCCCGCCCAGAGCTTCTAAAAGCCCTGATTAAGGCCAAAATTGGCTTTGAGGTTATGGATTCTCAAGCGGCCTGCCGTACCTACAATATTCTGGTTGGCGAAGGTCGTCAGGTTATGGCAGCCTTATTACTGGATCCTCAATGAGCATGTTCGGACCGATTCATAAATCCTCACGCCTTCTAACGCCGGCTGGGATTCTGCTGCTCGGCATTTTCTATGCGGTGCTTTGGTTTGGGACCCTCGATTATCGTCACCTCATTCCTTCCGACGAAGGACGTTACGCTGAAATTGCCCGAGAAATGGTAGTCAGCGGCGATTGGGTCAGCCCACGCTATCACGATTACAAATATTTTTATAAACCCCCTTTGCAGCTGTGGGCCACCGCAACGGCCTTTGATTGGTTTGGGGTTGGTGAGTGGCAGGCGCGCCTCTGGACCGCGCTGACTGGATTTCTAACGATTTTATTCGTAGGCTATACCAGCGCTCGCTTAGATAGCCCGCGCGCGGGATGGATTGCCGCAGTGGTATTGGCGGCAAGCCCTATGTGGGTGATCAGTGGTCACGTGAACTCCCTCGACATGGCCTTATCGGCTTTTTTAACGGCTGCTTTATGTTCACTCCTGCTGGCGCAAACCGGCAGGGATAAAAAAGGAGGGGGCGGCTGGATGATGCTGTGCTGGGCTTTTATGGCGCTAGCTACCCTATCCAAAGGCCTGATTGGAGCCGCCTTACCGACCCTCGTTTTAATTGCGTACTCCGTGACCGCCTGGGATTGGCGCATCTGGAAGCGACTGTATATTGTGCGCGGCCTCCTCTTATTTTTTGCCATTACCGCGCCCTGGTTTATTTTGATATCCATCCGCAATCCGGAGTTTGTGGAGTTCTTTTTTATTCATGAGCACTTTGAACGTTTTACGCAAGACGTGCACCGCCGCTCTGGTCCGATTTATTTCTTTCTTCCCCTGCTGGCCATCGGTTTTTTACCATTTTTATTTCAGTTGCCCGGCTCACTGCTTCTCGCCTGGAAATCACGTCAAGGTAATTTCGCTGCGGCCTGGATGCTGGCATGTTGGTTCCTCATTATTTTTGCTTTTTTTAGTGTCTCCCGATCTAAATTGCCGGGCTACATCATTCCCATCTTTCCCGCACTAGCGATGCTCGTTGGCAGGTATCTGGATCGCCAATTAGGTCAAACCAACACGCTTTCCATTCCTTGGATCGTGCAGACTGCCTGCTTTGCGATTCTCGGTTTTGTTGGATTCTTTTTCTTGTCTTTTGTTGGGGTTCAAGCGCGCCCAGACGAGATCACCGCTTATGCTGAGTACACCCAATGGATCGCGGTAGCCCTCATCATTCTGATTTCATTTAGTGCATTAGCGGCATGGCAAGCGCGTCGTAATGGGGTTGCCAGCATCGCCAGTCTCGCGATTGGTTTTTTTCTCACCAGCATCGTCGCAGGCACCGGTCACGAGACTTTGGGTCGCGCCGTTTCAGGGGTTGATTTAGCGGAGCGCGTACGCAATCAAATTCCAGCAGACGCGCCCATTTACTCGGTACGCATTTTGGACCATACGGTCCCGTTTTATTTGGGACGCACGATGATCATGGTCGAGTTTCCTGATGAACTGGCTTTTGGGGTCAAGCAAGAGCCGGAGCGCTGGGCGCCCACTTTAAATGATTTTATTGAGCGCTGGAAATCCCAAACCAATGCTTATGCATTCATGGTGCCAGAGCAATACGCTGAACTCGAGCGGATGGGCTTGCCGATGGAAATCGTTGACCGTGACACGCGGCGCATTATTGTTAAGCACCCCACAGAGAATCTCGCACCTGCCACCACACGATAAATCCCATCACACTCACTTGGCACGCTCCATGGCAAACCCCACAGTACTTCCCTTTATTCCGTTTACCCGCCCCAGTTTTGACGAGGCGACCATTGCGGCCGTTGGGGATGTGTTGCGTTCTGGCTGGGTTACTTCTGGACCCAAGTTGGCTGAGTTTGAGGCCGCTTTAAGTGCCTACTTTGGCAATCGCCCAGTGCGCTGTTTCGCCAATGGAACCGCCACCATGAAGATTGCCCTTCAAGTGGCGGGCATTGGACCAGGCGATGAGGTCATTACCACCCCCATCTCATGGGTTGCAACCTCCAACGTCATTTTGTCGGTTGGCGCAACGCCCGTCTTTATCGATATTGATCCCGTAACCCGCAACCTTGACCTCAATAAAATAGCTGCCGCCATCACCCCCAAAACCCGCGCCATCATGCCGGTCTATCTTGCTGGTCTGCCGGTCGATATGGATCAGCTCTATGCGATTGCCAAGGCGCACCAGCTTCGGGTGATTGAGGATGCAGCCCAAGCCTTTGGTTCGCAGTGGCAGGGAAAGCGGATTGGCAGCATTGGCGATCTCGTTAGCTTTAGCTTTCAGGCGAATAAAAATCTATCTACGGTTGAGGGCGGTTGCCTCGTACTGAATACTGCTGACGAAGCCCGTCTCGCAGAAAAACTGCGCCTGCAAGGCGTCACTCGCGATGGCATGGACGGCATGGATGTCGATGTGCTGGGCGGCAAAGATAATCTCACGGACGTGAATGCCGTCATTGGCCTGCATCAACTCAAGCACATTGCCGATTTTCAGGAAAAACGCACTGCCCTCGCAGGGCATTATTTCGAAGTCTTTCGCGCCAAGGCAGCGCAACATCAGCTAAGCGAGTTGCTTTTAGGGTTGCCTGTAGCAAGCTATTCCGACCGCACTTCAAACTGGCACATGTTCCAGGTGGTTTTGCCGCTCGATCGCCTAAACGTCAATCGGGCGCAGATCATGACTAAACTGAAGGAATTGGGTATTGGCACAGGTGTTCACTATCCAGCCATTACCGGCTTTAGCCTCTATCAAGCACGCGGTTATCGGGTTGAAGACACTCCGATTGCTGCCCAAATCGGGCAAGCCATTCTCACGCTACCACTCTTTCCGGGGATGAGCACGGGCGATGTCGAGCGTATTGTTGAGGCCCTGCTCAGCGCCCTCAAAAAGCATCTGAAGAATTCGCCTTAGGGCGCATCGTGAGAGTCTTTTAGGTAATTTCGACCTCCCAGTCGAGATCAGGCAAAATTGGGCTATGTCAGCTACTACGCCGCAAAAATCACCCCAGCTCAGCATTGTGATTCCCGTCTACAACGAGGAAGACGGTTTACAAGCACTGTTTGATCGCCTCTTCCCTGCAATGGATCGATTGCGGGTCGAACTCGGTCTTTCTTATGAAATCATCTTTGTCAATGATGGCAGTAAAGATCGTTCCGCCGGGATCCTAGCCGCTCAATACGAGTTGCGTCCCGATGTAACGCGGGTTGTCTTGTTCCAAAATAATTTCGGGCAGCACATGGCCATCATGGCCGGCTTTGAATATGCCCGCGGGGAATACATCATTACCCTGGATGCAGATCTTCAAAACCCCCCTGAAGAAATTACGCTGCTAGCCAAGCAGCTCGTTGATGGTCACGACTACGTTGGCACCATTCGGTCCAACCGCCAAGACAGTTGGTTTCGTAAAATTGCCTCGCGCGCCATGAACCACTTACGGCAACGCATTACCCGCATTACGATGACCGACCAAGGCTGCATGCTGCGCGGATATCACCGCCGCATTGTTAATTTGGTTCGGCAGTGCAATGAGAGCAATACGTTTATTCCAGCCCTCGCCTATACCTTTGCCGCGAACCCAACGGAAATCACCGTCAAGCATGAAGAGCGTTTTGCCGGTGAATCCAAATACACTCTGTATCAATTGATTCGTCTGAACTTTGATTTAGTCACGGGCTTTTCGGTCATGCCATTGCAGATCTTCTCAATCCTAGGCATGCTGCTCGCACTTGGATCGGGCACCCTTTTTGCTATTCTGCTCGTGCGACGCTTTGTCTTGGGCTCAGAGGTAGAGGGGGTATTCACCCTATTCGCGCTCACCTTCTTTTTAATTGGGGTCATGCTATTTGGCCTGGGCTTACTCGGCGAGTACATTGGCCGGATTTATCAGCAAGTCCGTGAGCGCCCTCGCTACGTGGTCCAAACCGTTTTAGAGCGGCAGTAATTGCAAAACCAGTTAGCGCTACCCATGCGAGCGGTTGTCTTTGCTTACCACGATGTTGGCGTTCACTGCCTCAAGGCCCTGCTTGATGCCGGTATTGCAGTACAGCTCGTGGTAACTCACCAAGATGATCCAAAGGAAAATATCTGGTTTGGTAGTGTGTCCGCCTTGTGTACCGAACGCCACATTCCCTTTGTTCAGCCTAATGCAACCGAGCTGATGGGCTTGCTACCCAAACTCAAAGCACTAGCGCCCGATTACCTCTTTTCGTTTTATTACCGCCACCTCATTCCAGCCGAGCTATTACAGACCGCGCGCATCGCAGCGCTCAATATGCATGGCTCTCTGTTACCCAAGTATCGTGGTCGCGCGCCCGTGAACTGGGCTATCTTGCACGGCGAGACCGAGACGGGCGCAAGCTTGCACATCATGGAAGCGAAGCCCGATGCGGGGGATATTGTGGGTCAATCCAAAGTCAGCATCGGTGAAAACGAGACTGCAACTGAGGTATTTGCTAAGGTAAGCCAAGCCGCGCTCCAGGTAATGCAAACTGTCCTGCCAGAACTGATTCAGGGTAACGTGCCCCGTAGACCCAATATCCTAGCCAATGGTAGCTATTTTGGCGGTCGAAAACCGGAAGATGGTCGTATTCATTGGCATCAAAACGCCAAACAAGTACATGACCTGATCCGCGCTGTAGCGCCGCCCTATCCTGGCGCTTTTACTGACTGGCAGGGCGATATTATGATTATTGCCAAATCCAGTCTAAACCCGGTATTGCCCTCCTCGGTCGATCTTAGCCTACCCGGAATCCAGGTAGTTGATAATCGAGTATTTGGTGTTTGTGGAGATCGCCAGGCCATCGAAATACTGGCATGGCATCGGGCAAATCCCAGCGCGCAGTAATTGATGCGCATTGAATGCATTTAAAACTTAGGTAAATAGGTCGCTTTATGAAAAAAGTCCTCATTTTGGGTGTGAATGGTTTTATCGGCCACCACCTCTCAAAACGCATTTTGGAGACAACCGATTGGGATGTCTACGGCATGGATATGCAAAACGATCGCCTAGGCGATTTGGTGTCTCATCCGCGCATGCATTTCTTCGAGGGTGATATCACCATTAATCGGGAGTGGGTTGAGTACCATATTCGTAAATGCGATGTGATCTTGCCTTTGGTGGCGATTGCAACCCCAGCCACCTACGTTCAGCAACCGCTGCGGGTGTTTGAACTCGATTTTGAGGCGAACCTGCCGATTGTTCGCTCCGCCGTCAAATACAAAAAACACCTGGTCTTTCCATCGACATCCGAAGTCTATGGCATGTGCGCGGATGCGGAGTTTGACCCCGCTCAATCGAATTTAGTCTACGGCCCCATCAATAAACCACGCTGGATATACGCCTGTTCCAAGCAATTAATGGATCGCGTGATTTGGGGCTATGGCATGGAAGGCTTGCGCTTCACTTTATTCCGTCCATTTAATTGGATTGGCCCTGGCCTCGATAGCATTTACACCCCAAAAGAAGGTTCATCCCGCGTAGTCACCCAATTCCTGGGCCATATCGTCCGGGGCGAGCCCATTAACCTGGTGGATGGCGGCGCCCAGAAACGCGCCTTCACGTACATTGATGATGGCATTGACGCACTCATGCGCATCATCGCCAATCAAGATGACATTGCTAATGGCAAGATTTATAACATCGGCAACCCCATTAACAACCACTCGGTTCGCGACCTTGCCAATCAGATGCTAGAAATTGCACGGAGCATTCCAGAGTATGCAAAAACTGCAAATGCAGTGAAGATTGTTGAAACCACTTCCGGTGCCTACTACGGCGAGGGGTATCAGGATGTTCAAAACCGGGTTCCAGCAATCGACAACACGATGCAAGAGCTGGGCTGGAAACCCACCACGTCGATGACCGATGCGCTCAAGAATATCTTTGAAGCCTATCGTCAAGATGTGGATAAAGCACGTCACCTCATGGATAAAGAGTAATTCAGGGTAATGGCAAAAATTGCTTTAAAGGTTGACGTAGACACCCTGCGCGGTACCCGTGAGGGCGTCCCCAATTTGGCGCGTACGCTCGAGCGCTTTGGACTCAAGGCCACCTTCTTATTTAGCCTTGGACCAGACCATACCGGCTGGGCATTAAAACGCGTCTTTCGACCGGGCTTCTTAAAAAAAGTGAGCCGCACATCGGTTGTTGAGCATTACGGCATCAAAACCTTGCTGTATGGCGTGCTTTTGCCTGGACCGGATATTGGACGTAAAGCCGCCAATGAAATGCGGGCAATCGATCGCGCAGGACACGAGACCGGCATTCATACTTGGGATCATGTGGATTGGCAAGATGGCGTGCGCCATCGCGATGCGGCATGGACAAAGGCACAAATGCAAAAAAGCCATGATCGTTTTGTTGAGGTCTTTGGTCATGCCCCAGTCACCTACGGTGCTGCAGGCTGGCAAATGAACGAAGCCGCCTTAGAGCAATTAGACACCTGGGGAATTGCGTACTCATCCGACGGCAGGGCTTTACCGAATTTGGCGCCCTATCGCATTGCCTTTAGTCAGGGTAAAAGCAAGCATGTGCAGTACCCGACCACGCTAGCAACGTTTGATGAATTGATTGGTATTGATGGCGCGAACGCGTTTGACGCAGCCAAACAGATACTCGCTGTGACACAAAGCAACCCCAACGATCAGGTCTTTACCTTGCATGCTGAATTAGAGGGACAAAAGCTCCTGCCTGCATTTGAACTGTTGTTGGCAGGCTGGCTTGATCAAGGCCATGAGCTAGTAACCATGGGTGAATTGCATCAATCATGGCTTGCCACCAAGCAACTCGATAAAATAGCGGTATTGCCACTGACTTGGGGTGAAATCCCCAATCGCAGCGGCGAGCTGATGATTCAGCCGGCTTAAGCTTTTAAATAAGGAAAACACTATGTCTATTGCTATTGGTCAGCCCATTCCTCCCTGCGAGGTTCCTGCTACATCTCAACTGATGTTTTCACCAGCCGCGGCAAAGGGCAAAAAGCTCGTCTTGTATTTCTATCCCAAAGATATGACCCCAGGCTGCACTGCTGAGTCTGGTGAGTTTCGAGACAAAATTGATGCATTTACCAAAGCCAACGCCTTGGTGGTCGGCGTTTCGCGCGACTCACTCAAGTCACACGATAATTTCCGTCAAAAATTAGAGCTGCCTTTTGAGCTCGTCGCGGATACAGAAGAAACCCTTTGTCAGCTCTTTGGCGTGATGAAAATGAAAAATATGTATGGCAAGCAGGTTCGCGGCGTGGAACGCAGTACCTTCCTATTTGACGCGGATGGCAAGCTGGCAAAAGAATGGCGTGGCATTAAAGTGGCGGGCCATGTGGACGAAGTGCTAAAAGCCGCACAAGCGTTGTCATAAATTCGCCTTAAAAGCGACCACCTTAGTGTCGGTAAGTGAAAGCCCCAATCTGGGGCTTTTTTAATACACGGCACTTGCTTTGCAATGAATTTGGGTTAAAGTAAAGGCATATGCAGCGTTGGCGACGGGATAGTCACTCGATCCGTTTCACTCATCAGCCTGACCAATTATCGGCAGGCTCGGTAAACGACCCTCTCCAATTTTGTCATCGCCGCAATACCAACCAAAACCGCCTAGATGTCTTTGGCGGTTTTTTATTTAGGAGAGTCTGAATGCCATTGCCACCGATCCCAACCCAAATTGCTGATCAAGTGAAACTGGGCCGAAAAGACACTCCCGACCTTAAAAAAAGGCCCACCCCCATCCAGGTGGTGGAAGTAGATAGCCTCATCAATGCGATTGCGGCAGCCCCGCCAGAAACCCCAGAGTGGACCGTAGAAGCGCCCGCCGATCTATCCGCCGCGGAAGTTGCGCTGGAGCGTATCAAAGCCGATCACCGTGCGAAGCTGGGTGAGAAAAAACCCCTTACCGAAACCAAAGCGAAGCGCATGGTTCGTACCGGGCCACCATCGCTCTTTGTGCTCGATACCAATGTGCTAATGCATGACCCCACATCCCTCTTCCGCTTTGCCGAGCACGATTTGTATTTGCCGATGACCACGCTTGAGGAGCTAGATAACCATAAAAAAGGCATGAGTGAAGTGGCGCGCAATGCCAGAACCGTCAGCCGCTCACTCGATCAACTGATCGCAGGCACCAGTGGCACACTCGATGACGGCATTCCATTAAATAAGTTAGGGCATCAAGACGTTACGGGAAAATTATTTTTTCAGACCCGCTTCACCACGGCAACTCTGCCAGAGGGCTTGCCTGAAGGCAAGGGAGACAATCTCATCTTGGCGGTTGTGAGCGAACTGCAAAAAACGCGGCCCGAACAAGAAGTGGTGTTGGTATCCAAAGACATTAATATGCGCATTAAAGCGCGTGCCTTAGGTTTGCCGGCCGAAGATTATTTTAATGATCAGGTGTTAGAAGACCGCGATTTAATGTACTCGGGCGTTATGAGTCTGCCTGCGGATTTTTGGCCAAAACACGGCAAATCCATGGAGAGCTGGGCGGACAGCAAAAGCGGCACGATGTTTTACAGGGTATCGGGCCCCCTAGTTCCCAGCATGCTCGTGAATCAATTTGTCTATCAAGAAAATCCGGATGGCTCCACCCCTTTTTATGCTCAGGTTCGAGAGGTCAACGGGAAATCCGCCCTCCTGCAAACCCTCAGGGATTTTTCTCATCAGAAAAATAATGTGTGGAGCGTGACGGCGCGTAATCGCGAACAGAACTTCGCCATGAATTTACTCATGAACCCCGAGGTTGATTTTGTCACCTTGCTCGGTCAGGCGGGCACAGGCAAGACCCTGCTCGCGCTAGCCGCAGGCTTAGAGCAAGTACTTGACAGTAAGCGCTATAACGAGATCATCATTACCCGCGCCACCGTTCCCGTTGGCGAAGACATTGGCTTTTTACCCGGCACGGAAGAAGAAAAGATGCAGCCTTGGATGGGTGCATTTGATGACAATTTAGAAGTGCTCCAGCGCAATGAGGATGGCGCTGGCGAATGGGGGCGCGCCGCCACTCAGGAATTAATTCGTTCCCGCATTAAAGTAAAGAGCAAGAACTTCATGCGCGGCCGTACTTTTGTGAGCAAGTTTGTCATCATTGATGAGGCGCAAAACTTAACGCCTAAGCAAATGAAAACCCTCGTAACGCGTGCCGGCCCTGGCACGAAAATTGTCTGCCTTGGCAATATCGCGCAGATCGATACGCCGTATCTCACCGAAGGCTCATCGGGCCTCACTTATGTGGTGGATCGCTTTAAAGGCTGGCGCCATGGCGGACACATTACCTTGGCGCGTGGCGAGCGTTCACGCCTAGCGGATCATGCTGCAGAAGCACTTTAATAGGACGCCGGAGCCATTACAGCAGTGCGACCTATCACGCCGCACTGCGACTGCTTATGGGATTCTCATTTGCTCCAGCACATTGCTTGCAGGGTGCAGCAGCTTTAGCCGCAAACCGCCACCGCCAAAAAGTAGTGCGCAGTTCAAAGAAGATACCAGTGTTGGTACTGAAGGAATTTCAATTGCGGCGGTGGGATTGGTTGGCGTGCCCTACCGCTACGGCGGAAACACCCCCAAGGGTGGCTTTGACTGCAGCGGCTTAATTGCCTATGTGTATAACAATTCTGTTGGCATAAAACTGCCGCGAACCATCCGTGAAATGAGTCGCACCGGACAAAGCATTCAGAATCAAGCGCCCGCGCCAGGTGATTTAGTGTTCTTTAACACCACGGGTGAGAGCTACTCTCATGCCGGTATTTACGTGGGGCAAGGGCGATTTGTGCATGCGCCCAGCAAAGGGGGTACTGTGCGCCTAGACCGCATGAGCAGCCCCTATTGGGCTGCTCGGTACACCGAGGCGCGCAGAATCGTTAATGCAGCGCCTCAGTAAATCACTTAAGCTTGCGTCATGATGACGTTCTGAGCCGACATTGGCGCAGGGAAGCCGCCAGCGGAGAGTGATTCGAGCATGACTTTATTGGTGTCAAAATACACCTGCCAATAGTGATCGTTATTGCAGTAAGGACGAACGGCTAAAACAGGTCCCACTAAATTGAACTCCAATATATCAATTTCAACCGATGGGCTCGACACGACATTCGGGATTGCGCTGATTTTTTCTTTGAGCAACGCAATCGCCGCTTGGTGATTAGCCGCGCCAGACAGTTGGCACTTTAAATCTACCCGGCGATATGGGCTATGACTGAAGTTCTGTACGGTATCACCTAAAATTTTGCTGTTTCCAACCATAGTTGAAATATTATCTGGCGTATTGATCGTTGACGAAAATAGACCAATTTCAGTGACGGTGCCAGTGATACCGCCAGCGGTAACAAAATCGCCCACCTTAAATGGACGCAGCACAATCAAGAAAACGCCGGCAGCGAAGTTCGAAAGCAGTCCGGCCCAAGCAGCACCAATGGCAATACCAGCCGTTGCAAATAAGGCGGCAAAGGTAGTCGTCTGAATACCAAAGTAACCGAGGATGCCGATTACCAACAGGATATTTAGGGTCACAGTCACTACCGAGCCGACATAGCGCAACACAGTAGGGTCGACCTTCTGACGCTCAAGGGCGTTGCGAATCATGCCCAGCGCAATGCTAATGAGCCAGCGGCCAATCACCCAAAAAACAATCGCGCCAAGAATTTTGATTCCTACATCGGTTGCGGTAGTGATGATCAGCTCTTGTATTTTGCTGAAATCGATAGTGGACATGAAATGCTCCTTAAATTGGTAACAGTAAAACCATATCAATCAGTCGGTAATGTGTGGTGCGCGTTTTGATATGCATGAAATAGAAGTCAAAGAGATGATAATGAAACGCAGCTCATGAAGCCATTAGCTATAGAGCTAATATCAATCCAGACGCCAATCCGAAACAATGGAACTACTCAACCTTAGGAGATTTTTCATGAAAAAACTATTCATCGCCCTATCTATTGCTCTGAGTGTTGGCGCAACTCCATTTGCCTTCGCCAATCAAGCGGCATGCGAAGCAAAAGCAGTGAGCAAAGATGGCAAGCCGCTCTATGGCGCCGCCAAAGATGCATCCATAAAAAAATGCATGGGCAATGCTAAGGACATGGGCTGCGAAGCAAAGGCGATTAGTAAGGATGGTAAGCCGCTTCATGGCGCAGCAAAAGCTGCATCGATTAAAAAATGTGAAGGCGGCGCGTAATACCCATTACCACGCTTAAATACAAAATGCCTCGCTTTTTTGCGGGGCATTTTTTTAAAGCTACTTCCTCTTTTTTAGAATGAAGTCCGCTGACTAGCTCGTTCGGATCCACTGATTAAATAGGCTCATGGCGTAGCATTTTTCTTGAGGGGAATCCACGAATCCCTTTATCATGAAGCATCACTTGATGTGTTTTATGTGTGTTTATTTAAAACGGAACTAGTATGTCACCCTGGAAAGCAGCCCGACTCGGCGATCGCCTGGATCAAATCGATACGCCAGCCCTGATTCTCGATTTGGATGCCTTTGAACGCAATATGAAGCGCTTGCAAGATGCGCTGGATGGTACAGACGTACGATTACGACCGCATGCCAAAAGCCATAAGTGCCCTGATATCGCCTTACGCCAAATTCAAAACGGTGCAGTTGGCATCTGCTGCCAAAAGGTGAGTGAAGCGGCCGTGTTTGTAGATGCTGGAGTGAAGGACATCCTCATCACCAATCAGGTGGTTGGCGATAAAAAGGTGGCGCATGCGCTGGATCTGTGCGAGCGCGCCCGAATTGGCGTTTTAGTGGATCATGCAGACCAAGTGTCGGCCTTTGCAAACGCAAGCGCTAAACGTCAAATCAGCATTGATGTCTATGTTGAAATCGATGTTGGTATGGGTCGCTGCGGAACCACCTCTCTAGACCAAGCGCTTGCGCTGGCACGTCAAATTGATGAAGCTCCCTATTTGCGCTTTATGGGGCTGCAGTGCTACCACGGTAGCGCCCAGCATTATCGGCTACCTCAAGAGCGAAAAGAGGCGATTGCGGCAGTTTGTAAAAACGCCGCCGCAGCGAAAGCGGCTATTGAAAACGCGGGTATTCCGGTTGAGCGTATTACGGGTGCCGGCACAGGCTCGGTCATGCTGGAGCGCGACTCAAAGGTCTTTAATGAGGTGCAAGCGGGTTCCTATATTTTTATGGATCGCGACTATGCCACCAATCAACGCGATGCGCTTGATTTACCGTTTGAACACGCCTTGTTTGTTAAGACAGCAATACTGAGTCATCCAACACAAGGGCGCGCCGTAGTGGATGCCGGCTTAAAAGCCTCGAGCGTGGACTCTGGGATGCCAGTGGTGTGGCAAAACAAAGAGGTAAGCTACCTCAAGGCTTCCGACGAACACGGTGTGCTCGCACTTACCGCGGAGTCAACATTAAAGCTAGGGGACTACGTGATGCTAGTACCCGGTCATTGCGACCCCACCGTCAATTTATACGATGAAATAATCTGCGTTCGCGGCAATGCAGTCGAAGCCATTTGGCCGATTGCGGCACGTGGCGCCCTGCTGTAACTAAACGATTGAACGCGGAGTAAGCCATCCCTTAATGCAAAATGCCTCGTTGAGTTCCGAGGCATTGTTCTTTGGGCTTAGCTGAATTCGTTTTAGAAGGGCTCGTATCCGCCCGCAGAAAATCCGGGCGAGCCCATCGCTAAGTTATCAAACTTGGTATAAGGGCCTTGCCAACTCAGACGAATGGTTCCAATCGGTCCATTACGCTGCTTACCAATAATGATTTCTGCGATACCTTTATCCGTCGTGGTGTCGGCGTGATAAACCTCATCGCGGTAGATAAACATAATCAAGTCTGCATCTTGCTCAATCGCGCCCGACTCGCGTAAGTCCGACATGATCGGACGCTTATTGGGACGCTGCTCTAATCCACGATTTAACTGGGATAAAGCCACGACCGGGCATTGCAATTCTTTGGCGAGGGACTTCAATGAACGTGAAATCTCAGAAATCTCCGTAGCGCGATTTTCAGAACTCGATCCGCCGCTACCACTCATGAGCTGAAGATAATCAATCACCACTAGACCCAGGGTTCCACCAAAATTACGGGCAATACGCCTGGCTCGTGCGCGCAGCTCTAAACTCGAGAGTGATCCCGTTTCATCAATCAAAATTTGGGTATTACTGAGGCGCGAAATCGCATCGGTGACCCTTGGCCATTCGTCGTCATTTAGCTTGCCGGTGCGCATGCGCGACTGATCAATGCGCCCTACTGAACCAAGTAAACGGGCCGCCAATTGAGAGCCAGACATCTCCATCGAAAAGACAACGACAGGTAATCCCTCTGCCAAAGCGACGTTTTCAGCGATGTTTAAGGCGAAGGCCGTGTTGTGAGTCACCACATAATCGTTGGTAATATAGGTTCGATCTGCATGGCTTACCGATATACATTGAGCCTCTGCGATTCGAGATGGCGTAATTGACTTGAATGTCAGCCGACGCTGACGCTCCCAATGGCTTCTCAGACGCTCTTTTTTCTCTGGCAATGTAAATGCCTCAAAGCCAGCAGGAAAGCTCATATTTAAAACGTAGGATAAACGCCCCTGTTTTTTTTCACCTTTATAGGTGTAATGGCTTTGCTTGTGTGCAACTGAGCAAAAGCCACCCAAAGAGCGCGCTAATGCAGTGACGTCTTCAGCGAGTTGCTGACTTGCCGTACAAAAACGAATAGAGCCCCACTTCTCAATCCAACCATCGGTATCCATTAAGCCCTGGAACAAGGCTAAGCGAGATGATTTATTGGACTCAAGATACAAGGCGGGAATGTGTTTATCAATACTTCTGCACCCCAGAACACCAAGCTCACTGAGGGCGGCTCTAAAGTAGTTGGTCTTCACAGCAAAGCGCTGGCCATTGGCTACCATTCGGTTTTGTGAAACCAGGCGCCAATCGTAAGCGCTAGCATGCACTAATTCCATCTCATAGCCTGCAAGCGCATTCATGCGCTCAACGAGCTCGGGTGATTTCGTTGAAAACATCACACTACCATGAGAGAAGGCCAAAGTGCCGTCGCCCAAGAGCGCGCCAAGCACCCAAGGATGAATAGGTAATTTTTCCGAATGCCCAAAGTCACCAGAAGCTGGCTCAATCCACAAACGATTGCGATACCGCACGCAAGCGAGCATTTCAATTAGACGCGCAGTGCTAATCACGCGTGGCTCTATCCAGTCTCGATACATCACGCGCCACAGATGCTCATCACAGCATTCGGCTTGACGGCCATCTGAAAACGTTACTTGATAAATTTGCTTTTGGCCTTGGGGATAAATACCCGTGACATATGAATTTGCTCCATCAATCGACGCGAGGCGATCTCCAAACCGAAGATCCCCCATCGATTTCCAACCGTCGTAGGTCTTAATTTTTGCATCTAAGGGTTGCGCCTTACCCATCGAGGGTCTTCCAGCCACAATCACCAAGTCGCCTTTTTGCAGGCCGCTGGTTTGTTTATCCAGATCGATAAATCCGGTTGCAATGCCCGTAATGTCGCTACCACCCTGACGGTTGTATAACTCATCAATGCGGGCTACTACTTCACGCAGCAAAGGCTCAATCTCAAGGTAGTCCGCTTTGCGGTTACCCTCTTCGCCGATTTGCAGAATGCGAGACTCCGCTTCGTCGAGCAAGGTACGCACCGAGCGCCCTTCGGGAACAAAGGCGGAATTCACGATATTGTCAGAAACTTCAATCAATCGACGCAAGATACTGCGATCGCGCACGATATCGGCGTACCCTTTGATGTTCGCAGCACTAGGCGTACTTTGCGCTAAGGAATTCAGGTAATCGATACCAACTAAATCACCACCCTGCTCCGATTTAATGGCCTCATGCACCGTAATGACATCTGCGGGCTGATTGTCGCCCACCAGTCGCTGAATGACTTTGTAGATTAATGCGTGCTCGGGACGATAAAAATCTTTATCCGAGAGAACGCCGCCCAAACGATCCCAGGCGGTATTGTCGAGCAACAAACCGCCGAGTAGCGATTGCTCTGCCTCCACTGAATGCGGAGGCACTTTAAGGGCCTGCACGGCTGCATCCCCAGATCCCGCCATGCCAGGATTTAGCGTAACGGAATATGGGCGAGATTCAGCCATGAGGCTTCCTAATTAAAACTTAAGCCTGCTCACCAACAACACGAATATTGATGTCCACAACCACGTCGGTGTGCACCGCTACTGCGACAGGGTGATCACCCACCATTTTCAATGGACCGGTTGGCATGCGTACAGAGGATTTTTCAACAACAAACCCTTTGGCTTTCATGGCATCGGCAATATCGTGATTGGTAACAGATCCAAACAAACGGCCATCTACGCCAGCCTTCTGTCCAATTTCCAATACGAGACCAGCCAGCTTTTGACCAACTGCTTGAGCTGCTGCCAATTTCTCGGCAGCGATTTTCTCAAGCTCAGCACGGCGGGTTGCAAAGTCAGCGATAGCCGCCTCGGTTGCACGACGCGCTTTGCGTTGTGGGATCAGGAAGTTGCGGGCATAACCGTCTTTGACGCGGACCACATCGCCTAGGTTGCCCAGGTTCGTAACTTTTTCTAAAAGAATGATTTGCATTGAGGGCTCCCAATTATTTCTTGTGTTGATCAGAGAATGGCAGCAAAGCCAAATAACGCGCACGCTTAATCGCGGTATCAAGCTGACGCTGATACTTCGCTTTGGTGCCAGTCAAACGCGCCGGAGTGATCTTGGCATTCTCGCCAATAAAATCCTTTAACGTGTCGACGTCTTTGTAATCAATCTGCTCTACGCCAGCAACAGTAAAACGGCAATAACGCTTCCGCTTGAACAAAGGGTTCTGTGCGGGCTTCTTTTTGAAATCGGGTTTCTTTCCAAACGCCATGATGATTTCCTCTTTTAATTTTTCAATTGAATGTGATTTATGTGAAAAACGAGACGCTGATTACGTAGGGTTTTGGGTGCCATGAATCCTTCAAATACCGCCTGGGCTCCTAAATCCATTTGCAAAAGCGCCTGATGAACAGGACCGATTGCAATGGCTTCGACATTCATCTGTATTTTCCGCTGCTGATTCACTTCGATCACTTCGCCACGATATTCGAGTTGGCAATAAATGACGGGCAAACCGGCCGGGGTAAATCGAATCGCGTCTTTGGATACCAAGGAAGCAGTTAGGGTGAAGTGATTCAACGCCGTTCCGCCACTCGCTTACGCTGTATAGCCTCCGAGTCTTTCTTCAAAAATGGACTTAGGCCGCCGCAACAGGTGCGTCGGTTTGAGCCTGCTTACGCGCTTCTTCGCGTTGCACTTCCTTCATCATGATGGATGGCTCTGTTTCAGCCTTCTTCATTTTGATGATCAAGTGACGCAAAACAGCATCATTAAATTTGAACGCATGCTCAAGCTCTTCCAGGGTTTTCTGGTCGCACTCGATATTCATGCAAACGTAATGGGCTTTGGCTAATTTGTCGATCATGTAAGCCATCTGACGACGACCCCAATCTTCAATACGGTGGATTTTGCCGCCGCTAGCAGCGAGAGCAGCCTTGTAGCGATCAATCATCGCAGGCACTTGCTCGCTTTGGTCCGGATGGACGATAAAGACGATTTCATAATGACGCATCAAACACTCCTTTAGGGTAAAGCTGCCTGGGCGTCATCCAAATCAGATGGTGTTGAACTTGGAAACCAGTGCAGCAAGGGTGAAAACAAATTGTAAAAACGGGTTTAAATCCGTCTTGCTAATGCTCCAGCAAGACCGCTATTCTAGCAAAAAAATCCTGCCAGCCCAAGGATTTAGCGCTTTCTGCGGGGTGGGCAGCGGCATACAGAGCCAATTGCAGGGCAATTCGGGCTTTCGGGGGGGTTAAGTCGCCTGCCGATACCCCGTTTAAGCGATCAGGACTGACATTACCAGCCCCCGTTCTGGACGCCCTCACTATTGCAACCCCGTCGCTCTCCAAAGACTGCAATGGCGCCTGCCAGACGGAATGAACCCCGCCCATGCCAGTACCAGCAATAACCAGGCCTTGAATCCCTTGACTAGCTAGCCGCTCAATCGTCTCTGGCCGAGCCCCGGCGTGACTCATCACGATTTCGACCCAAGGCCATTCCTTTTCCGGCGGAATCGGTAAATCGGCGCTAGAGGCCGCCTGAATCGCCCGAACAGTCGAGAGCCACGATGGATTAATCAAATGAACTGGGCTACTAAGGGAGTCGCGCAAAGGCGCATTGAGCTCAGTCGTATGGCGTTTTGCCAGATCACGAGCAAGACACACACGACCAGCAAAAATTGCAAAAATACCTGGCGGGCAATTGCTAATGTCATTTCCAACCCAATGCAAGGCTGCTTGCAAATTGAGCGGACCGTCCGCTCCCATTGCGTTCGATGGCAACATGGCACCCGTCAAGACCACCCGCTTACCTTGGTTTTGAGCCGCTTTACTGCAAACCGCATCCAAGAAAATCCCAGTCTCCTCGATCGTATCGGTGCCGTGCGTTACCACCACCCCAAGTACCGCGGAATCATGCAATGCTTCTTTTACTGCCATGCCCAATTGGGTTAGTAGATCTTCACTTAAATCACGACTATCGATGCTGGCGATCTGCTGAGATTGGATCTCAAACCCTTCTAAGGCTGGATCAATCTGAATCCCAGCGAGTAAAGACTCTATCGAGACTCGCCCTGCTTCATACATGCCTGGATGGCGAGGATCTCGGGCTAGCCCAGCAATAGTGCCGCCCATTCCAAGGACCAAAATATGCTGAGCTGATGATTTCATGGAGCCATTATGCAATCGCTGAAAATTTCTTGAAATATCAAAAATACTGTATACAATCACAGCATGGACATAAACACAGCAGAATTTGCCGATTTACCCAAACTAACACCCCGTCAGGCCGAGATATTGGCTCTGATTACCTCGGAAATTAACGACAGTGGCTTACCGCCCACGCGAGCTGAAATCGCCACCCGCTTAGGTTTTGCCTCAGCGAATGCGGCAGAAGAGCATCTTCGCGCCCTCGCTCGAAAGGGCTATATTGAACTGACGCCCGGCACATCCCGCGGCATCCGCATCGCTCAACACGCACATCAGCCATTTCATCAGGGCAGATCACAGCAAATGTCGCTGCCATCAGGAGCACTTCAGCAATTAACACTCCCCCTGATTGGGCGCGTTGCAGCGGGCTCGCCCATCATGGCTGTTGAGCATATCGAAAAACACGTGCCCGTTGATCCCGGTCTCTTTACCAAAGGCGCCGACTACCTTTTAAAAGTAAAGGGCATGAGCATGCGCGATGCCGGGATACTGGATGGAGATTATTTAGCGGTTCACAAAACAACCGAAGTGCGCAATGGCGACATTGTGGTCGCGCGTATTGATGATGAGGTCACAGTCAAACGCTGGCTACAGAAACAAGGCAGCCATGGCATAGTGATTGAGCTGCAAGCCGAAAATCCGGACTTCAAAAACATCACGGTAGATGCGAGCCAAGCCAACTTTGCCGTTGAAGGGCAAGCCGTTGGCTTGATACGGACCAGCGGACTCTGATCTAGAGCCCGCCCTCTAGCGCCGAGTTGGCGCTACAACATTGGCATTCTTAGGGGATGCGGTCACTGTAATTAAGGACTTGGGTCCTGTTAGTGAACCTTCTGTGATTTCAACAGTGGATGTGCGATCGCCTTTGGTAAACACCAAGATACTGGTTTTGGATTTCACCGCGGTTACCGTTGTCCAGCCCGCCTTTGGGTACTCCGATTGGAAAAAAGCATAGATATCAGTTGGCGTCTGTAGCCCACTGAGAACAACACGACCCACCCAGTTATCACCTCGGCCAATAATTAAGGATTCGGGGCCCAGAATCCGCGCGCCTGCAGGCAATGGCATATCACCCAATAACTGCGTCTGGATTTCAGCGGCCTCATCTGGGCTACCTGTTGGCGCATCGCCAGAGGAAGCGCACGCACCGAGCAAGAAAGCCATGCTCAGCGCCAAGATGCCGACTGCACGATGGTGAATGGCGGGAATGATTTTCATGTTGATGATCCAGTAGTTCAACTTTTTGTATGCACTTCATTTTAGGCGAATTGCCTTGAAGATCAATAGACAAAAGACTACATGAAAAAATAATGGAGGCGCGTGAGGGAATCGAACCCCCGTACGAAGCTTTGCAGGCTCCTGCCTAACCACTCGGCCAACGCGCCAGATACTTTGAAACAAAATGGGAAGCTTTTCAGGGCTTCCCATCGAACTTGGAGCGGGAAAGGAGGTTCGAACTCCCGACCTATACCTTGGCAAGGTATCGCTCTACCAGCTGAGCTATTCCCGCATAACAGGGCAACAGTTTAGCAAACAATTAAACCGAGTGCATTATTTACGGTGGGATGTGGCTTTGCGGCTGAATATCTGCGCATTCTGGCAAGCCAAAATCTATTTTGCTTGACTCACCAATTGGGGTAAGGCTTTTTTGAGATAGTAAAACATCGACCAGAGCGTGAGGAAGGCAGCGATCCAGATTAGCCAGGTTCCGACCTGCGCGGCGTTGAGCCAACCAAATAAGGTGCCATTGAATAAAAGAAATGGAATGGCGACTAACTGCGCCGTGGTTTTTAATTTACCCACCATGTGCACGGCAACGCTTTTGCTGGCGCCCACCTGCGCCATCCACTCACGCAATGCGGAGATGGTGATTTCACGACCAATGATCACGAGTGCAACCCATACCTGCACCCGGTCCATATTCAATAGCACCAGTAATGCAGCAGCCACAATCAGCTTATCCGCCACCGGATCCAGAAATTGACCAAAGGCAGATTCTTGCTTCATGCGGCGCGCCAAAAATCCATCAAGCCAATCGGTTACGGCGGCAAAGATAAATAAACCGGTTGCGAACACATTTTTATCGAAGGGGCTTAACCAACTGCTGGGTAAATAAAAGACGGCAACCAATAGGGGGATGGCTGCGACGCGCAACCAGGTCAAGGCAATAGGAAGATTAAACGGCATCTCGCTAGGATACCCTAGTGCATCGCTCTTTCATTAATGCAATTGTTGATAAATTTGCTCGGCTAGCGTTTGCGAAATTCCCTCCACCGTCGTCAGCTCCTCAATACTGGCATTGGATACCCCGCGCAAACCACCAAAACGGGCCAGCAATTTTTGCCGGCGCTTGGCGCCAATCCCCTCGATTTCCTCTAGGCGAGAGACCGTTCGGGCTTTTGCGCGCTTTGCACGCATCCCAGTGATTGCAAATCGGTGCGCCTCATCCCGAATTTGGGCAATCAGCATCAACGCCGGGCTCTCACGACCCAGCTCTAAGGCTGTCCGTTCATCTGCAAAAATCAAGGACTCTAAGCCAACTTTACGCCCCTCGCCTTTCGCAACCCCCACAATTAAACCGATATCCATGCCCAGCTCAGAAAAGACTTGGCGCGCCATTTCAACCTGACCCTTACCGCCATCGATTAAGACCACCTGCGGCAATTTCTCTGGCGGAATTTCTTGGTAATTGGCATAGCGCCGCTGCAAAACCTGACGCATGGCTGCGTAATCATCGCCCGGGGTAATGTCGTTGATATTGAAACGCCGATACTCACTGGATTGCATTTCATTTTTGGCATACACCACACACGATGCTTGGGTTGCCTCGCCCGAGGTATGGCTAATATCAAAACACTCCATACGCAATTGATCTAGGCTTTCTAAATCTAAACCCAGCAAATCAACGACAGCGCGCGCTTTCGCAAGCTGGCCGCCCGTCTCCACTAAACGCTTGGCGAGCGCAATCTTGGCATTACCCTCTGCCATACCAAGCCAATGCCGCCGCTGCCCTTGCGGTTGATGCAAGAAGGTAATTTTCTTACCAGCCTGCGCGTTCAAACTTTCATGAAGTAAAGACGGTTCCGCGGCAGAGGAAATCGCATGATTGAGCACAATCACAGCAGGAATCAGGTTGGCATTCGCTGCTTCGCCATCCAAATAATGCTGCTGAATAAATGCCTCCAGAATTTCCACCGAATCGGGTAACTCGCCGGCAGCCGATCGAAGGTTTTTCGGAAAGTACGCGCGATCGCCCAAATGGCGACCGCCGCGCACCATTGCCAGGTTGACGCAAATCAGGCCGTCCAGTTCTGCCGCAGCCACAATATCGACATCACCCTCGCCTTCCGCAACGGTGTCCATGGATTGCTGTTGCAAGACACTCGATAGGTCCGCAATGCGATCGCGCAATACCGCTGCCATTTCAAAATCCAGCGACTCGCTGTGCGCTAGCATTTCGCGCTCCAGTTCGGAGAGCACTTGACTGTGGTCACCCTCTAAAAAGCGGGTTGCTTGCTTCACGTCTTGAGCGTATTGTTCGGCAGTCAGCATGCCAACACAAGGCGCACTGCAGCGGTGAATTTGATGCAATAAACAGGGTCTAGTGCGGTTTTTGAATACCGTGTCCTCACAGGTACGAAGACGAAATACTTTTTGCAAAATTTGCACGCTATTGCGCACCGCCCACGAGTTCGGGAAAGGGCCAAAATAGCGATTACGGCGATCTACCTTGCCGCGATAGGATGCTAAACGCGGGAAAGCATGGCCCGTTAGCATGACATAGGGGTAAGACTTGTCGTCCCGAAATAAAATGTTGAATGGCGGCGCCAGCTCTTTGATTAAATTGTTTTCCAGAATCAATGCTTCGGATTCGGTGCGAGTGACGGTGGTTTCATAGCGTGCAATGCGGCTCACCATGCGCTCGATACGCGGAGAAAGTGCCGTTCGTTGAAAATAGCTGGATACTCGCTTTTTGAGGTCACGCGCTTTACCGACGTAAAGTATCTGATCCGCTTCATCAAAAAAGCGATACACCCCCGGCAATCCGGGAAGCCGTTTAATGTCTTGCTTTAGGGTTTCAAAAAGCGAATTGCTCATGCGTTGGGATATTTTCTGCCAAATCGTCGATAACTATGGTGATGCCGGTGTTTGCTGGCGTTTAGCGCGTAGCCTAGCAACCCAACACCAGCAACAGGTTCGCCTGTTTTGCGATGACCTGCCGACCCTTAATTTACTCGCATCTGACTCCCATCGCATTGCCGATATTGAAATTCTGCCTTGGGAAGCAAGTTTTTCAAACGCCAGACACCCCATCGAGGCGCCGGATGTCGTAATTGAAGCCTTTGCTTGCCATCTTCCAGAGCGCTATCAAACTGGTCTATTGATTGCCCCCCAAAAGCCACTCATCCTCAATTTGGAGTATCTGAGTGCCGAACCCTGGGTAGCGGAGTGCCATGCTAAAGCTTCGCCACAGCCCACCGGTTTGTCGAAGTATTTTTTCTTTCCCGGGTTTCAACCCAATACTGGGGGACTGCTGATCGATCCCATTCCCTCCTTAGGCACAGAGTCGCAAGATTGCGTTCCGGCTAGTCTGAGCAGTAGCTGGTCCCAATTGCGACCCGACGCCGAGCGCATAAGCGTTTTTTGCTACCCGGGAGCTCCGCTTCGAGAATGGCTCGAAGACCTGGGCAACACGAATGCCAAGGTAGATATTCTTCTAAGCTTTGGTCACGCCGAACTCATTGGTAATGGAGTCGGCAGACCCTTGAGCTTGCCTCCATCCATTCAGCTGATTGCCTTGCCGTTTATTCCCCAAGGTGATTACGACTGGCTACTCACACAGTGCGACTTCAATATCGTCCGCGGAGAAGATTCGTTCGTGCGGGCGCAGCTTGCCGGTAAACCCTTTCTTTGGCACATTTACCCTCAGGACGATCTTGCCCACGAAGTCAAATTAAAGGCCTTTTTAGACCTTTATCTCCAGGGTGCGGATAGAGCAACCCAAGATGCCTGCCAATCCGCTATGGCCTGGAAAATGCCACGCGCGTGGTGGCAAAAGCGGTCCGAATGGCGCGCGCATGCCTCAGTCTGGCGCGAAAAGATCCTGCTGGACAACCAAGATGGGGGTTTGGCGGCTAGATTGCTTCGTTTTGTCAGCTAAATAGGCTTGGGAAGCCGCTCCTCAGGGCGGTTACAATGACACCTTTGATAAAACCAGCAGAAATTAGCTCTGCCCCCAGGAACACCAAGATGAAAACAGCACAAGAACTCCGCGTAGGCAACGTAGTGATGATTGGCCAGGATGCCATGGTCGTATTGAAGGCTGAATACAGCCGCTCTGGTCGTAACTCTTCTGTCGTCAAAATGAAATTCAAGAATTTATTAACCGGCGCGCCAAACGAAGGCGTTTATAAGGCCGATGACAAATTTGATGTGGTCATTCTGGATAAAAAAGAATGCACGTATTCGTATTTTGCTGATCCCATGTATTGCTTTATGGATGGCGATTACAACCAGTACGAAGTGGAAGCAGAATTTATGGGCGACGCCCTAAACTACCTTGAAGAAGCCATGCCAGTTGAGGTGGTGTTCTACGAGGGTAAAGCTTTATCGGTCACCATGCCCACTTCCCTGGTTCGCGAAATCATCTATACCGAACCAGCCGTTAAAGGCGACACCAGCTCCGGTAAAGTACTCAAGACTGCCAAGCTAGCAACCGGCTACGAATTGCAAGTGCCCCTCTTTTGCAATACCGGTGACAAGATTGAAATTGATACCCGCACTGGCGAATACCGCAGCCGCGCAAACTAAGTTACATCCGCTTTAACTGAAAGCCAAGATCTGAAACGGCCTTGGCTTTTATTCTTTGTAAGCTCTCAACAATTAAAGCAAAGCAAATTAAATCAATTTATGCTTTAAAAGAACCTGACGAGCATGCTGGTATTCGGCGTGCGCCTGTAAATGGGTCCAGTTCATAAACTGGGATGTCGGCATTAATTTTTGCTGGCGTCTTGCGGACTCAACCAACTTAGTCTTAGAGACGGATAACTCAGACAAAAGGCGATCTGCTAAATCAGGGCGATTGCAAATGAGCACTGCGTCGCAACCGGCATCCAAGGCAAGATTAGCGCCCTTGACTACATCGCCAGCTACGCTAGCGCCCTCCATCGATAAATCATCGCTAAAGATCACGCCCTCAAACGCCATTTGCTTACGCAAAATATCACGCAACCAAATACGCGAAAATCCCGCTGGTAATGCGTCTACCTTGGGATAGATTACGTGCGCAGGCATCACTGCCGCTAGGCTTAAGTCAAGCCACTCATAGGGCTTCGCATCGCATTCCAGAATGGCCTTAAGGGGGCGATCATCTACCGGTATCGCCACATGCGAATCCGCTTCAGCCCAGCCATGTCCCGGAAAATGCTTGCCGCAGTTGGCCATGCCAGCAAGCTGTAAACCGGCATTGAGGGCTTTTGCAAGCGCATACACAATTTGTGGATCTGAACTAAACGCGCGATCACCAATCACACCGCTGCGACCAAAATCCAAATCCAATACCGGCGTAAAACTAAAGTCAACACCGCATGCCCGTAACTCCGCTGCCAAGATGTATCCACACGCTGTGGCTGCTGCCATTGCCTCTATGGCTGGCTCAGAAGAATAACTCGCCTTGCTTTTTTGTGGGGAGCGCATCCAAAGCTCACCCAATTGACGCATGGCGGGTAGATGTGTAAACCCATCGCTCCTGCAACGCTGCACCCTACCGCCCTCGTGATCAATCGAGATCAATACGTCTGGACGCAGTGCTTTAATGCTGCTGGTCAGCGCAGTGAACTGCTTTCGGTTGGCATAATTTCTGCCAAACAAAATGACGCCGCCCGTTAAGGGGTCTTTAATACGGCGGCGATCCGCTGACGTTAGCTCTAATCCAACAACATCTAGAGTAATGGGACCAGCTTGATTTTTTGATGCCACCATGATTCCTTTTATTTAATCTGATCCGCGCACGGCGGGCTTGCCTTGGCTTACCACCACAAACGCAATCGCCATATCTTGCTCATCGCTGACGGTCACTTCAGCATGCCAATCCCGCGTTTTCATAAAGTCTGCGAGCGCGCCAGAGTAATGCGTTACTGGCTTACCACTAGGTTCATTTAAAGTTTGTAATGATCGCCACGTCATTGGCATGCGCATACCCAAACCAATCGCCTTGGAGAACGCCTCTTTGGCGGCAAAGCGAGTGGCTAAATAGGCCATGCCACGCTGATGATTGCGCGCTAAGCGCTGCTGAAAGACCGCTAATTCAGCCTCACCTAAAATACGCTCCGCTAAACGCCCCTGCGTGCGTTCATAGGCCGCGACCAAACGCTCCATTTGCAAGATGTCTGTGCCAATACCGACAACCATATCAAAGGCTGCCACCAGTTGCATTTGTGCGTGCGCGTTGCATGAGTGTTTTCATATCAATGATGGCGCGCTGCCACCCTTTAAAGAGGGCTTCCGCCACAATCGCATGTCCAATATTGAGCTCTGACAATTCAGCTATAGCTGCAACTCGCATTACATTGCCTTCATGCAAGCCGTGCCCCGCATTGACCCGTAAGCCAATTCGCTTGGCAAACTGAGCCGCAAGCCGAAGGCGTTCGAGTTCCTGGCTTTGCTGATCACCCGTCAGATCCGCATAGCGCCCCGTATGCAATTCCACTACGGTAGCCCCCACATCTTTAGCCGCCTGAATTTGGCTCTCTTCAGGATCAATAAACAGCGATACCCGAATACCCGCCGCTTTGAGCTGCTCGGTAGCCAGCTTTACCGCCGCAAAATGGCCCAGCACATCAAGCCCGCCTTCCGTAGTCACTTCCTCGCGCTTTTCAGGAACGAGGCAAACGTCATGGGGCTTCACTTGGCAAGCGATAGCAATCATCTCTGGCGTGACCGCGCACTCTAAATTCATGCGGGTGGTAATCAATGGGCGTAAGGCCAATAAATCGGCATCTTTAATGTGGCGACGGTCTTCGCGTAAATGCAGAGTAATCAGATCGGCTCCAGCCTCTTCCGCTAAACGGGCGGCTTTTAATGGGTCTGGATATACCGTGCCACGAGCATTCCGCAAAGTTGCTACATGATCAATATTGATGCCGAGTTCAAGTGTGGTCATTGCCGTAGCTTACTAGATTTTCTTTAAATCAATGAGTATTTGGCGAGTAGTGAGTACCTGATCCTGCAAATGCAAGCCCAGCAAAAACCGCATGAGCTGCTTACTTTCCAGCAAGGTTTCTGGATCTGAAAAATCACCGTCGGCCATTTGCAGTAGAGTTCGCCCAGTCAACACCGGCCAATGCCCTGGATCATCGGGTTGCCAAGGCCGAACTCCGCGCTCGGGCTGATAGATGTATTTTTCATCTTCGATTGGCGCCGCATTGCTATCCACACAGTAGTCGAGTGCCGCAGCGTAACCGGTTTCTTGCAATAAAGCCAATTCAAATGGGCGCAAAATCTGCTCCAAGCGCCCGCTATCCGCGTTCATCTCCGCCAAGGCGGAAATGGTCTGCATGTAATGATCGTAGAGGGTTTCGTATTCGTCTTCGCGCGCCAAAAACTTGACGAGCAACTCGTTTAAGTAGAAGCCGCACAGCAAGGCATCGCCAACGAGAGCGGGTGTGCCGCCCACCCATTCGGATTTAGTTAAGGTTCGCAACTCAGACTTACCGCTCCAGGAAACCAAGAGCGGCTGAAAGCGTTGCAAAACCGGCCTCAAGACTGAATGCGGTCGCTTAGCGCCTTTAGCAATGAGCGCCATCCGCCCATGCTGGCGCGTAAATACATCGAGTATTAAGCTGGTTTCTTTGTACGGAATGCTGTGCAATACAAAAGCAGGCTCATCGGCCACCCGTGTCGCCGCCATTTATTCCAAGCCTTGCGCCCGTAACTCAGCGCGATCATCCGCCCAGCCGCGTTTGACTTTAACCCAGGTCTCCAAAAAGACCTTGCCATCAAAGAGCTTTTCCATATCCAAGCGGGCTTCAGTAGAAATCTTTTTTAGGCGCTCACCCTTCTCGCCAATAATCATCGCCTTGTGATTATCGCGATCCACCAAAATGGTTGCAGCGATACGGCGCATCGTGCCATCCATCTTAAATTGATCAATCACCACTGAGCTAGCGTATGGCAACTCTTCACCGGTAAACCGAAATACTTTTTCGCGCAAAATCTCCGCCGCCAAGAATCGCTCACTGCGATCCGTCAAGGTATCGGGATCATAACGCGGCTCACCCTCAGGCAAATACTCCTCGAGCACGTCCAAGAGGCGCTGCACATCGGCTGGATTCTTGCCGCTCATCGGAATAATCTCGACAAAGCGCTGCTCACTTTGATCGGGTCTGCCGCCGATATCACTCCACGCCTGCCCCATCTTCTTCATAAAGTCGAGCAACGCCACATCACGGTCGGCAGGCAATTCAAAGCGACTGGCAAATAGGTCCAGCTTATTGAGCACCAAAATAACGGGAAGGTCTTTGGGTAGCAGGCGCAACACTTTCGCATCGTCTTCGCCAAAGTAACCCGCCTCGACTACAAAACACGCCACATCCACATCTTGCAATGCGCTTGTCACTGAGCGGTTTAACGCTTGATTGAGGGTATTCATTTTGCGCGTCTGAAATCCAGGCGTATCGCTGAAGATAAATTGCGCATGCTCGCGCGTTTGAATCCCTAATATGCGGTGGCGCGTGGTTTGCGCCTTGCGCGAGGTAATGCTAATTTTTTGCCCCACAAGGGCATTGAGTAGAGTCGATTTACCCATATTTGGCCGACCGACAATGGCAATCGTGCCACACCGAAACGCAGGACTTGTTTCCACGATTACGCCTTTAACTTCAGATTAAGCTGCTCTTCCGCGGGATCTGCTTTAGCGGCTTTTTTCTTGGCAGAGCGGGTTTTTTTGGGTTTACGGGTTTCTTGCGGCAACGCTTTGTGGATTGCGAGCAAAGCGAGTTTAGCTGCGCCTTGCTCCGCTGCCCTGCGAGAGGCACCAAAGCCCTTGACTTGAATCTTGAGATTCTGAATCACACACTCCACCTCAAATTGCTGGTTATGCGCCGCTCCTGTGGTGCCGGTCACCGCATAACTCGGCAAGGGCATCTGAAAGCCCTGTAAATATTCTTGCAATAAGGTTTTATCGTCCTTACCCAGCGTCTTTGGATCAACGTGTGCCAAGATAATCGAATAGAGCTTACGTAGAATTAACTTAGCCGCATCAAACCCGCCATCTAAAAAGATCGCGCCCGTAACCGCCTCTAAGGTATCAGCCAAAATCGATGGGCGCCGAAATCCACCGCTTTTCAGTTCGCCCTCGCCTAGTCGCAAATAATCCGATAAGGAAAGGGATTGTGCAATTTCATACAAAGCCTGCTGCTTCACCAAATTCGCACGTACCCGTGATAGATCGCCCTCATCTAAATCAGAGTAACGCTCGTAGAGCATTTCTGCGACGACGCAATTCAAAATGGAGTCGCCCAAAAACTCGAGTCGCTCATTATTTTTCTTGCTATGACTACGGTGGGTGAGTGCCTGCTGGAGCAGTTCCGGTTTATTAAATACGTAGCCCAGCCGCTCTTGCAAGGGTCCAATATCGATAGCGGCACGGGCATTCATGATTTACTGAAAACCGCCTATGCGGCTGAGTGAGCCTAAGTTCAACCATACAAAGAATGCGCGGCCCACGATATTTTGATCGGGCACAAAACCCCAATACCGGGAGTCGGCGCTATTGTCGCGGTTATCGCCCATCGTAAAGTAATGCCCAGGTGGAACGGTACAGGTCATGCTGTTGGGCTGGTACTGGCAAAACTCTATTCCTGGAAATCGATTAGGCATCAACATAGCCGATGGTCGATCCGGGTCATTTAAGATCTCATGGCGATTGCCGCCCAAATCCGCTGGAAAGGTTTCAGAGTAGAGCTTGGCGTAGCGCATGCTCTCTTGATCGAGGTAATCCTCGCCGCCCGCGTATTGCAAGGGCTGTCCATTTACGGTGAGGCGTTTATCTTGATACTGAACGGTATCCCCGGGTAATGCAATCACCCGCTTAATGTAATCCACCGACTGATCTAAGGGGTAACGGAACACCACTACATCGCCGCGCTTAGGCGCGCCCAGATCAACTATTTTTTTATTAATCACTGGCAAACGAATGCCATAGGTGAATTTGTTCACCAGAATGAAGTCGCCAATTTGCAGGGTGGGAATCATGGATCCCGATGGAATCTTAAATGGCTCAACCAAGAACGAGCGCAAGAAAAAGACCGCGCAGATCACTGGGAAAAAGCTAGCGGAATATTCCAACCACAGCGGCATGCGGGCAATGCCAGCCGCCTTGCGCTGAGGAGCGAATACCAATTTATCTGCCACCCAAGCAACACCGGTAACCAGCACCAATATCAATAAAATTAAGGCGAAGTTCATTTATCGTCCACCTGCAAAATAGCCAAGAATGCTTCTTGTGGAATTTCCACATTACCTACCTGCTTCATGCGCTTCTTACCTTCTTTTTGCTTTTCTAAGAGTTTGCGTTTGCGCGAGATATCGCCGCCATAGCATTTAGCCAAGACGTTTTTGCGCAGCGCCTTGACGTTCTCACGCGCCACAATGCCGCTACCAATCGCCGCCTGAATTGCCACATCAAACATCTGCCGCGGAATAATGCCGCGCATTTTTGACACCACGTCGCGACCGCGCGATTGACTGTTGCTACGGTGGACAATCACCGATAAGGCGTCCACTTTTTCACCATTAATTAAGATGTCGACCTTCACGACATCAGCCACGCGATACTCTTTAAACTCGTAATCCATCGACGCGTAACCGCGCGAAACGGATTTCAGTCTGTCAAAGAAATCGAGCACGATTTCAGCCATGGGGATTTCGTAGGTTAACTGCACCTGCCGCCCAAGATAACTCATGTTCGTCTGAATGCCGCGCTTTCCGGTACATAAGGTAATGACAGAGCCAACGTACTCTTGAGGCATATATAAATTGACCGTCACAATCGGTTCCAAAATCGCCTCGATCTTGCTTGGATCCGGCATCTTGGATGGGTTGTCAACGACCAATAAAGTGCCGTCGCGCTGCTGCACTTGATAGACCACGGTAGGCGCGGTCGTAATCAAGTTCATGTCGTACTGACGCTCTAAGCGCTCTTGCACAATTTCCATGTGCAATAAACCCAAAAACCCGCACCGAAATCCAAAACCCAAGGCTTGTGACACCTCTGGTTCGTAAAGGAGTGATGCATCATTGAGTTTGAGTTTTTCCAATGACTCGCGCAATTGATCGTACTCATTGGCCTCGACAGGATAGAGGCCAGCGAACACCTGCGACTTGACTTCTTTAAAGCCAGGCAATGGCGCGCTGGCAGGCGTGCGGCCTTGCTGTCCCGGGGCGTGCGTTACCGTATCGCCTACTTTCGCTGCCTTGAGCTCTTTAATGCCGGCAATAATGAAACCCACCTGCCCAGCACTGAGCTCGGGACGATCAATGGATTTAGGACTAAAGACCCCAACATGCTCAACTAAGTGCGTGGAGCCGTTTGCCATCAGCAGAATTTTGTCTTTTGGTTTTAAAGTACCATTCACGACACGCACCAGCATCACAACACCAACGTAGTTATCAAACCAAGAATCAATGATTAATGCTTGTAGCGGCTCGGTAGCACTGCCCTGTGGTGGCGGCACCCGGCGAATCATTTCTTCCAAAATATCCGCCACACCCAAACCGGTTTTGGCTGAACACGTTAATGCATCGGTAGCATCAATGCCGATCACATCTTCGATTTCTTGTTTAGCGCGATCGGGGTCTGCCTGAGGTAAATCAATCTTATTAAGGACAGGCACTACCTCAACACCCAATTCAATGGCGGTGTAGCAATTCGCAACCGTTTGCGCTTCAACCCCTTGGCTAGCATCTACAACTAGCAAGGCGCCTTCGCATGCTGACAGCGATCGACTGACCTCATACGAGAAGTCAACGTGACCCGGCGTATCAATCAGATTGAGGTTGTAGATTTTTCCATCTTTCGCTTTGTAGCTGAGCGCAGCGGTCTGCGCCTTAATGGTAATTCCGCGCTCCCGCTCGATGTCCATCGAGTCTAGGACCTGCGCCTCCATCTCACGATCGGATAAGCCGCCACACAGTTGAATGATGCGGTCGGCAAGGGTTGATTTCCCATGATCAATATGGGCGATGATAGAGAAATTGCGGATTAAATCCATGGTGTTTTATCGAGTTAGGCAAAAAAACACCTTGTCGCAGCACACAAGATGATGCGCTGCAATAAGTTGTCTTACTTAGATTGTAATGGTTGGGGTAAAAACCCCCAGGATTCTGAAATCCTGGGGTTCTGGCCAAATTACTGCGCTTTGGGTCGCAGTGGAACAATCAATGTGCTATCGGCGCGGCGCACAAACACGGCCACCGCACGACTGCTGTCCAAGCCCTTGGTCAGGGCTTCAAACTGCTTTACACCCGTAATGTCCGTATCGCCAACCCGGACAATCACATCCCCTGGACGAATGCCGGAGCGTGCCGCAGGACCATCTCCTAGGCTGGTGATTTCCACCCCGGATTTGACATTTAATTCACGCTTCTTGGCATCCGAAAGATCGATTACACCTAAGCCAAAGGGATTATTCACCGCGCTTGGCGCAGCAGTCCCATCTGGCTTTTTGGCGCTAGCGGCTTTGCTTGGTGCCTCTGCATCGGCTACGAGCACCGTCAGCTCACGGGTCGCCCCCTTACGCCACACCTGTACCGTTGCCTTAGTTCCAGGTTTGGTTTCGCCCACAATGCGGGGCAAATCGGTTGATTTTGCGATCTCGCGACCATTAAAGCTCAGGATCACGTCGCCCGACTCGATGCCCCCATTAGCGGCAGGTCCGCCCGGCTCGACATTCCGAACATAAGCTCCTCTAGGCTTACCTAAGCCCAGGGTTTCGGCTGTTTCTTTGGATAACTCGCCCAGCGCAACGCCAATACGGCCACGCACTAATTTACCGGTGCTACGTAGCTGGTCGGCTACGCGCATGGCCTCATCAATGGGGATCGCAAATGAAATGCCCATATAACCGCCCGAGCGGCTAAAAATTTGCGAGTTGATACCGATCACCTGCCCAGCGGTATTGAGTAAAGGTCCACCTGAATTCCCTGGATTAACCGCGACGTCAGTCTGAATAAAAGGCAAGTAATCCCCTGTATCGCGACTCTTCGCCGACACAATACCAGCGGTTACCGTGTTTTCCAGACCAAATGGAGAACCAATCGCCAGCACCCACTCACCCACTCGAAGCTTGGAAGAATCGCCCAGCGGCAGCTTTGGCAAGCCAGTCGCATCAATTTTAAGGAGGGCAACATCCGTTCGCTTATCGGCGCCCAAGAGCTTGGCATTGAACTCCCGTTTATCGGTCAAGGTGACGTAGATCTTTTCAGCGCCCTCAACCACATGGGCGTTTGTCAAAATGAAGCCATTGGAATCAATAATGAAACCTGAACCCACACCGCGATCCGCCTCTTTGGGCTGTCCAGGCTGAGCTGGCCCCTTGGGGGCGCCTGGCATTGGCACCCCAAAAAAGCGTCTAAAGAACTCGGCCTGCTCTTCCGGAATGCCCGGAGGAAGGCCTTGGGTTTGCTGGACGGAGATACGCTCGGTAGTCCGAATGTTCACGACCGCAGGACTGGCCTTTTCTACCAAATCCGCAAAATCGGGTGCTGACACCCTAGTAACTTGGGCAACCGAACTGGGAACCAAAGCAAATTGACTGACGCTAAAAATAGCCAGAAAAGCAATGAGGTACTTTTTCATATTGTGGTGGCTACAAGGAGCCTTAAAGTGACAGATGAACTAGATATTAGGTCAACTTACCAAAAATCAAGGTACCGTTAGTACCCCCAAAGCCAAAATTGTTTTTAATGGCATGGTCGATTTTGATGTCTCGCGCAGTATTGGCGCAGTAATCCAGATCGCACTCGGGATCTTGATTGAAGATATTGATGGTGGGAGGTGATTTTTGGTGATGCAAGGCCAAAATCGTAAAGACCGACTCTAAGCCGCCGGCGCCGCCCAACAGATGGCCGGTCATGGACTTCGTGGAGTTCACTACTACCTTCTTGGCGTGGTCACCTAAAGCAGCTTTAATCGCCTCGGTTTCATTCTTATCACCTAGGGGTGTTGACGTCCCATGGGCATTAACGTACTGAATTTGATCGGTATTTAAGCCTGCATCGCGCATTGCATTGATCATGCAACGTCTTGGGCCATCCATATTGGGCGCAGTCATGTGGTAGGCATCACCACTCATCCCAAAGCCAAGCAACTCGCAATAGATGGTGGCGCCACGAGCGCGTGCATGCTCATACTCTTCCAGCATTACCACGCCAGCACCTTCGCCCAGAACAAAACCGTCACGGTCCTTATCCCAAGGGCGGGACGCAGTTGCAGGATCGTCGTTGCGAGTGGATAGCGCTCTTGCGGCCGCAAAACCGCCTACGCCCAACGCAGAAATGGTGGATTCAGCGCCGCCAGCGACCATCATGTCGGCGTCGCCATACTGAATTAAGCGAGCTGCCAAGCCAATGCTGTGTAAACCGGTGGTGCAGGCGGTTACCGCCGCAACATTAGGGCCTTTGAGATTAAACAAAATACTCAAATGCCCTGAAATCATATTAATGATCGAGCCAGGAACGAAAAAAGGGGAAATCCGGCGCGGACCGCGTGCGATTAACTCCGATGATGTTTCTTCGATCATCGGCAAACCGCCGATACCAGAACCCACTAAAACGCCGATTCGCTCGGCATTCTCTTCGGTGATCTCGATCCCGCTGTCGCGAATAGCCTGCGCACCAGCCGCAATACCGTAATGGATAAATGTATCCATATGGCGGGCTTCTTTAGCGGAAACGTATTCCTCAACATTGAAGTCTTTCACCTCGCCGGCAAAATGAACGCTTAGCGGGGTGTGATCAAACTTCGTAATGGTGGCAATACCGCTTTTGCCAGCCATTAAGCTAGCCCAAGCCGCATCAACCGAGTTTCCCACAGGGGAAACTAAGCCCAAGCCAGTGACGACCACACGACGTTGGTTTTTCATTGCCGATGCAGCCTTAGGCCAAACTCAGGAATTAAGCCTGAGCTTTTGATTTAGCGAAATCGATTGCGAGCTGAACCGTAGTGATCTTTTCAGCTTCTTCGTCCGGAATTTCAATTCCAAACTCATCTTCTAAAGCCATCACGAGTTCAACTGTGTCAAGCGAGTCTGCGCCCAGGTCATTCACGAAAGAAGACTCATTCTTGATGTCTCCTTCTGCTACGCCCAATTGCTCGGCGACGATCTTCTTAACGCGTTGTTCGATGTTATCCATTAAGTCCCCCAGGGGTTATAAAAAAACGATTGAAGGATTTTAGCAGTTCAGCGGAATGGGTGGCAGAACTGCTTATTTCCCAGAAAGTGAAATTAGGCCAAATACAGGCCGCCATTGACGTGCAGGGTATTTCCGGTGATATAGCCAGCTGCCGGGGATGCCAAAAAGGCAACTGCCTGGGCTACATCCTCTGGGGTACCCAACCGGGCCAGTGGAATGTTCGATTTCAGTGCATTTTGCTGCTCTTCGCTCAGTGCGCGGGTCATATCGGTATCAATAAAGCCCGGCGCAACGCAATTTACGGTGATGTTGCGACTGCCAATTTCACGAGCCAAGGCACGCGTCATACCAGATACCCCTGCTTTTGCAGCAGCGTAATTGGCTTGGCCGGGATTGCCCATATGACCAACAATCGAGGTGATATTGATGATGCGCCCAGAGCGCGCCTTCATCATGGGGCGCAAGACCGCTTGCGACAAGCGAAACACTGCGCTGAGGTTGGTATCAATCACATCCGTCCACTCTTCAGACTTCATGCGCATAGCGAGCTGGTCACGCGTAATGCCCGCGTTGTTAACCAAAATCTGAATGCCGCCAAAGTCTTTAACGATCAAATCGATGATGTCCTCGCAGGCTTTTGGATCAGTCACATTCAGTGCCAATCCGCGTCCGCCATTCGCCTTCAGGCGTGCGTCGATGGCTGCTGCGCCTTCGGCTGTTGTGGCGGTTCCAATGACTGTGGCGCCCGACTGCATCAAGGCTTGTGCAATCGCCTCACCAATGCCGCGCGATGCACCGGTCACCAATGCAATTTGTCCAGTTAAATCGGTATTCATCGTGTCGTTTCCTTGTGCCTAGGATTACTTGGCTGCTGCCAAGGCTTCATTTAAGCTCGTGTCATCAAAAATAGGAGTGCCTTGTACCCCATCGTGGATTCGTTTTGTTAAACCCGCCAGTACTTTGCCTGGGCCGCACTCGTAAACCTGGGTAATGCCTTGCGCAGCCATGGCCTGAATAATTTCTTGCCAGCGCACTGGCTTAGCAGCCTGCCGAACCAGTGACTGCTTAATATCGCTGGGCGCCGTCAAGATGGTCACGTCGACATTATTGATCACTGGAATTTCAGGCGCATGAAAGGCAATATTTTCAAAATACGCCTGAAGCTGTTCTGATGCGGGCTGCAGTAACGAAGAATGAAATGGGGCGGATACGGGCAAGGGCAAAGCCCGTTTAGCGCCAGCTGCTTTCAGCAACTCGCAGGCCTTGCTTACCGCATCATTGGCGCCAGCGATCACCACCTGACCGGGAGCGTTGAAGTTAACCGCTTCAACCACCCCAGCAGAAGCGGCCGATGCCTCTAAACACACTTCGACGACCTTCGCATCATCCAGACCTAAAATGGCGGCCATGCCGCCCGTACCCACCGGTACAGCGCTTTGCATTGCCTGCGCGCGAAAGCGCACCAATGGCACAGCATCCTTAAACGCGAGCACATTCGACGCTACTAGCGCGGAGTACTCACCCAAGCTATGGCCTGCCATCACCGAAGGTTTTGGGCCGCCAGCCGCCAGCCAGGCGCGGTAAAACGCAACGCCCGCGGTCAGCATCACGGGCTGAGTATTGGTGGTCAGGGATAAAGCTTCGGCAGGGCCTTCCGCAATCAGTTTGCCAAGGTCCTCACCCAAAGCATCGGATGCTTCCTCAAGCGTTGCCCGCACCTCAGGGCGCTCTGCAATGGTATTGAGCATGCCGACTGATTGCGATCCTTGGCCAGGAAAAACGAATGCGAATGTCATGAGAAAAAATCCAAAGTAATCACTGAATTAGTATTTTAAGGCGACTGCGCCCCAGGCAAAACCGCCGCCGACACCCTCTAATAACAGGTGTTGTCCACGCTGAATTTGCCCCGACCGCACTCCGGCGTCAAGAGCTAGAGGAATCGATGCGGCAGAGGTATTGCCATGCTCTGAAACGGTGACGATCACCTTATCCATCGACATACCCATCTTGCGGGCGGTACTCTCCATGATGCGAATGTTCGCTTGATGGGGTACGAGCCAATCGATATCTTCTGGTTTTAAGTTGGCCCGATCCAGCACTTCGTGAGCCACTTGCTCGAGCACTTTAACCGCCAACTTAAACACTGCTTGGCCATCCATAGTCATAAATGGAGAGCCGGTAATGCCGCCACAAACCGCCCTACCAGGCACACACAAAATGTCGCGCTGACTGCCGTCAGCGTGCAAGGCGCTTGCCAAAATACCTGGTTCGCTACTGGCTTCTAACACCACAGCACCAGCACCATCGCCAAATAAAACACAGGTGGTGCGATCTTGAAAATCCAGAATGCGCGAAAACACTTCAGCGCCAATCACCAGCACTTTCCGGTGATTTCCCGTTCGAATCAAGGCATCGGCGATCGCCATGGCATAGGTAAAGCCAGCGCACACCGCCTGCACATCAAAGGCGGCGCAGCCATGATGGGCGCCTAATTTATCTTGAATGACGCAAGCCGTACTCGGAAATCCACCCAGATGATCGGGTGTGGAGGTTGCCAAAATAATTAAATCAATATCGGCTGCAGTGCAGTTCGCACTTGCCATAGCCGCCTCGGCCGCCTTGACACCTAAATCGCTAGTGAGTTCGGTATCGCTAGCAAAGTGGCGCGCTTCAATGCCGCTGCGCGTTCTAATCCATTCATCACTGGTCTCTAAGCCGCTTTTTGCCAAGCGCTCCACAAGATCGTGATTACTTAAACGCAAGGCAGGCAAATAACTGCCAGTGCCTGCAATTCGAGAATACGTTGTCATGCTGGTGTCCTAGATACGAATGCTTCGGCAATCCGCTCAACCATCTTGCCTTTAGCAGCCTCATACGCACGCTCCAGAGCAAATCCAAATCCAAAACTGTCTGCCGAACCGTGACTCTTAATAACGCAACCGCGTAAACCCAATAAAACAGCGCCGTTGTACCGACGGTGATCCACGCGTTTACGAACCCGAAGCAAAGGCAACATCGCGCACAGAGCCATTAACTTGGTTAGCCATGAGCGATTGAATTCATGCCGAATCAAACCACTCATCATTTTTGCTAAACCTTCGCTCGCCTTGAGCACCACATTACCCACAAAACCATCGCACACCACAATATCGGTCGTGCCTTTAAATATATCGTTGCCTTCCACGTTGCCGTAAAAGTTCAACGTACTGTTACGCAATAATTCGCCAGTGAGCTTAACAACCTCATTGCCTTTAATGACTTCTTCGCCAATATTCAAAAGACCAATGGTCGGCTTTGCTTTGCCACCTACTACGCGCACCATGACATCGGCCATCTGCGCAAACTGCAGTAAGTGCATGGGCTCGCAATCGGCATTGGCCCCTAGATCCAAAACGGTGGTAGCGCCGCCCAGTTCATTAGGCATGCCAGTAGCAATCGCGGGGCGATCAATGCCATCTAAGGTTTTGAGAATGTAACGGGATATCGCCATCAGCGCGCCCGTGTTGCCGGAAGAAATAATCGCATCGGCTTGCTTTTCTTTGACTTGCTCGATAGCAACGCGCATCGATGAGTCTTTTTTACGCCTTAAGGCAACTTCAATGGGGTCGTCCATCAAGACTACTTCGGTCGCCGACACAATCCGAATGCGATGACGTGGGGCCGAACTGATTTTGCCTAGCGCAAATTCAATGGCCTCTGCATTGCCAACCAGAATAACTTCCGCATCCGGATGCCGGGTTAAAAAGGCACAGGATGCCGGAACCGTGACAGAAACACCATGGTCGCCGCCCATGGCGTCGACAGCAAGCGTCACGCTCATCGAATCGTTCATTGCCACGAATGGTGTTCCAAGAAAAAAGCGGCTTAATTAAATTAGAGCCGCTTCGATCGAGAGATCTAAGAAATTAGTCGTTCTTCGTTTTGACGACTTTACGACCACGGTAGTAGCCGTTAGGGGAAATGTGGTGACGCAGATGCGCCTCACCTGTTGTGGCTTCAACAGCCGTAGCAGGTGCGGTCAAAAAGTCGTGCGCACGATGCATGCCACGTTTGGAAGGGGATTTTTTATTCTGTTGGACGGCCATGTTGAACTCCTAAGCAATAGCGGATTCTAGCACAGAAATCGGAGTAAACATCGGGCTTTTTAAGCCAAAGGAAGGACGGTGCCACCCCAATACCTGGCCCATACTAGCTATTTTTCTTCATATTTTTCAATACGTTAAAGGGGTTTTCGGGCCTTTCTTCCCAATCGGCATCCTTGCCGCCCTCTACTCCCGACGGAAATGCCAAGGCAACAGGCGCGCAAACCCCCTCGGAATGCTTCGGAATGAGCGGCAGAGAGAGGAGGATTTCATCTTCGATGGTGGCCAGTAAATCAAAGTGTGCGCCCCCTACCAAAGGCTCTAAACCATCGTCATCCATCGGAAAAGCATCTGCCTCGGCCTCATCTGCCACAAAAATGAACTGCCGCTCCTCGCCAATCTGCACCAAACACGGCTGCATGCAGGTTTGGCACACCAGGTGCAAGCGGCCAGACAGCTTGAATTGCATTTTTTGCCGAGGATCGCCCGCCAAAGCAGCATCAAAAAAGGTTTGGATTTCCCAATCAAACCCATCCCCTGCCTCAATCTGCGCGGCCTCCGCCGCAACCCTGGGGATGTCCTGGAGATTTAAAAAGCCTTTGCCGTGGTAGGTCTGAGGCGCCAGCAAATCTACCCCTTTGAGGGCCTTGGGATCGCTGGATAATTCGATCTGCGGTAAAACTTGATTACGATTCATAGCATTAGTCTAAATGAAGGCATCCTCTTGCAATGAGCAACTCCCCATCCCCCGCCCTAATCCTGGCTTCTAGCTCAGCCTATCGCCGTGAATTACTCAGTCGCCTAGGTCTCCCTTTTGAGTGCATAGCACCCAATGTGGACGAGAGCCCATTGGCCAAAGAGTCCGTTGCTGATTTGGCGCTACGCTTGGCAAAAGTTAAAGCAAATGCGATTGCTCAGCAGCATCCTCATAGCTGGGTGATTGGCTCTGATCAAGCCGCCGACCTCCAGGGCGAGCCAATTGGCAAGCCAGGCCACTTTGACGCCGCCCTAGCGCAACTGCAGCGCATGCGTGGTCAGGTGGTGCACTTTCATACCGCGCTTTGTCTGATGCGTGGCGACCATTCCAATGCGGTTCTGGTTGCCACTGAAGTGCGTTTTCGTAATCTGCCTGACGAGGTGCTGATCAATTACTTACGAACCGAGGAACCCTACGACTGCGCCGGCAGTGCCAAATCCGAGGGCATGGGCATTGTGCTGCTCGATTACATCCGCAGCGACGACCCCACCGCACTCATTGGCTTACCCCTGATTGCACTAACGACCTTATTGCGCGATGCGGGTTTTGCAATTCCACCAAACCCTACTGCATTGGTGGCGTAATGAGTCGCACTTCCCAGCTCGGCACTTTGTATTTAGTACCCAATACCCTAGGCGATGTGGATCGCGCGCAACAGCTCTCTAGCGTGTTGCCTTTAGAGACAATGCGCCTGGCATCGCAACTACAGCACTGGATTGTGGAAGACGCTAAAACAGCGCGCGCGCTGCTCAAAGCCATCGATGGCATCTCGCCCTTGGCGTGCTCCATACAAGAAATGCACATGAGTGAATGGCGTGGCGCCGCACGCAACGCCAAGTATGGCGACAAAGCTAAACCAGAAACGCTATTGGAGCCACTACTAAAAGGCATTGATATAGGTCTAATGTCCGAAGCGGGCGTTCCCGGCGTTGCCGACCCTGGCGCAGAATTGGTGTTGGCAGCGCACCGCATGGGTGCCAAGGTCAAACCCTTGGTTGGCCCCAGCTCACTCTTGCTAGCCCTAATGGCGAGCGGTCTGAACGGCCAGCGCTTTGCCTTTCAAGGCTACCTTCCTCAAGATGGAACGGAGCGCTTAGCGCGCCTCAAACAGCTTGAAACGGAATCACGCAAACTCGAGCAAACTCAGTTGTGGATTGAAACGCCCTATCGCAATGCGGCGATGCTAACAAGCTGCATGCAAGCGCTTGCACCGCAATCACGCCTATGCATTGCGATGGACCTGAGTCTTGCAAGCGAATCCATTCGCTGCATGCCAATTGGCGAGTGGAAAAAACAGTTTTCATCTGAAGCATCATTCGCTTCACTGCAAAATCGCCCCGCTGTTTTTCTCTTACTAGCGAATTAAATTCACTAGCAAGGATCAGCGCATTATTTGATATCGCCCGACTTCACGATTGCCTTGCCAGCCGCAGCACCCACTTCAGCACCAAAGCGTTTTGCAACGCGCTCAGCGAAGTTTTCTTTCATGGTGTAGTCAAGCACATTCGGCGCTTTAAACATATCCCGCGCGACGCTATCGACCGTACCAAAACTATCGGCAAGACCCAGCTTCACCGCCTGCTCGCCATTCCATACTCGGCCGGAAAATAACTCCTCGCCGCCCTTAAGTCGATCGCCGCGCCCCGTCTTCACCACGGCAATAAATTGCTGATGAATTTCATCGAGCATGGTTTGCACCATCTCGACTTGCTTTGGGTCTTCTTTGCTAAAGGGATCCAACATACCTTTATTGGATCCGGCCGTAATCATACGGCGCGACACCCCTAATTTTTCCATGAGGCCCGTAAAGCCAAAGCCATTCATGACCACGCCGATCGAACCGACAATGCTGGCCTTATCAACCACAATCTGATCGGCCGCAACCGCAATGTAATAGCCGCCCGATGCGCAAATATCTTCAACCACCACATGCATGGGTTTATCGGGATACAGGGCTCGCAAGCGACGAATCTCATCATTAATGATGCCGGACTGAACTGGCGATCCGCCAGGGCTGTTGATTCTTAAAATGACGCCTACGCTATTTTCATTTTCAAAGGCAGCCTGCAAGGCCGAGCCAATATCCAAAGCATTCGCTAGGGAGTTCGGCGCAATTTCACCCTCAATGCTTACCATCGCAGTGTGGCGCTCAAGACCAAGGCCGCTTCCAGGCAATCTAAAGTCAAACACCTGGAAAATAAAACCAACGATCAACACTAGGGACAAAATCCGCAGAATCGTTTTCCAGCGGCGCGCCTTGCGGCTTTCCTTTAAATTCTCGAGCAGTAAATGCTCTAAGGCTTGACGTTCCCAATTCTTTTCTTGTTCCATTGCTGTTCCTTAGATTGTCTTTGCGGTCATCGAATTTCCGTACACATTGCCTTTTAACCACGCACTTAATTCCGGCACGGTATCCACATAGGCCAAAGAATTGGTGGTTTGTAGGGTATCCAGCGGATGCGCGCCATAGGTTACGGCCAGAGCATCCACCCCGGCGTTAATGGCCATTTGCAGGTCGTGCGTTGTATCGCCAACCATTAATATGCGGCGCACCGGCACCTGCAAAACATCCGATAACTCCAGCAACATGGCGGGGTGCGGTTTTGAAACGGACTCATCCGCTGTGCGTGTTTCATCAAACAAATGCCCGAGTCGATGGAAGTCCAGCGAGCGATTTAAACCAACACGCGACTTACCGGTGGCAACGCCCAAGCGAAAGCCATCGGCCCGCAACTCCTCGAGTAATTCACGGATGCCTTCAAACAAATGCAGATCGTGATCGCGCGCAAGATAATGATGTCGGAAGCGTTCCACTAACTTAGGAAAATGAATGGGCTCAATCCACGGCACTGCTCTGCGCAGCGAGTCTTGTATGCCCAGCCCAATCACCGAGCTCGCCAAGGAATCATCGGGCTCAGGGAAATTCAAATCGCGACAGGCTTGCTGAATGCAGTAGACGATAGTTGGCGTGGAATCGATTACCGTGCCATCCCAGTCCCACACGATTAACTCATAACGACGCTCTTGATCTGCGCTTGGATTGGTACTACTCAATGAACTCGATTGCGGCATTACTGAGGATTCATAATGTGAAGATGAGTCACTATACCGTTTCTGGCTTAATCGGGTGAAAGCCCTTGATGAATCCGGCAAAATCTGGCGGCAAGGGCGATTCAATGCGCATCTTTTCGCCAGTGCGCGGATGAATAAAGCCAGCGAGGTGGGCATGCAAAAAAAGCCGCTTGGCTTTTAAGCGCCGATCCCCATCCTCGATGCCGTATTTATCATCCCCCAAAATCGGATGGCCGATTTTTTGCAGATGCACCCGAATTTGATGCGTGCGGCCCGTTTTTAATTGAGCCTCCGCCATGGTGACCCTATCCTCTCCCCGCTCGTAGACTTGCGTCACTCGCAAGGATGTATGGCTAGGCAACCCTTGCGGATCAACTTTGACGCGGCGCTCACCATTTGCTAACAGGTATTTGTGCAGCGGAAACTTGAGCTGCACCGTGGGGCTTGCCAACTGAATTTGGCCATGCGCCACCAAGTAATAGCGTTTATCCGTTAAGCCTTCGCGAATCTGCCGATGCAGCTCAACAAGAGCGCTGCGTTTTTTAGCCAGCAACAGGACACCTGAAGTATCCCGGTCTAGGCGATGTACTAATTCTAAAAAATGGAGTTCGGGACGTGTGATCCGCAGGGTCTCAATCACGCCTAGCGAGATACCAGAACCCCCATGAACCGCCAAACCGGATGGCTTATCCACGATTAGCAAGGCTTCATCCTCAAACAAAATCGGCATTTTTGCTGAATACAACTGAGCGCGGGATTGGTCTTTAAAGGCATTTTCAGCCGGCCCACGATCGGGAGCTGCCAGCCGCACCGGCGGAATACGAACCAAATCCCCTTCCACTAAGCGGGTTGTGGGCTCGGCCCGTTTCTTATTGACCCGCACCTCGCCAGAGCGAATAATTCGGTACAAATGGCTTTTGGGGACTCCTTTAGCCCATTTTAAGAGGTAGTTATCCAGCCGTTGCCCGGCCTCCTCCGGCCCGATGGTTTGAAATAAAACCTGCGCAGAGGTGGGTTTGGAGGTATTGGAATGGGAAATGGGATCGGATTTCATGAAAAGGGCAATTTCGTCACCAAAATGGCGACAAAACAAAGAATACCCCTATTGTCAATCGACTTGTACCGTATAATCAAGGCTCTAGCCAATTTATTGGCCCAGTGCAGCAATGCGCTGTGGAGCTTGGAGTCGCCCTTAAATAGACTCCCGGGGTTGCCCCTCTCCCGTTTTAATGAGGCGCAGGGTTGGTGTGCCGTATGCCGCGACCCGCGATTAGAAGACAGTTTTCAGGCACGCGCCTGCATTTGATGGCCTTAAGGAGGTCTCTGCGGCGATTGCCTAGTGTGGCACCGATCTTAAGATCCATTAGTTCGGTTTTAGCCTTGCTCAGCGCTCGGTGATAGCTTGCTCCACACTCACAAAGCCGCTGGGGAATCCATCCCCCTGACGGTATCTAACCTGTCCCCTACCGCACCGCGCAACGACGCCCTCCCCCATAGGAGAGTGTTATGAAACGCATGTTATTTAATGCAACTCAACAAGAAGAGTTGAGAGTTGCCATCGTTGATGGTCAAAAATTAATCGATATCGATATCGAAGCCGCCGGACGTGAACAACGTAAAGGCAACATTTATAAAGGTGTGATTACCCGCATCGAGCCTTCACTCGAAGCCTGCTTTGTTAATTACGGTGAAGAGCGTCATGGCTTTTTGCCATTCAAAGAAGTTGCCCGAACCTACTTTAAGGACGGCATCGACGTCCGCAATGCCTCGATTAAAGAGGCGCTGCGCGAAGGTCAAGAAATCATTGTTCAAGTAGAGAAAGAAGAGCGCGGCCAAAAAGGCGCTGCACTCACCTCATTTGTCTCGCTTGCGGGTCGCTATTTAGTCTTAATGCCGAATAATCCCCGTGGTGGAGGCGTTTCTCGCCGTATTGAGGGTGAAGATCGCCAAGAGCTGCGTGAAGCCATGGCGCAACTCGAAGTGCCGGATGGAATGAGCATTATTGCCCGCACCGCTGGTATTGGTCGTGATGCCACAGAATTGCAATGGGACTTAAGTTACCTCATGCAGCTTTGGAAAGCGATTGATGAGGCAGCCAAAGGCAACTCGGCGCCACTATTGATTTATTTAGAGTCCAGCCTGGTCATTCGGGCGATTCGTGATTACTTCCAGCCGGATATCGGTGAAATCCTGATCGATACCGACGACATTTTTGAGCAAGCGCAAGCCTTCATGTCGGTAGTCATGCCAGACAACCTGCCGCGCGTGAAGCGCTATCAGGACGATGTGCCCCTCTTCTCCCGCTTTCAAATTGAGCATCAAATTGAAACCGCATACTCTCGTACAGTACCCCTGCCATCGGGCGGCGCGATTGTGATCGACCATACCGAAGCCTTGGTTTCGGTGGACGTCAACTCAGCACGCGCAACCCGCGGCTCGGATATTGAAGAGACCGCAACCCGCACCAACTTAGAAGCGGCCGATGAGATTGCGCGTCAAGCACGTTTACGCGACCTTGGCGGCCTGATCGTGATCGACTTCATTGATATGGAGTCGAGCAAGAGCCAAAAGGATGTGGAAAATCGCCTGCGTGACGCCCTGCGCCATGATCGCGCCCGCGTACAAATGGGCAAGATTTCTAAATTTGGCCTCATGGAAATGTCGCGTCAGCGCCTGCGCCCCGCCTTATCGGAAGGCAGTCACGTCGCATGCCCACGATGCAACGGCACCGGCCACATTCGCGATACCGAATCGTCCGCATTGCAAGTCTTGCGGATTATTCAAGAAGAGGCCATGAAAGAAAACACCGCGGCGATCCACACGCAAGTTCCGGTCGAAGTGGCCGCTTTCTTGTTAAATGAGAAACGCGCTGAAGTGATCAAGATTGAAAGCCGCTTTAAGGTCAATGTCTTGATGATTCCAAATAAGCATCTGGAAACTCCGCATTACAAGTTAGAGCGCTTGCGTCATGACGACGTGCGTCTTGATGATCAAAAAGCCAGTTACGTGATGGCCGAAGAAGCGGCGCGTGAACTCGAAGCCGATACCGTAGTCAGCCGTAAAGAAGGGGACATCAAAGTCCGTCCTGAAGCGGCCGTAAAAGGCATTACCCCAAGTCAACCTGCGCCCGTGAATCAACCGCGCCCTGCTCGCGCAGAAGCAAAGAGTGCGGAAGCAAGCTCAGGCGGTTTCTTTGGCTTTATTAAGAAACTGTTCTCCGCTGGCGAGCCTGAAGTAAAAGCTGCACCAGCAGCGCCGCGTGGTCGTAACCCACAAAGCCGTGACGGTGGTCGTAACGGTGGTGATCGGGGACGCAATCGCGGACGCCGCGGTGAACGCAGCGAGCGCAGCGAACGTCCAGCGAGTCCAAATGCCGAAGCAGGAAGCGCTCCAGAAGCTAGTCGCGAAGCCAAGCCCCGTCAAGAAAGTCGGGGACGGGGTCGCAATAACCGCGGCGATCGCCCAGAAGCGGCTCGCAGTAATCCAGAAGCGCAAAACACAGCGCCAACTGAATTACCAAGCTCAGCGGAAGCCAATTCAGGTGCCGAGGGCAGCGATGAGCGTCGGGGACGCGGTCGCAATCGCCGTGGCCGTGGTCGCGGTCAACGTACCGAGCGCACCGAAGGCGCTAACGAAAACGCTGCAACCGTAATCTCTGCTTACACTCCCGGTGGCGCATGGCCTCCTGCAGGTATGGCCGGATCATCCGCCAATATGCCAACCGCACAACTGACTGCCAGCTTCAGCACGCGCAAACCTGCTTCGAATGGCGGCAACCGCAGTCCTCGCCCGCCACGCGCCAATCAAGGTGAGCGCAGCCAAGGTGCAACTCCGCCAGCAGCTGATGTGACTGGAGCAGTATCGGCAACGCCAGCGCCAGTATCAGCACCAATCAAGCCGGCCGCGCCAGCAGTGGTAGCCGTAAGCACGCCCGCTCCTGAGTTACCGAAGGTGGCCTTCCAACCACTGGAAGAAACTCCTCTGCAACAAGTATTGCAATCGGCTGGCATGGTCTGGGTGGGAACGGATAGTACAAAGCTAGCTGAAGTGCAAACGCAGATTCAGTCTGAGCCCGCACCAAGCCGCGTACCGCGCGAGCCCAAGCCGCCAGCAGCCCTTCCAGAAGGACCAATGGTCCTGATTGAAACGGGCGGTCAAGAAAAGCTCATTTCTAAATAAGCCTAAACAAAACCCCTTTATTGGGGTTTTGTTTTATTGATCCCCCCGATCTGCCGCAGCAGATCACTTCATGAAGCTTAACCACTTCACCTCCTTGGTCGCACGGGAATACCGCTAAATTGGGCGAGGCTTTGCAATCACCGCCATAATTGAGGGATGGTTGATCGTGTTATTCCTATTCGTATTGATGAAGGCAAGGGCCTAGCGCCTGCCATGCCGGCGACGCTGATGGCGCCCAGCAGTAAATCGCTCGATACCCGCGGGCGCCCTTTGCGCGACCTGCGTATTTCAGTGACGGATCGCTGCAACTTTCGCTGCACGTACTGCATGCCCAAAGAGGTGTTTGATCAGAACTATCCGTATCTGTCTCAAGACGCTTTACTGAGCTTTGAAGAAATCACGCGCCTCACCACAATCTTTACATCGCTTGGCATTGAGAAGATTCGCTTAACGGGGGGTGAGCCGCTACTTAGAAAGAATATTGAGACCTTGGTTTCCATGCTGGCCGCCATTCGGAAGCCGGATGGAACGCCGCTCGAATTAACCCTCACTACCAATGGCAGCATCTTGCGCAAAAAAGCGCTACAACTCAAACAGGCGGGACTGCATCGCATCACCATTAGTCTTGATGGACTCAGCGATGCTATTTTTAAACGGATGAATGACGTCGACTTTCCGGTGGGCGATGTGCTTGATGGAATTACTGCCGCGCAAGAGGCCGGCTTTGAATCGATCAAAGTGAATATGGTTGTGAAAAAAGGCACGAACGATGACGAAATTATTCCGATGGCAAAACACTTTCGCCATTCTGGAGTAACGCTGCGCTTTATTGAATTCATGGACGTGGGCAGTTCAAACGGCTGGGATATGAGCGAAGTGCTTCCATCCAAAGCGGTGATCGAACGGATCAATGCACTCTATCCACTAGAACCGATTGAAGCCAACTATGCGGGTGAAGTCGCGCAGCGTTGGCGCTATCGCGATGGCGCTGGTGAGGTGGGCGTCATTTCCAGCGTTACCCAGACTTTCTGTCACGAGTGCACGCGCGCGCGCATCTCAACCGACGGTCAACTCTATTTGTGTTTGTTTGCTTCGCAAGGTTATGACTTTAAAACCATGCTGCGCTCCGGCGCTAGCGATCTTGAGATTGCAAACGCCATCATGGGCACCTGGTCGCAGCGCACCGACCATTACTCAGAAATCCGCGGTCAAGCTACTGCGGAAGCAGCTCGCCAATCGCAAAAAGTGGAAATGTCCTACATAGGCGGCTGATGACACGCTACGCTGAAATCACTGGACTTATTTTGGCGGGTGGCCGGGCACAGCGCATGGGCGGCATCGACAAAGGTTTAGTGCCTTTCATGGGCAAGCCCTTAATTGAACATGCGATTAATCGCTTGATGACGCAAGCGGGTCCGATTTTGATTAATGCCAATCGCAATCACGATCAGTATGCCCAATATGGCTATCCCATCGTCGCTGATGCGCAGGCTGATTTTGCCGGCCCATTAGCGGGTTTTGCGGCTGGCCTTACGCACTGCAAAACGGAGTATCTATTAACCATTCCCTGCGACTCGCCGCTCTTTCCGCTGGATTTAAGTCAGCGCATGCACCAAGCGCTCCTCGATACGCAATCGGATTTAGTGTATGCCTCATCCCAAGACGCATCTGGAGCAGTCTGGGCGCAGCCCGTCTTTTGCCTCATGCACCGCCGCGTACTGGAGTCGCTGCTTTCTTTTTTAGAGCAGGACGGTCGCAAAATTGATCGCTGGTTTGCCGAGCTGCGCTCTACTACGGTGGTGTTTGAAAATGAAGCCGCCTTTGCTAATACCAATACACCCGATGAGCTACGCGCTTTAGAACATGCTCAGGGCTATGCTAATTAACGCGCTACACAGAATTTCTGGTTCACTATGACAAGTCAACACCCCTCACCAAACGATCTGGTTTTTACTGGCTCTGGCCTTACTGTGACGCAAACCCGCGAAGCCATTACAAACTTAGTAGATGCGTTATTGCGCACTAGCGCAATAGAGGAGACCGAAACCGTAGCCCTCGACGATGCACTCCATCGCATACTGGCCTTACCGGTTTTATCTCCAATCAATGTGCCCGCAGCCGATAACTCGGCAATGGATGGCTTTGCGTTTCAGAGTAGTGAACTTACCAATGCCGCGCCTATTCAGCTCAAGATCGTGGGTAGCGTGTTTGCTGGCACCCCTTATAGCGGCACCTTGCAATCTGGGGAGTGCCTCAAAATCATGACGGGGGCGCTCATGCCGCCCCAGTGCGATACCGTGATTCCGCAAGAAATGACGCGCCTTGTGCCGAGCGTCGCTAGCGAAACCGCGCTAGTGGAGTTTGCGCCCGATGCTGTGCGCGCGGGTGAAAACCGCCGCCTCTGCGGCGAAGACCTTGCCAAAGATTCCGTGGCGATTGCTGCGGGAAGACTCTTAAGGCCATCCGATTTAGGATTGGCGGCATCCTTAGGTATTGCTACGCTGACGGTACGCCGTAAATTGCGCGTTGCTATTTTGTCCTCCGGTAATGAGTTGCGGCAGTTAGGCGATGCATTAGACCCGGGCAGCATTTATGACAGCAATCGCTATAGCCTGATGGGTTTACTTAAGCGACTCAATGTGGATGTGATCGATTGCGGTATCGTGCAAGACGATCCTGCATCGCTGAAAGCCGCTTTTCAGACAGCCGCTTTAAGGGCCGATGTGCTGATTTCTTCTGGCGGGGTTTCCGTTGGTGAAGCGGATTTCACGAAACAAATTATGCAGGAATTAGGTGATGTGGGTTTCTGGAAAATCGCTATGCGCCCAGGAAGACCGATGGCTTTTGGCGTACTCAAGCCGGTCGCCGGCCAGACTCCACCTCGCAGCACCCTATTTTTTGGTTTGCCCGGCAACCCGGTTGCGGTCATGGTGACGTTTTATCAATTTGTGCGCTCTGCCCTTCTGCAACTGAGCGGCTCAAGCCAATTGGCCCCGCCCACCATCCAAGCCATTTCCAGCGCGCCCATTCGTAAAAAGCCCGGTAGAACCGAATTTCAGAGGGGTATTTTGGAGCTCGGACCCGATGGTCGTGCCCAGGTTCGAGTCACCGGCAGCCAAGGCGCTGGGATCTTGCGCTCCATGAGCGAAGCCAATTGCTTTATCGTTTTAGACCATGACCAGGGCAATATTGCGACAGGCGAGCTTGTAAATGTGGTGCTTTTTGAGGGACTGCTTTAAGATTGCGCCATTATGAAATTTACAAAAAAAGAAATTGTTTTTCTCGACCCGCTGCATACCGCTAAAACCTTAGTCTTGGTTTACCTCTGTTTTTCCGTTCCCATCGTCCTACTAGCCCTCTTTGTGGCTTTCATTCGGGATGGCTCTATTCCTGGGTTTACGGTCCTATCGGCCCTGATCCTCAATGCGCTTTTAGGCTTTGGTTTGCTCTGGATTGCCTGCAAGGTCTACAACTGGGTGGCCGATAAATTTGGCGGCATCGAGCTGGCTCTGCGCGAGTTACCTGAAGAAATCGAAACCGAGTAAATCATTTTTACTGCGGTTTCTGGTATCGATTACAGTCGGCCTATTTTCCCAATGCGTCTGCATTAATTAAGCTTGGTGGCTTTGCGCCCGCCAGCGCTGCTTTGACATTCTCAATCGCCAAGGACACCATCGCGCGTCGCGTTTTTTCCGTTGCGCTGGCAATGTGCGGCGCCAGCACCACATTACTTAACTTGAGCAAATCAGGATGCACTGTGGGCTCACCCTCAAACACATCGAGCCCGGCGGCAAAAATCGTTTTGGCTTTGAGGGCGGCGGCCAATGCCACATCATCGACAATACCCCCCCGCGCAATATTGACGAGGGTTGCAGTGGGTTTCATTAGCGCGATTTCCTTTGCGCCAATCGTATGGTGATTTTCCGCGGAATACGGGAGAACCAAAATGACATGGTCGGCTTCTTTTAAGAGCGTTTCCTTATCCACGTAGCGCGCATTACAGGCTTTTTCATCGGCCTCTGGCAAGCGGCTGCGATTGTGATAAATCACCTTCATACCAAAACCCAATGCGCGTTTTGCAATCCCTTGACCAATGCGACCCATGCCAATAATGCCGAGGGTGCTGTGGTGAATGTCCATACCCAATGGGTTGGTCACAATCGACCATTGATTCCAATGACCATCCCGAATCCAGCGCTCTGACTCGGTCACGCGGCGGGCGGTTGCCATAATCAAGGCAAAGCCAAAATCGGCGGTGGTATCCGTGAGCACGTCAGGGGTATTCGTTGCCATAATGCCCGCAGCGCTGATGGCTGGCACATCGAAATTGTTATAGCCCACCGAGATATTAGCCACGATCTTGAGGTTTTTTGCTTTAGCTAAGGCGTTCGCATCAATCCGCTCGCTGCCCGTAACTAGGGCGGCAGAAACCTTACCTAGCTGTTCCTGAAGGGCTTGTGGCGTCATGACGACATCGGCTTGATTGGAAATCACATCAAAGGACTGCTCCAGCTCCGCCAAGGCCTCAGGAAAAATCGCTCTAGCGACCAGAATTTTGGGTTTGTTGGGTGTAGTGGTAGTGTTCATAAATGGCACTTTACACCAAGCCAAATCCCGTGCATTGGTTTAAAAAAGCCTAATTCAGCTAAAATGAACTTATATGCTAGTAGCTAAGCGGCACCTGCTCCGCCTTAGTTTCTAGTCTCGTTACCCACTTGCTAGATTAAACGCCATGACCTACGTTGTTACTGAAGCTTGTATTCGCTGCAAATACACTGACTGTGTTGATGTTTGCCCAGTAGACTGTTTCCGCGAAGGGCCGAATTTTTTAGTCATCGACCCCGATGAGTGCATCGATTGCGCGGTCTGCGTACCCGAGTGTCCGGTCAATGCGATTTATGCGGAAGACGATGTCCCCGGCGATCAGCAAGCCTTTATCAAAATCAATTTGGAGTTAGCGCAAGGCTGGCCATCCATCACTAAATCCAAGGCAGCCCTTCCCGATGCCGAAGAATGGAAAGACGTGAGCTCCAAATTAGATCAGCTCGCTAAGTAAGGAAAATTGCGCAATGCATTGCGCGCCACCCATTCCAGGTTCGCATGCGCCTGATTGAAACCGATGCCCTCATCATTGGTGCTGGGCCAGTAGGTCTCTTTCAGGTATTTGAGCTAGGCCTTCTAGAAATCAAAACCCATGTGATTGATTCTTTACCTGCGGTAGGCGGTCAGTGCGCCGAGCTCTACCCCGATAAACCCATTTACGATATTCCTGGCATCCCGGTTTGCACTGGCCAAGAACTCACCGCGAATTTACTCGAGCAAATCAAACCCTTTAATCCGCACTTTCATCTGAATCAGGAAGTGACGGAGCTAGCTCGCCAAGACGATGGTCGCTTTTTAATCAGCACTTCCGCGCAAACGCGCTTTTTGAGCAAAACGGTTTTCATTGCCGCCGGCGTTGGCGCCTTTCAGCCACGCAAGCTGGCCTTAGGCGGCATTGATGCCTTTGAAAATACCCAACTGTTTTATCGCATTACCCAGCCAGAGCAATTTGAAAATCAATCGATTGCGATTTGTGGCGGCGGGGATGCCGCCCTAGACTGGGCGATTTACTTCGCAGGCAAAGTCAAGCGGCTCACCTTAATCCATCGCCGCGATGAATTCAAAGCCAGCCCGCACGCTATTACACAACTGCGCGAGTACATTGCGGCAGGCAAGATCCAGCTCAAGATTGGTCAAATCACCGGCTATCGCAGCCAAGGCGGGAAACTGGATGCAGTGGATATTCTGGATGCCGACGGCCTGACTCAATCCCTGCCCCTGGATGCCCTGTGTGTCTTTTTTGGCTTATCCCCCAAATTAGGCCCCATCAGTAACTGGGGCCTCGAACTCAGCCGCAAGCAAATAGTCGTAGATACCGCCCGCTTTGAAAGCAGCATTCCGGGCATTTTTGCGGTTGGAGATATCAACACCTACCTCGGCAAGAAAAAACTCATCCTGTCGGGTTTTCATGAAGCGGCGCTGGCTGCGTTTGGGGCGGCGCAATACGTCTTCCCAGAAAAGCAAATCCAGTTGCAGTACACCACCACATCGCCCAAATTGCATCAATTACTGGGTGTAGCTGACTCCCATTGAGATTGGGTTAATCTCTAGTTATTGCTCACTTACTGAACTTATTCACTCATGCATCAATACCACGAACTCATGCAGCAAGTCCTGGCTAAGGGCGTTAATAAATCGGATCGGACTGGCACCGGCACCGTATCGATTTTTGGGCATCAGATGCGCTTTAATTTGGCGGATGGCTTTCCGATGGTCACCACCAAAAAATTGCACTTGAAGTCCATCGTCTATGAATTGCTTTGGTTTCTGAATGGCAGCACCAATAACAATTGGCTCAAAGAGCGCGGTGTTTCGATTTGGAATGAATGGGCCGCGCCCGATGGCGAACTGGGTCCCATTTACGGCTACCAATGGCGTTCATGGCCTGCGCCTAACGGTCAGCACATCGACCAAATCAGCGAGGTTCTAGAGACCATTAAAACCAATCCCGATTCACGGCGCATGATTGTGTCGGCATGGAATGTGGCGGATATTCCGCGCATGGCGCTAGCACCCTGCCACGCTTTTTTCCAGTTCTATGTAGCGGATGGAAAACTATCCTGCCAACTCTACCAGCGCAGTGCCGACATCTTCTTGGGCGTGCCATTTAATATCGCCAGCTACGCCCTCTTAACCCATATGGTTGCGCAGCAGTGCGATCTTGAACCCGGTGAATTTATTTGGACAGGGGGCGATTGCCACCTCTACAGCAATCACCTCGAGCAAGTGGAATTGCAATTGTCACGCAAACCATTCCCTTTACCAAGGCTTGAGATTCGGCGCAAACCCCATTCCCTCTTTGAATATGAATTCGAAGACTTCGAGATCGTGGGTTATGAATGCCACCCCCACATCAAAGCGCCTGTCGCCATCTAAGGGCTCCATTAATGACTATGACTAAACCTGCCATATCCATGATTGTTGCGCGCTCACGTAATCACGTGATTGGTCGCGATAATCAAATGCCATGGAAGATATCCGCCGACTTGCAATTTTTTAAGCGGGTTACCATGGGCTACCCTGTCATTATGGGTCGCAAGACTTGGGAGTCGATTGGTCGGCCTTTGCCCGGTCGGCGCAATATTGTGGTGAGCCGCAATCCCGATATGGAGCCTGTTGGAGCGGAAGCGGCTAGCTCTCTAGCGGATGCCCTAGGCCGCCTTGCTGGAATGGAGCGGGTGTTTGTGATTGGGGGCGAACAACTGTTTACCCAAGCTTTTGATCAAGCCGACCGACTCTACATTACGGAAATCGATTTGGATATCGAAGGCGGTGATACCTTCTTTGTGGTACCGCGCCCCGATGAGTGGCGTGAAGTCGAGCGCATACCGCAGCAGGAAGGTGAGATTCGTTTTGACTTTGTTATCCTAGAACGAAAATAAACGAACTGAAGGGTAAGGTAACCCCAGCAAGCCTAGAGCCGCTACAGTTTTTTATTAAAGCTGTATTGCGCAAAGGCCTGCTCAGCCACATTAAACCACTGCGCCTCCATATTCCGAAAGCGTCGGTAATCCTCGTAGATGGCTTTGAAGCGGGGATTTTTGGCAGACTCTTCAGCGTACGCTTCTTGTGTTGCTGTAAAGCAGGCGTCCATAATTTGCGGGTTGAACTTCCGCAGTACAGCGCCATTTTGCAGTAAGCGCTGCAAGGCCGGTGGGTTTAACGCATCGTACTTCGCGCACATTTCGGTATGCGCCTGAAAACAGGCCGCTTCCCATGCAGCTTGATACGACGGCGGCAATGCATCCCACTTCTTTTTATTCACCAGAAACGAAAGGGAGGCGCCGCCTTCCCACCAAGCGGGGTAGTAATAGTTTTTCGCTACCTTAGCGAGCCCTAATTTTTCATCGTCGTAAGGGCCGACAAATTCAGCGGCATCGATCGTGCCCTTTTCCAGCGCGGAATAAATTTCGCCAGCAGGCAATTGCTGTGGCACCACCCCAAGCTTAGCCAGAATGTTTCCTGCAAAACCGGCAATCCGAAACTTAAGGCCTTTTAAATCGGCCACGGTTTTAATTTCTTTCCGAAACCAGCCGCCCATTTGGGTGCCCGTTTGACCGCCCATAAAATTGATAATGTTGTAGCTGGCGTAGAGCTCACGCATTAATTTCATGCCATTGCCGTGCAGCATCCAGGCATTTTGCTGACGCGCAGTCATGCCAAATGGCGCTGCGGTATCAAAAATGAACGTGCTGTCTTTGCCAATTGCGTAGTAGCCCGCAGTATGTCCCGCCTCTACCGTGCCGTTCTGAACGGCATCTTGGACCTGCAAGGGCGGCACAATTTCACCGGCGGCAAAAATCTTGACATTGAACTTGCCATCCGTTGCTTTGCGCAGGGCGTTGGCAAAGATCTCGGAGGTTCCGTAAAGATTGTCCAGCGACTTCGGAAAGCTGGAAACCAGACGCCAATTTAAGGTGGGCAAGGACTGTGCTGTGGCTGGCGTAGCTAGTGCAGCCGCCCCAACTCCGGTTGCCAGCGAGGCCTTTTTTAAAAATGATCTGCGTTCCATTGTGTCTCCTAAACCCATTCTGATGTACTGATTATGCTGATGCGTCTGTTGTTGATGCCGGAAAAATAATGAGGATATTACTTACCGCCTATCATCATCGATCCAATCAAGATTGAGCCTGTTTCTTTGGTGCCGCGAACCAAGGCGTCGCTCCCGATTAATTCGATGTTCATCAGCATGTCGCGCAGATTACCGGCAATGGTGATTTCTTCTACGGGATACTGAATCTCGCCGTTTTCAACCCAATACCCAAAGGCGCCACGCGAATAATCACCAGTCACATAGTTCACGCCCTGCCCCATCAGCTCAGTCACCAAGAGACCGGTACCCATGGCTTTTAATAAAGCGGGTAGACCGCCTTTTGGCGTTCTGGTGCTGCTTAGAGTGAGGTGATGCGAGCCGCCGGCATTGCCCGTGGTTTTCATACCCAGCTTACGAGCCGAATAGGTAGATAAAAAATAGCCTTCCAACACACCCTTGGATACCACGGTGCGCGCGTGCGTCGCAACGCCCTCTTCATCAAACGGCGAACTACCCGTCATACCCTTAATGTGCGGATCTTCCTTCAAACTAATGTGGCTGGGCAGTACCGCTTTACCTAAGCTATTGAGCAAAAAGCTGGAGCGGCGATATAAAGCTCCGCCCGATACGGCTTGCACTAAAGAGCCCAGTAGTCCTGCTGCGAGGGGCGCTTCAAAAATAACGGGGCACCTGCGGGTAGTCAGTGATTTTGCGTTCAGGCGCGATAAGGCTCGCTCTGCCGCATAGCGGCCAATATCACCTGGCTTGGCTAAGGCGCTTGCCATGCGGGAGCTAGAGTACCAATCGTCGCGCTGCATGGCGGATTTCTTTTTGCCACCACTCGCAATGGGAGCGCACGAAATGTAATGCCTGGAATAGGGATAGCCCCCCATGAAGCCATTACTGGTCCCCATCATGAAATGCGCGTGATGCGCGGAGACCGAGGCGCCGTCGCTGTTTTTAATTTGAGGGCTGACCGCAAATGCGGCTGCCTCCGCATCTTGGGCTATGGCAATCGCTTCTTCCGACTCAATCATCCATGGATGAAATAAATCCAAATTCTTGGGCTTTTTTTCCAGCAGACTGGCTTCGGCCAATCCCGCGCAATCGTCTTCTGCCGTATGCCGCGCAATATGAAACGCCGCCTCTACGGTGGCGCGCAAGGAATCCGGGGAAAAGTCGCTGGTGCTGGCATTACCGCGCCGTTGCCCAACATAGACATTAAGGCCCACCTGCTTATCTAAACTTTGCTCAATGGTCTCGACCGCCCCCTTGCGCACCGTGACCGAAAGGCCCTGACCTTCGGAGACCTCGACAGCCGCATCAGACGCCCCCAATTTACGGGCTTCGGTGAGCATGAACTCGACAATGACTTTGAACTGATTAGGGGTATATGTAAACATGACTCAATGATAGCTAGAATGGAAGCATGAAGCATACAGAAACCCTAAAACGCACGAGCCCAGATGAAGTCCGAATTGGCCTGATTTCGATTTCCGATCGGGCCAGCGCCGGCACCTATCAGGACGAGGGCATTCCAGCCTTAAAAAGCTGGCTGGCAAGCGCCATTACCTCGCCGCAATGCACCCATGAGCGACTGATCCCTGACGACGCTGAAACCATCACAGAGACGATTATTGAGCTGGTGGATGAGCTGGGCTGTGATCTGGTCCTCACAACGGGCGGAACGGGCCCTGGACGCCGTGACGTCACCCCAGAAGCCACCCTAGAGGCCGGTACCCGAGAAATGCCGGGGTTTGGCGAGCAAATGCGTCAAATTAGCCTGCGCTTTGTTCCTACGGCGATTTTGTCGCGCCAAGTGGCGGTCTTGCGAGAAATCGAGGATCATGCTTCGCTGATTATTAATTTGCCCGGGCAGCCCAAGTCCATCAAGGAGATTTTGGAAGGCTTAAAAGATGCTGATGGCAAGGTCTTGGTGGCGGGTATTTTTGCCTCAGTTCCGTATTGCATTGACCTGATTGGCGGCCCCTATATTGAAGCCAATGAGGCTGTGATTAAGGTCTTTCGGCCCAAGAGCGCTATTCGCCCGAAAGCTTAATCAACCGTGCTGGCTGGAGCTGCTACTCCCGCCGGCATAAAGAATCGATCGCGGTAGTAGCGCAGTTCTTCAATGGATTCTTCAATATCCGCTAAAGCGGTATGCGCTTGTTTTTTAACAAAGCCCTTGACGAGCTCGGGTTGCCAGCGCCGCGCCAACTCTTTAATGGTGGATACATCGACATTGCGATAATGAAAATAGGCCTCTAGCTTGGGCATATACCGCGCCATAAAGCGCCGGTCTTGGCAAATCGAATTGCCGCACATCGGCGATATGCCAGCTTTGACGTGCTGCTTTAAAAAGGCAATGCATTCCTGCTCCACCGCGGCCTCATCGAGGTTAGATGCCTTTACCCGATCAATCAGGCCAGACTTTCCATGAGTACCCTTATTCCAGGCATCCATGCCGTCTAAAACCGCATCGGCTTGATGCACGACCCAGACTGGCGCAGTCGCAATCACATTCAAATTGGCATCGGTCACGATCAAGGCGATTTCTAAAATACGGTCGGTATCGGGCTTTAAGCCACTCATTTCCATATCCAGCCAAACCAAATGCTCACTCGCTAAAGCGGGTTTTACCGTGGGGGAATCGATTTTTTCACTCATATCTATAATCATCTCATGACATTTACTTTTATCTTCCTAGCCGCGTTCATACTGAGCTTTGGCTTGCGCCACTGGCTTGCTCAGCGCCAAATTAAACACGTTGCCCAGCACCGCGCTACCGTGCCTGCGGAGTTCGCAGAGCGCATCACTTTGGGCGAACACCAAAAGGCGGCAGATTACACCATTGCTAAATTGAAATTAGGCATATTAGAAAACGCCTTTAGCGCCGTGGTCTTAATTGGCTTTACGCTCCTGGGCGGCCTGGAATACCTCAATCAATCCCTTACCCACCTGATGGGCGATGGAATTGCCCAGCAAATGGCTTTGCTGTGCTCGATCTTCATCATCTCAGGCGTACTCGATCTGCCCTTTAGCTGGCACAAGCAATTTGGCATAGAAGCCGCCTACGGCTTTAATCGCATGACACCCAAACTTTTTGTAGTGGATATGCTCAAAGGGGTCGCCCTCGGGGCTGCTCTAGGCTTGCCTCTGCTGTGGGTCGTACTCACCCTCATGGCCACTACTGGCAGTCTGTGGTGGTTGTGGGCTTGGGCCGTATGGACGGTGTTTAACGGCTTACTGCTGTGGCTCTTCCCAACCTTTATTGCACCCCTCTTTAATCAGTTCAAAGCACTTGAAGACGGTCCCCTCAAGTCGCAAATAGAAGGCTTACTGCAGCGCTGTGATTTTGCGAGCCAAGGTTTATTTGTGATGGATGGCAGTAAGCGCAGCGCCCATGGCAATGCGTATTTCACGGGCATTGGTAAAGCCAAGCGCATTGTCTTTTTTGATACCTTAATTGAAAAACTCAGCCCAGATGAAGTGGAGGCGGTACTTGCCCATGAGTTAGGGCACTTCAAACGCAAGCACATTCGTAAACGCTTATTGGTGTCGTTTGGTATGAGCTTTTTGATGCTCGCCTTGCTGGGCTGGATTAGTACCCAAGCTTGGTTTTACATTGACTTGGGCGTAACGCCCAGTGCCTATGGCTACAACGGTGGCTTAGCCCTGGCCCTTTTTATGCTGGTCTCGCCGGTCTTTGGGTTTTTCTTCACACCGCTCAGCAGCCTTGCCTCGCGTAAACACGAGTACGAAGCCGATAGCTTTGCCGCTGAAAAATCCTCCGCCAAGGACTTGATCTCGGCCCTAGTGAAGCTTTATCAAGATAACGCATCGACACTCACGCCCGATCCGCTCTATACCGCCTTTTATAGCTCCCATCCGCCGGCCCCACTGCGCATTGCCCATTTGCAGCGCTTGAGTCAAGCATAAGCGGACTGCATGGAGCAATTTCGCGCCCTCTTAACCGCCTCTTATGGTCGGCATTACCTGGCGCAAAAAGTAGCAGACGATGGCTCGCATTTTGGGGAGCTCATTCAGGTGAGTACCCCCGCAAAACAGCACGTCGGCGCCGTGGGGGATTTGATGCTGCTCGAGAGCACATCACTGAATCAGGCTCGCATTATTCGCATTGAAGAGCGCCGTAATTTGTTGTATCGCTCCGATGCATTTAAAAGTAAATTGATCGCATCGAATGTCGATCAAATTTTAGTCGTCTTAGCTACTCAACCCGCCTTCTCACCCGACTTACTCGGCCGCGCTGTGGTGGCTGCAGAAGCCCATGACATTGGCTTGCACATCGTGCTGAATAAATGCGACCTGACTCCATCCTTAGCGACCGCACGCAAATTAGTTGAACCCTACGCACGCATGGGTTATCCAGTAACTGAAGTCTCGGCTAAGTTTGATCCGGTATCCATGGCCTCCATGCAAAGCGCATTGTGCGGCAAGGTGTCGGTACTGGTCGGTCAATCCGGGATGGGCAAGTCCAGCTTATTAAATGCATGGGTACCCAATGCCGCCGCCCTCACGCAAGAATATTCTGTGCGCCTGGATACCGGCAAACACACCACTACTGCCTGCCGCTATTTTGATTTACCCGAGTGGGGCCGAGATACCCAGGGCCGCCTAGGGGCGCTGATTGATTCGCCAGGCTTTCAGGAGTTTGGTCTAGCGCATTTATCGGTAAGCGAGTTACAACACGCGTTTCGTGAGTTTAAGGATTTGCTGGGCCACTGCCGCTTTCATAACTGCGCCCATCAATCCGAACCGGACTGCGCGATTCGTGAGGCGGTAGACAAGCAACAGATTACGCCCGAGCGCTTGAACTTATTTCGGCAACTGCACTCGGATTCCAAAACCGCCGATACGCAGATTCAAGGGATTACCCAAGCCAAAGAGCGATGGTCAACATCGCCAACAAAGCCATCCAAAAAACTATAGTGCGCCACACTAAGCCAATCGCAGAACGCATGGTGCGTTCGCTAGGCTCAAGACCCACTTCATAGACTACCGACTCACCGGCTTCGGCCATGCGGAGTGCTTCATCGCTATCGGGCTCGCTTAAAGGCTCACCCAAACGAACCCCTAAGGCACCACTACCGGCAGCCAAAATGACTGCGGATAAGGAATCACTCCACTTTTGCGTGAGGTAACGCCACGCATACATAGCGCCTTCGAAGTTACCCACAATCGCAAAGACCACTGCCGTAATGCGGCTCGGAATCCAATCCAAAATATAAAAGAAATGGCGTGCCGCTTGGCTCAAATGAAAGTCGCCCATTTGCGTCCAGCGCTGCGATGCCGTATCCGCAAAACGGTACAAGACCACCCCTGCAGGACCAATCGGCACGAGGAACCAGAAGAGCACTCCCAGCACATGGCGATGGGCGCCAATAATCGCCTTCTCCAGCGCCAATGAAATTACCTCAACCTCACTCAACTCGCTGGCATCGAGCTCGGGACCATACCATGCGGCCAATGCGGCACGCGCCGCTGGCAAGTCATGGTTTTGAATCGCGATGTGAACAGCTGTAAAAGAATGACTAAATTGGCGAAAGCCAAAGAAGAGGTAAACGATGATCACATTTAAGAAAAATGCCAGGACCGGATAGGTCAGCATGAAGGCCACATGCAGCACAAACACAATGAAGGTCGGCAGCACAAATGCCACTAAGCACGCCATACGCGCGCCGACGGGTGATGCGCCCCCTTCTTTTTTGGCGCCGAATTCTTTAGCCACCCAATCGAGCCAGCCAGCGCTCGCCCTCCGAATCCAGTGATCAGCGGTAACGGGCCGGTATTGTTCGGCAATCAGGGCGAGGAGAATAGAAAAGAAACTCATATTTTTAAGAAATGATAAAGGTTTCTGAGCATGCCGGCAGTGGCACCCCAAATAAAGCGCTCTTGATAGGGCATGGCATAAAAACGGCGACGCCCCTCTTCCCCATTCCAAACACGCACCTCGTGATTGGCTGGGTCCATCAAAAACGCGAGTGGTACATCAAATACATCGGCTACTTCAAACGCATCTGCGGGGTAGTGGGCTTGAGGCTCAACCAGTGCAACCACCGGGGTAACGCGATAGCCTGATACCGTCAAATACTCTGGTAGCGCACCGATAATCTCAACACGATCCCGCTCTAGACCGATTTCTTCCTGGCTTTCGCGCAGTGCGGTTTCATGTAAATCCCGATCGCCCGCATCCATACGACCGCCCGGGAAACTAATTTGCCCCGCATGGTCATGCAAGTGATCGGTGCGCTGCGTTAATAAAATCGATAGGCCCGCGGATTTTTGCAGCACCGGGATCAGAACCGCCGCATGGGTTGTAATGCCGCTTGCGCTGCGCTCATCAATGATTTTTGATGCCATGGCATAGCGGTTCTCATCGGTGATCTCAGGGGTCCACTGTAGTGGCTTTAAAAACCGCTGGCGCAAGGCATTGACCGCGAGGGCTTCTGCCGCAACCCGAGGATCTGAATCGCAGCGCCGCTCGATGGGCACTATCGTGGGATCAAATCGAATCGGGGCTGCGGGTTTGCTGGACATGGCTTTATTTTAGGCGATGCCGCAAATAAAAAAGGCGACCGAAGCCGCCTTTTGCGCATCAAAGACCGGTAATTACTCTGCAGCTGCCGGCGCCACTGGCTTGACGCGAGCCTGAAGCTTTTCTTTAATACGGGCCGACTTACCAGAGCGCTCACGCAAATAGTAGAGCTTGGCGCGACGCACATCGCCGCGACGCTTCACTTCAATGCTAGCGATGAGTGGGGAGTAGGTTTGGAATGTGCGCTCAACGCCTTCACCAGACGAAATCTTACGTACGATGAAGCTGGAGTTCAGGCCGCGATTACGCTTAGCAATCACAACGCCTTCAAACGCTTGGGTACGCTTACGGGTACCTTCAACGACATTCACGCCAACAATCACGGTATCGCCAGGAGCAAAACTGGGAATGGTTTTGTTTGCGGTGAGGCGAGCAATTTCTTCTTGCTCAATTTTTTCAATCAAATTCATGTGTTTTCCTTATACATCGTGTCAGCGTTTATCCCGTCACCAAAGCGATCGGACCAGACAGAGGATGCAGTTCAATCATTTCATTCAATACGAAAGTATTTCTTACTTTAACGACAATAAAAAACGTTCATCTTCCGCACTGAACAACCCATTTTTGCGTGCAGCCTCAATGAGGTCTGGACGCAATTTCAACGTCAGCTTTAACGACTCCTGCCGACGCCAATCTACTATTTTAGCGTGATGTCCGCCTAAAAGCACGCTTGGGACCGATAAATTGTCATATATTTCTGGTCTGGTGTAGTGGGGGTGATCCAAGAGACCGTTCACAAAGCTATCTTGAACGGCTGATTCTTCATCCCCCAGGACCCCCGGAATCAGCCGAATGACGGCATCCATGATGGTCATAGCCGGCAATTCACCGCCAGAAACCACAAAATCCCCCATGGATAGCTGTAAATCGACCCTACGGTCAATAAAACGCTGGTCCACTGCCTCATATCTGCCGCAAACAAAGGTTAAATTACCGTAATTTAAGATATCGTTCGCTATCTTCTGAGAAAATCGCTCTCCTTGGGGTGCCAATAAACACACCGGGGCCGAAGCCAAGCCCATAGACTGGTGTTCCGCCTGAATCGCATTGACGGTATCTTCAAGTGGTTTTGCCATCATCACCATTCCCGGGCCGCCACCATAGGCCCTGTCGTCCACCGTTCTACGCGGATCGCTACAAAAATCCCGCGGATTCCACAGGTGGACCGAAGTGAGCTCACGCTGACATGCGCGGCCAGTGACGCCCCACTCCGTTAGGGCGGAGAACATCTCGGGGAATAAAGTCACCACATCAAAGCGCACACCGACTCCTCAATAAGTGGCTTACCAATCACTTTGCCAATCGACTGTAATGCGTTTTTGCGCTAAATCGACGGCTTTCACGATTTCCGGGACAAAGGGAATGAGGTGCACATGCTCGCCACCCGAGACTGTCATGATGGCGTGCGCGCCGTTTTCAGTCATTTCCGATACCTCGCCCAATAGGGTATTTTCAAGGCCAAGTACTTGGCATCCCATCAAATCAACCCAGTAATAACTGTCGCTATCGGTCTTTGGAAAGGCATCACGGCCAAGCGAGAGCCGAGCCCCTTTGAGGGCCAGCGCCTGATCTCGATCGCTAACGCCCTCTAGCGTCATCACCACCAAGCCACTGTGCATCTTTGCGCTGCTGACCGCATACAAACGCGGTTCTGCGATGGGCTGACTTGGGATGTTTTGCTGGGGGCTATATAAAGTGAGCCAAATGGATTTGGACGACAACAGGGCAATGGGATCAGACGAAAAAGGACGTACCTTAATCTGACCCCGCAGACCTTGCGCATCTTGGATAAAACCGAGCTCTACGAGGTGATTGGGGAGAGCTGAATTGATCAAACGCCCTCCCTAGAAAAACTGCTTACAGAATGAAAATACAATAATGCGACACAAGCAATTGCTTAGGCAGCAGGATGATCTTTAATCAAGCGTTTAACAGTAGGCGAAATCTGCGCGCCAACACCAGTCCAATAGGTTAAGCGATCCTGCGCTACGCGCATCGCTTGCTCTGACTCTGCGGCGGATGGATTGAAATAGCCAATGCGCTCGATAAAGTTCGAGTCGCGGCGATTGCGTTTGTCGGTTGCAACAATGCTATAAAAGGGGCGCTTCTTTGAACCACCGCGTGCCAGTCGAATGACGACCATACTTATTCCTTAAAATCGAAAATGAAACAGGTTGATTACAACCCAATGAAATTTCTATAAAAATCTTGGGCCCCGTCCGACACAGAAGGTCAGCAGGAAACCATATATTCTAGACGAAAAAAGCCACTTGATCCATCTATTTACACCGATCCACCGCCAGAAGACTGCTGCCCATTAAATGAAAATCCTATCAAAAACAATGAGTTACTTAAAAATACAGCCCCGATGGTTAAGCCCGATGGGAGGCAAATTCTGGCTTCTTGCCGTAACTGGGCTGCTGGGCCTATCAGGCTGCGCCCATGTCATACCCACCTGCAATTCCAAAATCAGCCCCCCAGCTGCAGAGCTGGCTGGTAGCGCCTGGGAGCTAGAGCGCTGGAGCTTAGCTCCCAATGCCAAGGGTGAGGTGCACGCCAAAGTCCTACCCCAAGGCGATGGGGGTCGCCCCATTCATATGCAGTTTGATCGGGCTGGCAAGCGCCTGAGCGGCCTTTCAGGCTGCAATCAATTTACCGCACAAATTACCGAAGATGCGCGCGGCTTTACTGTGGAAAACGTAGCAAGCACCCGCATGCTCTGCTCTGCGGATCGCATGGAACTCGAACGCGCATTTTTATACCAACTGAATGACTACCAGCGCATCGTGCGCGATGGCGATCGCCTACTCATCGTAGGTCGTGATCAGAACGTACTGCGTTTTAAACAAAGTGGTACATTGCAATAACAATACGAAAGTCATTTATGGTTCGCTCGAAATTTGTGTTTTGCGCGCTCGGTTTATTTTTTCCGGGTAGCGGATTTAACTGCCTTTACTTGCAAGGCCTTAAATCCTATTGGGGATGGTTGCAATTGCTGGCCATGCTCGGCGGCATCAGTGGCTGGCTGATCCTCGGCTCATCGGAGGGCAATTCATTCGCGGGATGGTTTTTATTAACACTGGGCTTTATCTCCATCGAAGCTAGTCTGCTGACCACCATTGCCTATGGTTTACGCAACGACGCGCGCTGGGATGCCGAATTCAATCCCCAGATCGATCCGCAAAAAGCAACACGCTCCAGCTGGCCCACGGTCTTGCTAGTGATCTTTTCCCTCGTCTTTGGCGCGGGCCTGATGATGAGTTTTTTTGCGATTGCGTTTGAGCAATTCTTTATTTATCAACTCATGGAAGCCCGCAAGATTTCTCAATAGAAATCCATGCGAGCCTGCATTTCTCAAAACATAAAAAGAAGTGTTGCTAAGTATTGTTGAGTGTTATTTTTCGAGCGCGCTGGTGAGCTCAGGTACGGCGGTAAATAAATCAGCCACCAGGCCGTAATCGGCCACCCCGAAAATCGGCGCTTCCGCATCCTTGTTAATCGCCACAATGACTTTCGAGTCCTTCATGCCGGCTAAATGCTGAATTGCTCCTGAGATCCCCACTGCGACATACAACTCTGGCGCCACAATCTTGCCAGTCTGACCCACCTGATAATCGTTCGGCACATAACCTGCATCCACAGCAGCGCGCGATGCGCCTAATGCAGCGCCTAATTGATCGGCCAAGGGCTCAATCAGCTCACGGTACTTTTCACCTGAACCCAAACCGCGCCCACCGGAAACAATAATCTTGGCAGCCGTGAGTTCAGGACGATCGGACTTGGTTAGATCGCGCCCCACAAAATGAGCGCTCACCGTGCTGGGCACACACTCTTTTTGCTCAATAGGCGCAGCGCCGCCCTGCTCACTTGCCGCATCAAAGCCCGTGGTGCGCACCGTAATCACTTTTTTCGCATCAGCAGACTGTACGGTGGCAATGGCATTGCCCGCATAAATCGGACGCTCAAAGGTGTCGCTACTGACTACCTTGGTAATGTCAGACAACTGAGCTACATCCAATTTGGCGGCAACGCGCGGCATGGTATTTTTACCATTCGCGGTCGCTGGAGCGAGTATGTAATCGTAATCCGCTGCTAGCGCAACAATCTGGGCGGTCATCGGTTCAGCGAGTTGCTCAGACAAGCTGGGGGCATCTATCTGAATCACCCGCCGCACTCCAGCAACCGCTTCTGCTGCTTTAGCAACCGCATCCGCGCCGCTGCCAGCAACCAGCACATCCACCTCAGGACTGCATGCAAGAGCAGCAGTAACGGTGTTCAGGGTTGCCGCTTTAAGGGATTGATTATCGTGTTCTGCAATGACTAGAGCGGCCATTTAAATTACCTTCGCTTCATTTTTTAATTTATCAACCAGCGCGGCTACATCGGCAACCATCACGCCGGCGGACCGTTTGGGAGGCTCTTCTACCTTGAGGGTTTTTAAACGCGGTGACACATCCACTCCGAGCTCATCGGGCTTAAAAACATCCAGCGCCTTTTTCTTTGCCTTCATGATGTTGGGCAAGGTCACATAGCGCGGCTCATTTAAACGTAGATCAGTTGTGATGACGGCGGGCATACTCATGGAAATCGTTTCTAAGCCCCCGTCCACTTCGCGCGTCACATTGACTTTGCCATCGGCAACCAGCACCTTAGAGGCAAAGGTCGCTTGCGGCACATCCATCAAGGCCGCTAACATCTGACCGGTTTGATTGCTGTCATCGTCGATGGCTTGCTTGCCTAAAATAATCAGCTGCGGCTGCTCTTTGGCGCATACCGCTTGCAGTAACTTCGCTACGCCCAGCGGTTGCAACTCCACATCGGTTTCGATGAGGATGGCGCGATCCGCGCCAATCGCCAAAGCGGTACGCAGGGTTTCTTGGCATTGCGCAGTACCGGCAGATAAAACGATCACCTCGCTGGCAACGCCCGCTTCTTTTAACCGAATCGCCTCTTCTACCGCGATCTCATCAAAGGGGTTCATGCTCATCTTGACATTCGCGGTATCTACGCCTGACTGATCGGATTTCACTCTAATCTTGACGTTATAGTCGACCACCCGCTTCACAGCGACCAAAATTTTCATCGTACTTTCTCAATATCTACATTAAAGGGGCAAAGGGAATACAAGCTATTTTATCCCTCCCAGCTAGGGAAGGGATAAATGCGGCGACTTAGATATCGGCCAAGGCCTTTACGTGCGCCACCACGCTGCGACCCAGTGCGGATAAGTTGTAGCCACCCTCTAAGCAGCTCACAATGCGCCCGCCAGCGAACTCATTAGCGACCTCTTTTAAGCGCTGCGTCATCCAGACGTAATCATCTTCAACCAAACCCATTTGACCTAAATCGTCCTCGCGATGCGCATCAAAGCCGGCTGAAATCAAAATCAATTCCGGCTCAAATTCGCGTAAGCGTGGCAACCACGTTTCCGTAATCATCTTGCGCACCACATCGCCTTTGGTGGAGGCGGGCATGGGCATATTGACCATATTGTCTGAATGATCAAGACCGCTATAGGGATAAAAAGGGTGCTGAAAGAAACTGCACATCAAAATCCGCGGATCATTATAAAAAGCAGCTTCGGTGCCATTGCCGTGATGTACGTCAAAATCAATAATGGCTACGCGCTCAATGCCGTACTCACTCATGGCGTAGCGCGCCGCAATCGCGATATTATTGAACACGCAAAAGCCCATGGAGCGATGGGGTTCGGCATGGTGCCCAGGCGGCCGAATGGCGCAGAAGGCGTTTTCGACTTCACCTTTCATGACCGCATCCACTCCCGCAATCGCAGCGCCAGCGGCGCGCAAGGAGACTGTGAGGGTAGCGGGGTTCATGATGGTGTCGCCATCGAGCATAAAGTAGCCAGTTTCTGGAGAATGCGCGCGCACATATTCCACGTGATCAGCGCTGTGCACGAGCTCCACCTGGGCATCGGTTGCTAGTGGCGGCTCAATGCGTTTTAAAAAGCTATCCACTCGGCTCAAAATGAGCTGATCTTCAATTGCCTGAATACGCTCCGGGCACTCAGGATGATGGCTTCCCATCTCGTGTTTTAAAAAGTCGCTGTGGCTTATGTATGCTGTTGTCATTCGTCTAATCTCGTAAAAATCAACACAATCTCATTTATCTTTAAAATCAACTGGTGCAAGCGTTTCCACCCACCCCTAAACGGCCCTGATCCCTTGGTATCGAAGCGGTATTTTCTCCTATTACACCCTCTCCTGATTGGGCTCATGGCTGGATGCGCAAGCAATCCGTCACCAACCCCAGCTTCAAGAGCAAGTACGCCTACTCCTATCGTAAACCAAGTTGCCGAAGGCTTCTCAGAGCAGGAATTGAAACAAGGTCTCCAGTCGCTTTTGGCACAGACTGCCAGCGCTGAAGGCATTCCCCTAGGCAGCCTTGAGGCGGCATTTGCGGATACCAAAACCCTCAGTCAGGTGCGCAAACTGGTTTTGCCGGGCCCGCCCGGTTTTAAAAAGAACTGGCTAGCCTACCGCAAGCGCTTTATTGAACCCGTCCGCATCAAGGCCGGCCGAGCCTTCCTCGAGCAAAACCGCAGCTACCTCGATCGCGTTGAGCAAGAAACGGGTGTGCCGGGAACCGTCATTACCGCCATCATCGGCGTAGAGACCATTTACGGCCGTCACATGGGCAACTTTAAGGTTAAAGACGTGCTCGCTACCCTTGCCTTTCATTACCCGGATACGCCCTACCGAGCTAGTCGTGAGCGACTCTTTCAGGATCAGCTCAAGCAATTAATTCTGCTCTGCTGGAGCCAGGCGGGCGGCAGCTTGCCGGCCACGCCGCAAAGCCCAGCTCCATCCACAACCCAATTTAGTGCCTGCCTTAATCAAAGCAGCTCCTATGCTGGCGCCATTGGTTTGCCGCAATTTATGCCGGGTAGCATTCGCAGTTTTGCAATCGACGGCGATGGGGATGGGTTGATTGATTTAAGGCAGAGTCGGCAGGATGCAATTGCCAGCGTTGCGCGTTTTTTACGTATGCATGGCTGGCAACCGGGTATGCCGATTTATTTCCCTATTGAGGAGCGCGCTACCCAGAGCCAAGCGATTGAAGGCCTTGCCGATGGAATCCCACAGGCAAAGCACACCGTTGCGGAGTTGATTGCGCTGGGTATTCTCAGTCGTGAACGCGGGGACCTGCAGGCTGGTGGGGTTGCGCCAGACAGCAAGGCATTGATTGTTGACTTACCTATCGTGAGCGCAAATGGCGATGAGCAGGTGCGTTACGTGGTTGGTCTTGAAAACTTTCTGAGCATTGTGCAATACAACCGGAGTTATTTTTACGCCCAAAGCGTAGCGGAATTCGCGCAAGAACTGGGTTACGACAATCGGAGTGCCGTTCCAGTAATTAAGACCGCCAGTGAATCCAGTCCAAATAAAGTAAAAACCGCAGCTAACACTAAATCAAACCCAAAAACCAAAGCGAAAGACAAGGCCAAACCAAAAGTAAAGCCTACGCCCTAATGGATTTGCACCGGGCGCATTACGCCGGGAAGACCCCTGTCGACAGATAACGGTCACCTCGGTCACACACAATAAACACAATCGTAGCGTTTTCGACTTCCTGAGCAATGCGCAGCGCAATGATCAAGGCGCCTGCCGCCGAGATGCCGCAAAAGATGCCTTCTTCGGCCGCCATGCGGCGCGCCATTTCTTCAGCATCGGCTTGGCTAACGTATTCAATGCGGTCCACGCGATCGGCTTGATAAATTTTAGGCAAGTACTCTGGCGCCCACTTGCGAATGCCCGGGATTTGCGAGCCTTCCGCCGGCTGCGCGCCAATAATCTGAATCTCCGGATTCATGGATTTGAGATAGGTCGACACGCCGGTAATGGTTCCGGTGGTTCCCATTGAAGACACAAAATGCGTGACCTCACCATTCGTATCGCGCCAAATTTCAGGGCCGGTTGTTTCAATGTGCGCACGCGGGTTATCGGGATTCGCAAATTGATCCAGCAAACGGCCGCGACCCTCTTTTTGCAGCTGCAATGCGTAATCGCGAGCCAGCTCCATGCCGCCCGAAGCCGCAGTAAGAATCAGCTCCGCACCGTAGGCAGCCATACTTTGGCGACGCTCTAAACTTTGGTTCTCCGGCATAACCAACACCATTTTGTAACCCAACATGGCCGCGGCCATGGCTAGAGCAATTCCAGTATTACCGCTAGTGGCTTCGATGAGGGTATCGCCCGGACGTATTTCGCCACGCTCCTGTGCTCGCATAATCATCGATAAGGCAGGGCGATCTTTGACTGATCCAGCAGGATTATTGCCTTCGAGCTTGCCTAAAATCCGATTATTACGATGCGCCATCTCCGCACCCGGAATGCGCTGCAATTGAACCAAGGGCGTATTACCAATGGTTTGCGAAATGGTCATATAGGAAGGATGGTCTTTGGCGGGCGAGTTCATGAATCCATTTTAGCCACAAGCCCGCCAAGGGGTTTAATCAGCCCCAAATCGGCTTATTTTGAAAAGAGGATCGACTTACTCTCTGTTTTTAGAGTACTTGTATTTCGTTGGCGGGGCTGGATCGTTCTGCGCCGCACGCGCACGAGCTTGATGACGACCCTCTCGCGTATTCGCTTCCCCGTTAAAGCGAGAGCCGGTCTTAGGACCCCCACGGGTTTCACGATAAGCGCTGGGGGTTTCGATCGTTAAACCCTGATCCACTAGCTTTTCAACCGACCTGATACCAATACCGCGTACCCGTTTTTGTAAATCATGGGCATCGTGGTAAGAACCACCCTCCTCGCGCTCGGCAATAATCGCGCGCGCTTTAGCCGGGCCAAGCCCTTTAATCGTCTCTAATTCAGATTGGCTGGCACTATTGACGTTAATGGGTGATGCGGCTGCGCTGGATACTCCTGCTCCGATCGCTGGCAGCAGTAGCGCAACCATCGCCGCTTGTAATGCAAATTGACGTAACTGGGAACCGAATGGATGAACCATACATACTCCTTCATTGTGGCGTTAAAAAATCCCTATGCATTTACTAGCGCATAAGGACTCCATACAACGGCTTCAAATCGGAGTGGTTGACTGAAAAACGGCTTCCTACAGATGGACTACATCGTATTCAGTGTATTAAGTGAGGGCCTCAGTCATTGCTGACGCCGAATCACTGACAAGCTTGTCCGCTAAGACTGAGGCACATCCCGCAAAAATACCGGTAAATCCATGGCCGGCGGACGGCAGGAAGACTCATACAGCATTTGCGCAATATAGCCTCGATGGTAGGTTTTGTGATTGACCACATGCAGTAGCATGGCAGCGCGCGTCATCTCGCCTTGACCGCCATCCACAAATGCAAATGCCAAGGACGCATCGTGCATTTGCGGTGTGAGCGCATTGACATAATCAATATACCAATCGTCTGAAGCGGATTGCATGGCAATCAAGGTCTTTAAGGGCGGCACTTCGCTTAGATTGCGCGTTTGGTAACCGTGGGCTTGCTCAAGCAGATGCCCCTTCCATATTTGATCAACCACGTAAATATGCCCCAGGGTTTTGAGTAGGCTACCAGCACCCGTTTTTCGATCCTCAGTCACTATGTGGTCTGGCAGCAATTGCAGAGCATCAAAGAGCGTTTGGTTCGCCCATTTCGTATATTGGGCCAACATCCGAATGTGACGGATAGCAGGCATGTTTACTGGCTCTTATTTACGCACTCGGAATGGCTAAAAAATCCGCATTCGCAGCGAGCCAATCCATATAACGACTAACGCCTTGCTCCACATTCAAGAAGGCATCGGTATAACCCGCCTGCCTTAGCAAGGTTTGATCTGCTTGCGTAAAGCACTGGTATTTACCGCGCAGCGCATCCGGAAACGGAATGTACTCAATCAAGCCCAAAGCAACCAGTTCCGACAAGCTGGCTGGCGCCTCGCCGGCAATGCGGCGCATGGAGTTGACGACCGCATGCGCAACGTCATTAAAGGGTTGGGCTTTGCCGCTACCTAAATTAAAAATGCCACTCTTTTCAGGGTGATCGTAAAAGAAGAGGTTCACCTTAACGACGTCTTCAACCGATACAAAATCGCGGCTTTGCTCCCCAGCGGCATAGCCACCGTATTCGCCGAACAGTTTGACGAGACCTTGGTTTTTAAACTGGTGGTACTGATGAAAGGCCACCGACGCCATACGGCCTTTATGCGATTCGCGCGGGCCGTACACATTAAAGTACCGAAAGCCAACCACTTGCGCCGCGGTTGTTTTTTCTGCAAAGCGCTTACGTACCGCCTGATCGAATAAAAACTTGGAGTAGCCGTAAATATTGAGCGGCTTTTCATATTCGCGACGCTCGACAAAGGTATCGGAGCCGCCATAGGTCGCCGCGGAAGAGGCGTACAAATACTGTACGCGTTGCGCTGTGCAGATATCCAGCAAATCCATCGAATAGCGGTAGTTATTTGCCATCATAAAAATGCCATCGGTTTCCATGGTGTCGGAGCATGCCCCTTCATGAAAAACCGCCTTTACCTTGCCGAGCTTGCCTTTAGCAAATGCCTCTAAAAACTCGCCCTTGTCTAAGTAATCAACAATATCGAGGTCGGCTAAATTACGGTATTTATCCGCCGGTCGCAAGTCATCCACCGCGATGATGTTTTTTTCACCTCTCGCATTGAGGGCTTGCACTAGGTTGGCACCAATAAATCCGGCTGCGCCGGTCACAATAATCGTCACTGCAATTCCTCCGAGGTTACGGTCGCGGTGCCGAGCTTGCCCACCACAATACCGCCCGCGCGGTTGGCAAGCGCCATCGCCCGATCCAGCGGCCACTGAGCTGCCAGCGCAACCGCCAAGGTGGCGATCACGGTATCGCCCGCACCCGATACATCAAACACTTCACGTGCCTGCGCGCGCACATGGGATACGCCCTCATCGGTAAATAGACTCATACCCTCTTCTGAGCGCGTGAGTAACAAGGCTTTAATGCCCAGTGATGACCTCAGGTCTTGCGCGCGCTGCGTGAGGTCCGCTTCGCTAGACCAGCGACCAACCACTTGACGCAGTTCGCTGCGATTCGGAGTGATCACGGTTGCGCCGCGGTACTTCGCATAATCCTCGCCCTTAGGGTCAACCAAAATCATTTTGTTCTGACTGCGGGCATATTCAATCATCGCCGCAACTTGACTGAGGGCACCCTTGCCATAATCAGACAAAACCACCACATCCGCATTACCCAAGGCTGTTTGAAAGCGCGCAAACTTTTGCTCTAAGGCGGTTTGACTGGGGCTCTCTTCAAAGTCCAAGCGAATCAATTGCTGCTGACGCGCAATCACGCGCAATTTCACGGTAGTGGGTACCTGGGGATCCACTTCCAATTGGCTATTGACCCCGCTTTGCGTTAGCAAGGCACTAATGCGATTGCCTGCCTCGTCTTCGCCCACCACGCCCAATAGAGTGGTATTGGCACCCAAAGCAGCTACGTTGCGCGCTACATTGGCAGCACCGCCTAAGCGCTCATCGACTTTAGCAACTTGCACTACCGGTACCGGCGCTTCCGGCGAAATGCGATCCGAGTCGCCAAACCAATAGCGATCGAGCATGACATCGCCGACCACCAATAAACGGGTTTTTGCAAATTGCTCGCGGTTCGCTTTTTCTACTGTCATGATGGTATTTAGTTGTGTCGCCCA
>JAUYRJ010000051.1 GCA_030696845.1 Polynucleobacter sp.
GAGTGAGTAGGTCATTTGTTAGGTCAATATTGGGTGGAATGAAGTGTAGAGCCCTGATTTCTGCTAAAGGCACGCGAGTGGCTGTTGGATTATCTGGATCAAAGTGCACATCTCGATTAAATTTACGCACGCCACGGCAAATGACAAAGATTAATTCATCCGGAAGATGCACATGCTTATTCGCCAAATATTCCGGGTAGTCAAATTGCCCTAGAGGCCATTCTTCCTGAATATCAAAGTAACGCAATAGGGCAATTTTGGCTCGCTTGAGCTTTTCAGTATTGTCGCTAGTAGCGGATTTGCGGGCTTTTTCAAGAATACGGGTTTGGGTAGTGTCCGTGTACCACTTTATAAAGTCTTTTTTAGCAATATTGGTTTCTCTTGCATAGCGAATGACAGTTGCGTATTCGCTAATCCGTTTGTTGTACCTTTTATTGTCATCATCACTTCGTCTTGGAAAGATAAACCGTACTAAAAGACCTTCATTAGGCGTATTGCTTTGGATCTTTTCTAAAGTGGCTTGATAGTAGGCTTTAATGGTGTTGTAAAAGAAATCGGCATCGGGATTGTTTTCAATTGCTTCATACATGCCATAGCAATCACGTAGTGCTTCACGCAGCTTTACGGTTTCTCTATTGGTCAGTTTGGCTAAACGATTACGTAAGGTTTCTGCTTGCTTAAATAGGTGGTGATGACGCTTAGTGCGATCAGCGCTGTCTGCCAAAAACACTTCATAGCCAGTGTCGCGCTTTGCGGGTGCTTGTTCTTTGACTTTCTTGATTGGCTTTACCTTAGCCGTTTTAACTGGGGTATTGCGTGTTTTAACCGTATTGACTTGCTTAACCACGCTATCGTGTTTGGCGGCAATAGTGCTACGGTTCTTAATACTTTCTGCCAGCTTTTCGGTCTTGGACTTAGCTGCTTCTTGGCGCTCAAGCTCCAAGCGCTTTTGCGCTGCTTGGCTTAAGACTTTTTGTTGCTTCTTTTTGGTGATATTGGCGGACATAAAAAGTATTCCTTAGCGTAATACTTGTGAATCTTAGCAGTAGTTCCTGGCAGCCAATAAAAGCCATCAATTGCCAATAAATCGTGGCAGATCAGCCACAAAAAACCGTCAAATTCACTGGTTTTTGCACTCAACACATAATTGTTGAATTGTGTTGAGTGCTTGTAACCACTTGAAAATCAAGCGGTAATTTTTCAGTAAATTTCGGTTGAAAAACCCATCAATCTGAGTGTATTTAGAGCTTAATTCATGGCCAATTTTGGTAGGAATTTGGCAAATCTGACTACAAAATATAAGTACATATAAGCAAAGGCAGCGACCAACGGAGGGTATATGGCACAAGCAAGAGCATTAAATGATGATGAACTAGAAAAAGCATTGAACTACGCAGCAACAACTAAAGCGGGCTTGCGTAATCGCGCAATACTGCTGTTAACGCATTTAGCTGGTATGCGTATAGGAGAAGTAGCAAGTGTGCGCTACTGCGATGTTTTAAGCAGCGATAACCAGGTATTAAGTGAAATCCACTTAGCGGCTAATCAGACTAAGGGCAGTAAAAGTAGGGTGGTACTGTTATCTGAGCGTATGCAGCGTGAGCTTGCTCATTACATTGCCGCCCATCCACCAAGAGACCTTATAAAACCCTTGTTCCCAACCCAAAGAGCCCATGGTTTTACGCCAAATACCTTAACCCACGTGATAAATGGCTTATATAGACAAGCTGGATTAAATGGCGCAACTACGCATAGTGGACGCAGAGGCTTTTTGACCCGTTTAAGTGAGAAGGGTGTATCTGTGCGGGTAATGATGCAGCTAGCTGGCCACAGTCAGATGTCGACTACACAGCGTTACATTGATACCAGGCCTGACGTTCTACGTAATGCTGTGGAGCTATTGTGATGTCGCCAGAATTCGAGCTTTTTCCTTTTTAATCCATGCAGTTTTTTCTAACAGGATTTCATTAAATTCCACTGGATCAAACTTTACAAAGTGTTTGGGCTTGGATTGCGAAGGGAATATCCCGCGAGCAGCATTCTCAGCAATGTAACTAGCGGTTTTGAGTTTACGAGAGGTCATTTGCTCTAATGTACGCATACTATCAAATGCATCTGGGTCTGGGCTTCTACCTTTTCTATTCTTTTTAATCTTGCATTCCTCGCCAATCTGCCACAGCTTCCAGTCAGGTCTTGCGGATCTAATATAGAGAACGCTCATGGCATCTATAACGTTTTGCACGTGCGTATCTTTGGCTGCTAATGAATATTTAGGCTTTGCAGGTTCGGCCGGTGCTTGAATATGCTTATCCAACAAAGCTTTAATCTCTTTTAGTACCTTCTGTCTTGTAGTATCGAGTGGAATAGCTAATAAGATAGCCGGCGGCTTATTTAATTTCAGCCTAGTGGTATCTAGATACCTTGCTACTGCTTCATTGACCTTGGCTTTGTCTGAGTTACCACCCCTGGCAAATTTATAGATGGGCACTGTTGTTGATGGTGCCCCTTGAATTCCAAATAAATCAACGCCACGCTCAACCCACCAAGTCTTAAACAGATACTTTTGTATATCGCCAAAAGCATCGTATATCTCTAGTACCTTTTCAAAATCTGCCGGCAGTCGATCTTGATCAGCTTTGGATAACTTGCCTTTCTTCGCTCTATAGCGCCTGGCTAATTCATAGCTGGGGCTAAGCGCCAAAAACTCAAACCAAAACCGATAGAGGCGATGCACCTCTACGAATTTCCCATCCCTTTGAAAGTCTGATTTGAGGATAGCTAACGGGTTTTTTGCCATTTTTTGCGATTATTTTGTTGACTAACTTTATTGAAATTATTTCAGTCAATCGAGAAATAGTCAACAAAAGAATATGCTTGATTCATGGTGAAAACAAGCTGTATTTGCCATCGCTGCAGCCGCTTTTTAAGCGCTCACGTGCGTGACAGTTAGCTCTTTAACAACCCAGTCTGTAAGCAGCCCGTGCCATTTCAAAGCGCACAGCTGCCGTATTGCCGATTTTTTTAATTAAACAAGGAGATTTATATGAAAGCAAACTTTCAGTCAGTAGTTAACGGAAAAACTAAACGCTCTTATATGGGCGTTAACGTGATTCTGACGTTTAACACGCCGAATAGCGCAGGTGAGTCACAGGAATTTTTTGATTTAGCAATTCCTGTGAATTGTCTCGAGTCTGACGCGATTACATTTTTTGATGAGAAGCTTTTTAAGCGAATTGTCAAAAAGTGTAAGCAGTTAAATCGCAAACTAAGCGACCTCATCAAGATTAGCACTTGTAGCAATTGGGATGTTTTTGAGGAAAAAACTAAACAACCTGCATTGCCTGAATTGGGCCATAGCTGTAAATGGTTCTTCGGCAACGGTCGCACTGATCTTGATGCATGGGAGATGAATTTGATTCATCGCTATGGATTTGGAACAGATGTCGATATGAGTTGGGTGGCTGATATGCGCAATCATCCCGATCTAAATGGATGCCTGCGTGATGTGCAGCAACCTCAACAAGCATTATCTAATTAATTTAAAGGAACAAAAAAATGTTTACACAAACTAAAAAGCAGCCTTGTGCAGTAGCTATGACAGATCTTGGAACTTCTACGGTAATTTTGACTGACAAGGAAGAAATTGAGCAAATTTTGCATGAATATGAAACAGCTCCAGACCATGTTTGGTGTGATGGACGCGGCAAGCGGTATATGTATTTGATGCTCAAGCAGGTTCTGCAATGCAAAGATAAGCACTTTAACAAGCATCCTGAGTTAATTACTCAATCCAATCAAGACTGGGTCGACTTTTGTGATGACTGCATTTTGCTGTTCTTGTTGGATGTGCATTTGAATGAGAAGCCGGTGCAGTTAATTCACCCTCAGTCTTATGCCGAGCAAATTCAACATGCGCAGTTTGATGCAACAAACGGACAGATGCCAGTGTTGCTCGATGGCATCCCTGTTATGCAGTAATCCATCGGGAGGGTCAGCGCTACATGCTGACCCACATTAATCGGTAAGTAACCAAAGGAGAATGAAATGATTGCAAATGAATTAATGCAAGAGCGGCAAGATTATTTGTTGATGCCTAAGAAAGTTTATGGCATTTGTTTGGTGTTTGAAGAAGGATTTTGTCCGGAGGATAGCTTGATTGAGTCTGTTATCAACTGGGCAAAGAGTGCTCGCACGCTGGGATTTGTAGAAGATCCTTACGACATTGAGTTTGATGACGATGATTTTGGTGATGGAATTATGGTTTCTCTTAAGTGGGGGCAAGAAATTGATGCTATTTCCTTGGAAATCATTGAGCTAGTTTCCAGCTTTTTTGCTACAAATTATCCAAATTCAGGCTGCAAAGAAGTTCAGGTTTGCATCTCAATGGGCAGCAAAGTAATTGCCCATTAAAAACGCAAATTCACATTTTAATTATTAAGGAGAGGTATATGAAGAATGAATCAATGGTAGAGGTCGACCTTGCCGGCTATGGTATTAATTGCAGTGTTACTGTTCCCGCGGAAATGTTTTTTGAATTGCTGCACATTATTCCGGAAATGATTGATCGTATTGGATTTGAGGACTCAGAAAAGCAATATTTCGCAATGCTTGCTAAGATCAAATCTCAATATCAATCTATGCCATCATTGCGCTGGGGTGATATGGATGAGGATACGGAGGTGTTTTTGCGTATGTGTCAGATGATCGCTGTTCTTGGGTCATATCTCCATGACATTGCATTGAAGCTGTCTGGAGATGGTATTGCTGACTACATGACTCAAGTTGGGGGTATTAATGTGACTAAGCAGGTCGAGGCAGGTTTAATTCCGGTGGAGCAATTTCATTAATCAGGTATTAGCTAAGCGTCTTCTGCGTTTAGCTCCCAAACCCAGCCAAACTTAACTGTTTCTCAACATCCCTAAAGGCCAACTCTATGTTGGCCTTTTTTACATCCTTCGCACTTGGCGATACAAATACGTATCTGCCTTGGGTGGTTACTTTGATCTCCACTAAGCCTAGCTGCGTCTTAAATTCGTAGTTGGCAGTAAATCTCGGCACTAGTTCACCCTTGTAATACTTATGCGTGACCAAAAGCTTGGCTTTCGCTGCTTTAGGCAAAGTCCAGTAGTCATTCAAATCCGTATCGCAGCGTTTAATCAAAGTTTTCACTGCTGCTAGTGCATCTTTCTTAGGCAGCTTCTTGAGTTGTGGCAACTCCTTGGTCAAATCCTCGCCGCCTTCCAATCTAGTCTCCACCTGTTTGAAATGCGACAGGTCACAAGCTCGCTCCATGCTAAGTTTTAAAGCAGCGTTGGCTTTGCGTTCAAAGAAGGTCTGAATAAATGGGGTCATCTGATCACCATAGCCGTGAGGTATTGAGCAAAGTAGTGTGTATTCATGATTTACGCTGCCTTGCCTAGTGCTTTATTGAGTTCGTCTTTAAGTTCTTTAGTAGCTTTTGGATTGGCTTCATTGAGTGGCAAATAGATGCCAGTACTTGCCCCAACTAAACTAATCACATCATTGCGTACTGGACTTGGGTTCATATAACGCAATATCTCATCTGCCTGAGCTGTCTTATTGTCAGGAATCGTACCTGCCAATTGCTCAGCAATCATCAAGGGCTTCAAATGGCTATAGTGGCGCTCAATCATCAATATTGAAGTGCCCATCTGTTTAGCCAGTTGCCCAAAATCCAATCCTTCCAGTACTCGCTGCGTAGCGTAGTAGTGACGCAGGCTATACAAGCTTCTTGGCTTGCCATCTTTGTCGCCCTTATCAAGACCAGACTCTTTCAAGCAATCGCCAAAGGCATTGACTAAGTTATATGGTGTCGTGCCATCTCGCATCCTAAACAGATACTTATCTTCTTTCTTGGCGATTAATTCTTCCAGTGTTAAATCTTGGTATTCAGGTTGTAGTTCACGTAGCTTATCTAGTAATGGCCATAGTTCATTACGAGCAACTAGTTCGCGGCTGCCACGCTTGCCTTGCGGCAGGGTGATGTGAATAACCCGCATACTGGGTTTTTGAATAAATTCAATATGTTTCCACTTAAGTTCTTTAGTCTCAGTGCCTGGGCGAACACCAGTACAGGCAATAAATGTGACATATAGGCCCAGTAGTTCACGTAAGTAACGAGTCTTAGTTGCTCGTCCTTCAGCTGTCCATTTGTGAATGAACTGTTGAAGCTCAATTAACTCGTCAGTGCTAAAGATACCGCGCACTTCAGTAGCTTCCCCTGTGTTCTTGGTGCTGGGTCTTTGGCTCTCACTCATATAGCCTTGCTCCACTGCGTAATCAAAAACACAGTTGAGAGCGGCGTTGTGATTGTTTTGCGTAGAAGCCTTTAATTCATAGCCCACTTTCTCAGTACGCCAGCGATGAAAGTCGGAAATCAGGGCGGGGGTAATGTTATCGACGTGATAGTTGCCAAAGAAGGGCGTGAGGTAAGTATCGATAGCGCGATAGTAGTCTGCGTAACTTTTTTTGCCTGTTCCAGCCTTTACTTGGGCTTTAAGGTCATTACTGACAACTTGAGCAACTGCTTTGAACTTCTTACTAACTACTGATAATCCACGCTTTTCTAGTACCCGAGCTTCATGAAAAAGGTCTTCTGCAACCTGTTTGGCAGCTGATAAATCACTAGTTTTACTGGTGATTCTGAGCCACTTTTTCTTAGAGCCAATTTTGTAATGAATCTGCCAGATGCTGGAATCCGAACGGCGTTTTAGGCGCAGTTCATGGGGTCTTAGTGTGACCGTGGAGTCGGCTGTAGCTCGCATCTATAAGGGCTTTTAGTTATTAGCTATAGTTTATAGGAGATTTTGATAAACAGCAAATAATTGAAACGTGCGATTGGTGTGCGATTGAAATTTGCACAAAAAATAAGCAAAAAAAATGACTTGCGGTTAGCAAGTCATTGTTTCTACTACAGATTCGTGGTGGGTCGGGCGAGATTCGAACTCGCGACCAACGGATTAAAAGTCCGCTGCTCTACCGACTGAGCTACCGACCCAGTAAAGACAGAAATTATAGCAACTAATTTAGTTGCCCTTGCGATTTGCCGCCAGCCCTGATGTTTAGGAAGTGGCGCGCCTTGCTACGGGCGGATTTTTGGCAAAGTAGTCCTTAATTCCCTGCAAAATAGCCTCAGCGATTCGTTCTTGGTAGGCCTCATCATTGAGTTTGGCCTCCTCCTTGGGGTTGCTAATAAACGCCGTCTCAATCAGGATGGATGGGATATCGGGGGCCTTGAGAACCGCAAAGCCGGCTTGCTCGACCTTATTTTTGTGCAGCGGAGCAAAGCCGCCAATACGCTGTAAAACCGAACTACCCGCTTGTACTGAATCCTTGATTTGGGCGGTGGTGGACATATCGAGTAATAAGTGGGCTACCTGACTGTCCTTGGTCTTAATGTTGATGCCGCCAATTAAATCAGAGGCATTTTCTTTATTCGCCATCCAGCGGGCAGTGGTGCTACTGGCGCCTTGTTGGGATAGGGCAAAGACCGATGCCCCTTTGGCATGTGGCTGGATAAACGCATCCGCATGAATCGAGATAAATAAATCGGCACCAACTTGCCGCGCTTTGCGAACTCGGGTGTGTAGGGGCACAAAGTAATCCCCATCCCGTGTTAAATACGGGCGCATATAGGGTTCCGCCTCGATTTTGTCGCTAAGCCGTTTTGCAATCGAGAGCACAATGTGTTTTTCTTTGCTGCCGCGAGCTCCAATCGCCCCAGGATCCTCGCCGCCATGACCGGGATCGATCGCCACTGTAATGAGGCGTTTAAATCGCTGGCTGGGCGGGGGCTCTTTTGGGGTCGGAATGGCTTGCGCTACAGGCGGATCATTACGGTGGGCAAATTGAGCTATGAGGTCTTCTTCATTTTTTTTCTCGAGCGCCTGTTCTTTCTTGGCGCTACTCTTTACCAGTTCCATGAGGGGGTCTAAAGGCGTGCTGGGGTAAAGATCGAAGACCGAGCGGTATTGGTATTCTGCGACGGGATTTAGGGTAAAGAGCTGGGGCTTAATGGGCTCTTTCAGATCAAACACGAGCCTGACTACATTCGGCTGAAATTGCCCCACCCGAATCTGCGATACATAGGGATCATTCGGTTTAACTTTGGCAACCAAGTCTTTTAAGGTGGGGTTCAGCTCTAAGCCTTGCACATCGACGACGAGGCGATCTGGGCCGGTTAGAACCTGGTGGGAAACCGTCAGTGCGCTATCGGATTCAAGGGTGATGCGGGTGTAGTCTTCCGATGGCCAAATACGAACGCCTAAAATTTTGGCACCAAAAGCGATGTCCGCCTCGCTCAGTAACAGCACAAACCCCAGTAGTTTGGCCGAGGTCTTGAGGTGATCGCGCCGGGTTAAATTGGGCTTGGCTTTCATTGCTGCGAATTTTAGGGCAAATTGGCCGAGAGGTCGGCTAAGAGCTGAAGTCCGAGAGGGCTTATGGCTATCGCCTCGATATTGCGTTCGGTATCGGCGCCTGCTGGGCCAGCTGTCATCACGATACGCAAGTCCATGGGTGGGAGTGTGCCTTCGGCTTTTTCTGGCCATTCGACTAAACACAGGCCCGGCTCGCCAAAGTGCTCCATTAAGCCAGCCTCTTGCCACTCTAAGGGGGAGTGCATGCGGTACAAATCAAAATGAAAGACCGTAAAGGGCGCATTTCCGGTATTGATTGAGTAAGGCTCGCACAGGGAGTAGGTAGGGCTCTTCACTTTGCCTGCATAGCCCAGCGCCTGAATAAAGTAGCGCGCGAACGCTGTCTTGCCTGCGCCCAGATTGCCTTCCAGGGCGATATTGATGTGGCGCTCCTTCGCCATATCTGGGCGATTAAGGTGGCTCGCCATTGCCGCGCTAACGGCGCCAGCAAAAACGGCGGTTTCGGTTTCTTGCCTACAATGTCGTTGAATAGAGTCCAAAAGGGGCTTTACCTGCATCTGTTAATCAGCCTAGTTTATTCATTAAATGTGAGCAATGCCGAAAACCGAATTCCATACCAAGGCAGGCGATGATCCAGAAGGACTTCTTTTACGGTCTTGGCTTGATCAAGCGGCACTCGCGAATGGGTTTGATGGTCTTCGCATTACCGATACCGATTTAGGGCAGGCCCCTGAAAAACTCCGTACCTGGCTAGCACAGGGGCGCCATGGTCAGATGCATTACATGGAGCGGCACGCCGCCATTCGGAGCGATCCCCAGCTGCTACAGCCGGGCACCATACGGGTGATATGCGTTTACATGAACTACGCACCTAAACTCGATCTAGAGCGGGAGTGGCAGCGCATTGAAAGTCCAGGTGAAGCAGTCATCTCGGTCTACGCACGCGGGCGCGATTACCACAAGGTCCTGCGGCAACGCTTGCAAGCATTGGCGAGCCAGATCGAAGCCCGTATTGGCCCCTTTGGGTATCGCGTCTTTACCGACTCTGCGCCACTGATGGAGGTGGAGCTGGCGCAAAAAGCGGGACTTGGCTGGCGTGGTAAACACACCCTTTTGCTCAACCGCGAGGCGGGCTCCACTTTTTTTCTGGGGGAGATCTTGGTGGATATTCCGTTGCCAGTCGACGCGCCAGTGGAATCCCACTGCGGCAGTTGCAGCGCCTGCATTGACGTTTGTCCCACAGCAGCGATTACCGCGCCGTACGAACTCGATGCGCGCCGCTGCATTTCCTACCTCACGATTGAAAACCCCGGTCCGATCCCGGTGGAGTTTCGGGCGGCGATGGGCAATCGGATTTATGGCTGTGATGATTGTCAGTTAATTTGCCCGTGGAATAAATTTGCTCAAACCAGCGCCCTGCCTGATTTTGCGGAACGCCATGGCTTGGGCGATAGCACTCTATTGGAGTTGTGGTCATGGTCGGCGGATGAGTTTGATCGCCGCCATGAGGGCAGCGCCATTCGCCGCATTGGCTATGTCCGCTGGCGCCGAAACCTAGCGGTTGCGATTGGTAATGCCCTGCATTCGAAGCGGAGTTCGCAAACGATCAAAAATACCTTGCGTCACGCCCTGCAGTCGGATTGGGTGCAGGCTAATCCGCTGGTGCGAGAGCACATAGAATGGGCTTTAGCACCCGCCCCAGAAATTCCATCCTAAATCAGGAATAGGCTCTTACAATTAATCCATGTCTACCCCTCAAGACCCTTTTCTAGACCCCGCCAGTACTGGTGAAGGGGTGGAGAATTTACATCGCTTTGAGAGTCGCCGGGACGCCTTTTGGAGTGGCTTAAAAGATGCGAGTGGCGCGCCTGCCATGGTGCTCTTTGCCGGCATGGTGGGCTTTGGCGCGATGGGCAAAACCAGCGGCTTTGATATCGGTTTTACCACCCTGAGTAGCCTTTTGATGTTCGCTTTGCCAGGGCAAGTGGTGCTCATGGAAATGATGGTGGCGGGCTCATCCCTGATTGCAATCGCGTTGGCAGTGACGCTAACATCAACGCGTTTTATTACGATGACCGTGACTTTATTTCCGCAATTTGATCGACGCGATCGCAATAAAGGACTCTACGCATCGGTACATTTGTTAGCGATGACGGCGTGGGCGGTATCGATGCGCGAACTCCAAACCATCGAACCAAAACATCGCCTGAGTTATTTTGTGGGACTCGGATTATTGTGCTGGATGATTTCAGTGCCGGGCACTATTTTGGGTTACCTGCTCGCCGGTGTAGTGCCCGTCTTTATTACACTGGGACTCATCTTTATTAACCCGCTCTTTTTCTTGCTCACCTTTGTTGAGGTCAAACCTTGGATCAATCGGATTGCAATCGGGCTGGGCTGTGTGATGGGTCCTTTCTTTTATATGCTCGATCGGGATACCAGCTTATTAACGACGGGTATCGTAGGCGGCACTTTGGCGTACTGGATTGATCGCCGTTATTTACGCAAGCGCACCGCCCTTGTGAAGGGGGCCGCCAAATGATCGCTGCTCATCTGCAAGGTTGGGGTGCCTGGATCGCCCTAGCGGGCGCCTGTATTGGAACTTATTTGTGCCGTGCCGCGGGGGTGATGCTGGCTGGAAAAATCAATCAAGATAGTGAAATCTTTCGCTGGCTTGCCGCAGTGACCTACGCCATGGTAGCGGCGCTCACGATTCGCTTGATTGTGCTACCGATTGGTTTATTAACAACCGTGCCACTGTGGATTCGGTTACTCATCTGCGCTCTCAGTTTGGGCATCATGATGTCAAAACCCCAGCAGCGTTTCGTACCCGCCTTATTGATTGGTACCTTGCTGATGGTCTCTTACGGCGTGATTCGTTAAATCGCCGTAAGAGGGCCTCGGTACGCACTCTTGGTTTAGAGGTGTGCCGCCAAAATACGCGCAATATGCACCGCGTCTCGCTTAGTTCCGTCATGAATCTGATGCCGGCAGCTGGTGCCATCGGCGACGACCCAACTGTCCGGCGCTTGCCGAATCGCAGGCAATAAACTGAGCTCCGCCATTTGCTTCGAGACCGCAATGTGCTCCACCTCATAACCAAAGCTACCAGCCATACCGCAGCAAGACGATTCAATTAAGGTGGGTTTAGCATCGGGGATTAGTTTTAGTAACTCCAAGGCTGGGGCGACTGCGGCAAACGATTTTTGATGGCAGTGCCCATGAAAAAGAACTGGGCGATCAGCCGCTTTGAGATTGAGTGTGAGGCGACCCGCTTTGGACTCGCTCATTAAGAACTCTTCCAAGAGCTGCGCTTTTTGGCTAACCGTCACTGCTTTTTGACCAAAGCCCATCACGAGAGCCTCGTCTTTGAGTGTAAAGAGGCAGGAGGGCTCTAGACCCACAATCGCAATCCCACGCTCGGCATAGGGTGCAAGGTGGTCGACTAGGGCTCCTAAGCGATTCTTGGCCTCATCGACCATGCCGGCCGCAAGGTAGGTGCGCCCACAGCAAAATGGTTTGGAGCATTTTTGTTCCGTGCTGACTGCGCTATTGGCGCTATCCATTTGCGGGATATGCACTTGATAGCCTGCGGCTTTCAGTACTTGCAGCGCCGCGTGCAGGTTTTCATTTTCAAAATAGGCATTAAAGGTATCTGCCAGCAATACAACGGCTTTGCCCTCGTCCACCAATTGCTCTGGTGTAAATCGGTATTGAGCTGAGCTTTGTGCTGAATCCATGTTCGCATTCCAGAAGGTGTCCTTGCGCCATACGGGCAAGCTCCGCTCCGCAGAAATACCAGTGAACCATTCTTGTACTTTGGCGATGGCTGGGATGTGGTTACGCACGTTGAGTAAGGCGGGTAAGCCAGGCACGCGACTAATCATCGGAGCATACCGCGGCAAGTGCGCGACTAAACGATCACGCAGTGTGTGGCCATGACGCTTTTTGTAGTGACTTAAATATTCCACTTTCATTTTTGCCATATCAACGCCAGTGGGGCATTCGCGGCGGCATGCCTTGCAACTAACGCACAAATCCATCGCGTCTTTTACGGCAGCGGTAGTCAGCGGATCTTCGCCGGGTTCGGCGTCCAGTTGACCCGAGAGGGCTAAACGCAACGTATTGGCGCGGCCGCGGGTTAAATGCTTTTCATCGCGGGTTACGCGGTAACTGGGGCACATCGTATCGGCATCAAACTTGCGGCAATGACCGTTGTTGTTGCACATCTCCACCGCTTTAGAAAATCCGTGTGCGGGATCGCCGCCAGTGCCGGGCACGGTGGTTTCTTCGGTGACGGGATTACTTTGCACATTCCATGCCGACCAATCGAGATTGGTTTTGAGTGGGATAACTTTGTATTCGGGTGGGAAACGGAAGTAACTTGAATCATCCATCTTAGGCGGATCAATGATTTTTCCGGGATTAAAGAGATTGTCGGGATCGAAGGCGTGTTTAATCTCACGCAGCGCATCGGTAATCTTGGGGCCAAACTGCCAACTAATCCATTCGCCACGGCAAAGACCGTCGCCATGTTCGCCGCTGTAGGCGCCTTTGTAGCGGCGCACCAGTTCTGATGCTTCCTCGGCCATGGCGCGCATTTTCTGGGCACCATCGCGGCGCATATCCAAAATGGGGCGCACATGCAAAGTGCCAACCGAGGCATGGGCATACCAAGTGCCGCGGGAACCGTATTTCGAAAACACTTCAGTCAGGGCGCTGGTGTACTCCGCTAAATGCTCTAGCGGTACGGCGCAGTCTTCAATAAAGCTGACTGGCTTGCCATCGCCTTTAAGGCTCATCATGATGTTGAGGCCTGCTTTACGCACTTCCCATAGATTTTTTTGCATCTGCGCATCGGGCATCGATACGACGATATTAGGTAAGCCCAGATCGCCCATTAATTCTTTTAAGGCCTCGACCCGATCAAGTAAGGGCGCATGCGCTTCACCAGAAAACTCCACCAATAAAATCGCTTCCGGCGTTGGTCCTGCCGCATCGATTAATGCGGTTTCGATGGTTTTCTTAAAGCTGGGATTGTGGCGTGCCAAATCAATCATGGTGCGATCGACTAGTTCGACCGCGGTCGGCCCGAGCTTCACAATATGCTGGGCGCTATCCATGGCCCGATAAAAGCTTGAGAAATTAACGATGCCCAAGACCTTATGCTGCGGTAGTGGCGCTAATTTGAGTTGCAAGGATTTGAAGTAGGCGAGGGTTCCTTCGCTGCCCACGAGTAAATGGGCGAGATTGACGCTGCCATCTTTCGTGTACGGTAACTCACTCTGCGGATGGAATACATCTAAGTTGTAGCCTGCGACTCGGCGCATGACTTTGGGAAACATCGCCTCAATTTCGGGCTGGAGGCGATCCGCTAAGCCTTTGACAACATCACCCAATTGCTTAGCAACGCCTGCACTTTGACCGTAAGGTCCAAAGCGCGCAAGTTCACCGCTAGCCAGCCAAGCATCGATGCCCAGCACGTTATGCACCATATTGCCGTAAGCAAGAGAGCGACTGCCGCAGGAGTTATTGCCGGCCATGCCGCCAATCGTGGCTTGGGCTGCGGTGGATACGTCAACGGGATACCAGAGCCCATGTTTTTTTAAGGCTACATTCAGGTGATCCAAAACGAGGCCCGGCTCGACTTCAGCCGTGGCTTTTTCTGGGTCGACGTGCAGAATCCGACGAAAGGATTTGGTGTTATCAATAACGAGGGCGACCCCCGTTGTTTGGCCACACTGGCTAGTACCGCCACCACGAGGCAGTACCGGAATCGCATACTCACGCGCCAACTCAAGCGTGGTCTCAATATCAGCCGCATCTTCCGGAATCACCACCCCAACTGGGAATTGTTGGTAAATCGAGGCATCGGTGGCGTAGCGCCCGCGGCTGGGGGTGTCAGTTAAAACCTGCCCACGGATGTTTTTTTGCAGTTTGGAGGCGATTTCTGGGGGTAGCACGGATTTAGTTGGCATGGCTCAAGGTATGGGAAAATAGGGCAAAACATCAATTCGAGTGAAATTCTACAAAAGACCGACTAGTTCAGCTTGATCCCCTGTTGAATAAACAGAATCTGATTTTACGTGGCAATTGGATTTGACTAAATTGACTCGCGTCGGATCCAATTTGGGATTTTTAGTCTAAAAAGCCAATGTATCGTTATTTACTAGAATACACACCACTACATTATTAGGAGACACACCATGCTGGCAAGTAAACCTTATCTCACTCAGGCTAATGTTCAGGCTATTTTGGACGCTGCCAACGCGCACGCCGCTCAAAATAATTGGGCTGTGACGATTGCGGTTTGTGATGATGGTGGTCATATGCTGGGCATGATTCGCCGTGATGGCTGCGCACCCGTGTCGGCTTATATCGCCCAAGAAAAAGCCCGTACAGCTGCAATGGGTAAACGCGAGAGCCGCGTGTATGAAGAATTAATTAATAACGGCCGCACCTCATTTTTGTCTGCTCCTCATATTCAGGGGATGCTTGAAGGCGGTGTCAATATTGAGATAGATGGGTTTACCATCGGCGCAGTCGGCGTTTCCGGCGTGAAGTCCTCCGAGGATGCCAGTACTGCAAAGGCTGGAATCGCGGCTATTATTTAAGTTACCTTGACGAATATCACTACAGAATCAATTCCTTCAGCAGAGTCGGTAGACTCTCCAGCCAGCGTTACCTTCGCCGATTTTGGCCTGGACCCACGGGTTCTTAAGGCAGTCGGCGAACAGGGCTACAACACCCCCACACCGATCCAGACCCAAGCCATCCCGCATGTGCTTGCGGGTAAGGATCTAATGGGCGCTGCGCAAACGGGTACCGGCAAGACCGCTGCCTTTGTATTGCCCATGATTCAAAAACTCTTGCCTGGGTCAAGTAGTAGTGCTTCCCCTGCGCGCCATCCGATCCGTGCTCTTGTATTAACGCCGACTCGTGAGCTCGCGGTACAAGTGTCGGAGAACGCCGCTAATTACTCACGCCACACCGATCTGCGCTCTACCGTCGTTTTTGGCGGCGTGGATATGCAATCCCAAGTGGCTTTGTTGCGTGGAGGCATTGAGATCTTGATCGCAACCCCAGGGCGCTTACTGGATCACATTGGCTCGAAGACCGCAAACCTTTCGCAAGTCGAAATACTCGTTTTAGATGAAGCTGACCGCATGCTGGACATGGGATTTTTGCCAGACTTGCAGCGCATTATTAATTTGATTCCGGCGCAGCGACAAACCTTATTGTTTTCGGCGACCTTTTCTCCTGAGATTAAAAAATTAGCACAGAGCTATTTGCGTAATCCCGTCACGATTGAGGTAGCTCGTCAAAACGCCGCTGCCGATACCGTACGGCAAGTGGTGCATATGGTTTCGTCGGCGGATAAGCAGCGTGCGGTTGCGCAAATTATCGAATCACGTACGCGTCAAGGTCTGTCGCGCCAGTGCATTATCTTTACCAATAGCCGTTTGGGCTGTGCCAAGCTCGCTCGCGCTCTCGAGCGCGATGGCATTAAGGCGGGCGCCATTCACGGCGATAAGAGCCAGGGTGAGCGAACCCTCACACTGGATGCGTTTAAATCCGGCGCAATCGAGGCTTTAGTCGCAACCGACGTTGCCGCGCGTGGCCTGGATATACCGGCGATGCCGTGCGTGATTAATCACGAGTTGCCCTACAACGCGGAAGATTTTATTCATCGCATCGGGCGTACCGGGCGCGCGGGCAGTACCGGCGATGCCATTGCGCTCGTGGACGATAGCGAAAAGCGCTTGCTCGATGATATTGAAAAGCTGATGAAGCGTAAGTTACAAGTCATGCCACTGCCGGAACTCAAGGGTGGCAAGACGGCGGATCCCTTTTTCTATTTGCCATATCAAGCTGGCGCTGCGCCAGCTGGCGGGGTACAAGCGCCTGCAAAGGTCGCTGATGGTAATCCAGATCAGCCTATCAGCAACCCAATAAAAAAAGCGGGCATCACTCCCGCCAAATCCTCCGTCGGCGCCTTGCTCGGCGGCATGAAAAAAAAGACCGGCTAGTTGCCTTAGGCGGGCGCCTCGCCTGCCCATACTTGGGTGGCATGAGCCAACCACTGCGCCACGGTTTTAGCCGGTGTATTTTTTAGGCCATGCAGCCCTAAATGCAGAGCGGCCGTTTGCAAGGCTTGCAATACAGCGGCCTCACTGTCGGTATCAATCGCTTTGGCCAGTGTCTGCTTACTGAGTTTTTCTCCATGGGCATCTAGTACTAAGGGGAGGTGGCGGTAATGGGGTGTAGGTAATCCCAAGAGGCCTTGCAAGTAAATCTGGCGTGCCGTATTACTCAGCAAGTCCGCGCCACGAACAATGTGCGTGATCCCCTGCAGTCCATCATCTATCACCACCGCCAGTTGGTAGGTAAACACCCCATCAGCGCGGCGCAGCACAAAGTCACCAACTTCCTGACTGAGTTTTTGTTCTTGAAGTCCCAATAGATCGTCAGTAAAAGCAATGGTCTTCTCAGGCGGTAACGCGAGACGCCAGGCGACAGCATGCGCTTCTCTAGAAAAGTCCCCTTGAGGCCTGAAGTAGGCTCTGCAGGTACCCGGATACACCTGTTCTTGGTTGCGGGGCTTTAGCCGACCTTGCTTGCTTAGCGCATTAGCGATCGTTTGGCGGGAGCAGGTGCAGGCGTAGATCTGATTGCGGCAATAAAGGCCCTCTAACGCGCTTTGATAGGCTTTTTGACCTTGGGATTGCCAAGTTACCTCCTCATCCCAAAAAAGCCCGCAGGCACGCAATTGACCCAGAATATGCTGATCTGCGCCCGCAATGCAGCGCGGAGCGTCTAAATCTTCGATTCGGACCAGCCATTGCCCGCCTCGAGCACGTGCGTCTAGCCAACTCCCTAGGGCAGTCGCAAGCGAGCCGGCATGCAAAGGGCCGGTAGGTGAGGGCGCAAAGCGCCCACGGTAGCGGAGATGGGGTGCGGTTAGAGTGGACACAGCTAAAATCATCTCATGGCCGTACCCCGTTTTGTTCATCTGCGCATTCATTCCGAGTTTTCAATTACGGATGGAGTGGTGCGCATCGACGATGCGGTCGCGGCAGCCCAGCAAGATGGCATGGGCGCTTTAGCCCTCACCGATCTGAGCAATCTCTTTGGTTTAGTGAAGTTTTACAGCGCGGCGCGCGCGGGGGGTATTAAGCCCATCGCCGGGGCGGATGTGTGGATTTCAAACCCTCAAGACCCCGATCAGCCGCACCGCCTTTTATTGCTTGTTCAGCACCATTCGGGTTACCTCAATTTATGCCAGTTGCTCAGCCGAGCCTCGCTCGATAACCAATCGCGTGGGCGTGCGGAAGTTGATTCACGCTGGTTTTCTGAGCCAGCCGCTAAAGCAGAAGACCGGGCGGTTGGTAGAACCCTGGCCTATGGTTTGATTGCTCTCTCAGGAGCGCAGATGGGGGATGTGGGCGCCGCTTTGTTGGCTGGCCAAGAAGAGCAAGCCAAAGCGGCTGCCGAACGCTGGAAGACAACGTTTCCCAATGCCTATTTCATTGAGGTGCAACGCGCTGGCCATCCGCATGACGAGCGGCATGTGGAGCTGGCTTGCCAGCTTGCCAGTGTGCTTGCCATTCCGGTGGTGGCAACCCATCCGGTGCAGTTTATGCATCGCGATGATTTCAATGCCCATGAGGCGCGGGTATGTATTGCCGAAGGCGAGTTGCTCGGCAATCCACGTCGCCCGAAAAAATTTAATCCGGAGCAGTATTTTTTAACGCAAGCCGAGATGGAAGCGCGCTTTGCGGATTTACCCGTTGCTTTGGCTAATTCAGTCGAGATTGCTAAGCGCTGTAATTTATCGCTGGTATTGGGTCAGCCGCGCTTGCCCGAGTTTCCGATTCCGGAAGGTATCTCGCTTGGAGATTATTTATTCAAGCAAGCCGAGACGGGCTTGATAAAACACATGGAGCGGAACTTTCCGGATCCGCAGAAGCGTGCAGAAGCGGAGCCGCGCTATCGTGAGCGCCTGAGCTTTGAAGTGAAGACCATTGAGCAAATGGGCTTTCCGGGCTACTTCCTGATTGTGGCCGACTTTATTAATTGGGCGAAGAACAACGGCGTGCCGGTTGGGCCCGGTCGCGGCTCGGGCGCGGGTTCTTTAGTGGCGTACTCTTTGGGCATTACCGACCTAGATCCGTTGCGTTACAACTTGCTGTTTGAGCGTTTCTTAAATCCAGAGCGGGTGTCGATGCCAGACTTTGATATCGACTTTTGCCAGCATGGCCGCGATCGCGTGATTCAGTATGTGAAAGACAAATACGGCAAAGACGCGGTTAGTCAAATCGCTACTTTTGGCACTATGGCGGCCAAGGCGGCCATTCGGGATGTGGGCCGCGTTTTAGAACAAGGCTATGGCTTTGTGGACAGTATCGCTAAGCTGGTGCCATTTAAGCCTGGCCAACTCGTGACCATCGAGATGGCCAAAAAAGAAGAAAAGCAATTGGCTGAGCGCGAGCGCAATGAAGATGAGGTGCGTCAACTCTTGGCTCTGGCCCAGCAACTCGAAGGCATGACTCGAAATGTCGGCATGCATGCGGGTGGTGTTTTAATTGCACCAGGCAGACTGACCGATTTTTGTCCTTTATATACGCAAGATTCGAAAGACCAAGAGAATGGTTCTGTTATCAGCCAGTTCGATAAAGATGACGTCGAAGCCATTGGACTCGTTAAGTTCGACTTTTTAGGATTAACGACCTTAACGATTTTGGCCGCTGCCGAACGCTGGATTAAGTCGCTGCACGCCGATCGTAAAGAATGGACTATTGGCGATATTGTCTTAGATGATCCGGCGGCCTTTGAGGTCTTAAAGTCCGCCAATACGGTTGCAGTCTTCCAGCTGGAAAGCCGCGGCATGCAAGGCATGCTGCGCGACGCCAAACCCGATCGTTTTGAAGACATCATCGCTTTAGTCGCGCTTTACCGTCCGGGCCCGATGGATCTGATTCCGGATTTCATTGCGCGTAAACATGGCCGTCAGCAAGTAGAGTATCCCGACCCCCGCATTGAGCCCGTACTGCGCGAAACCTACGGCATCATGGTGTATCAAGAGCAGGTGATGCAGATGGCGCAGATGATTGGCGGCTACTCTTTGGGTGGTGCAGATTTACTGCGCCGGGCGATGGGCAAGAAAAAACCCGAGGAAATGGCGCAGCATCGCAAGATTTTTAGTGAGGGCGCCAAGCGGGGCGGCATTACCGAAGCAAAAGCCAATGAGATTTATGATTTGATGGAGCGCTTTGCGGGCTATGGATTTAATAAATCCCACGCGGCTGCATATGCGCTGCTTGCCTATCAAACCGCTTGGCTCAAAGCGCACTACCCCGCCGAATTTATGGCGGGTAACTTATCGCTGGCAATGGACGACACCGATAAGGTAAAGATTTTGTATGACGATTGCGTTCAAAATCGCTTGCGCATATTACCGCCTGATATCAATACCGGCACCTATGAATTTACCCCCCTGCGAAGCACAGGCGCCCCACTCGATCAGCCCTTAACGGATATTCGATATGGTTTGGGTGCGGTGCGTGGCACGGGTGAGGCGGCGATTGAGGCAATTGTCAAAGCCCGAGAGGCTGGCGGTCCGTTTCAGGATTTATTTGATTTTTGCGCGCGTGTGGATCGTCGCCAAGTCAACCGCCGTGCGATTGAAGCCTTGATGCGCGCTGGCGCCTTTGACAGTTTGTATGCAGATCAAGCCGGACCAAATGGGAAGCCATACGACATTCGCCCCACCTTGCTGGCTTCTTTGGCCCGAGCGATTGAAGCGGCGGAGCAAGCCGAGGCATCGATTCATCAAGTTAGTCTTTTTGAGACCGCTGGCGAAACGGATCGCCATTTACCTGAATTGGTTCGTGAGCCGGCATGGCCCGAGAAAAAGCGCCTGCAAGAAGAAAAAGTCGCGCTAGGCTTATGCCTTACAGGACATCTCTTTGATGCGTATCGCGGGGAAGTGGCGCATTTTGTCCGTCAGCCTTTAATTAAGATTACTGAAGGCAAGGATCAGTTAGTGGCTGGCATTATTACTGCGGCGCGCATGCTGACGGGGCAACGGGGTCGGATGATGGTGGCCACAATTGACGACGGTACGGCCGCAATCGAGATCATGCTCTATAGCGAGGTGTATGAGCCCAATCGATCCTGGCTCAAAGAAGATGAGCTCATCATCGCTAAAGTCAATGTCACGCCAGATAAGTTTTCTGGAGGCATTCGGATTGTGGCGGAGAACGTGATGGATATTGCAGGCGCGCGTTTGCGTTTTGGGCGTAATGTGCATGTGCACATGGATTCAGGAATTGATCTGAAGCTCTTCCGTAGTCAAATCCATCCCTATTTAATGGCCAATCGCCAACAACAAGCCAAGCCGGGCGGTCCGCCCACTATGCCGCCTCCTGTGACAGAGGTCTTCAAGGGGTTGCCGTTAACCGCGATGGTAACCACCAGCGGTAGCGCGTGCCTGATGCAGTTCCCCGATGAGTTGCGTTTATATCCTGATGATGCGTGTTTGCACAGCTTGCATCAATTACTCGCGACCGGTCAGTCTAGTCCAGTGGTGGTGCAATATGTTTAAAGCTGAGCGCTTTGTAAAGCAGTGCTCAGCGACTTTCTAAAAGGCGCTGAGCAGCGCGAATCACCGCTGTGGGGTCCAATAAATCAAGGCATTCGCTGCGGCTATCAGGCCTATCATCGCAACCCGCTTTGCGGCATGGCACACAATCCCCCGGGCCTTGCAGGATGGTAACGTTACCTACGGTTTGACTACGGGCGCGCAGATGATACGGGCTAGTGCCTGCAAAACCATTCGGCCAAGGACCAAAGTTGGTAGGTGGCGTAGGACCGAACAGGACAATCGATGGTGTGTTGCACGCCGCCGCCAAATGCGATACCGAGGTATCTACCCCGATGTAAAACAGCGCACCGCGCAGCAAGGTGCCTGCCTGCGGCAAAGAGAGGTGGCCTTGGGTATCAATGACTCGGGCACGGGACGTCTCATCCAATAAAGTAAGGATGTCTTGATTGAGTTCTAAATCTTGCTGTGCTGGCGATGCGCTTAAAACCACCTGTAGGCCTTGTGATGTTAGCCAAGCGATTACGGTTTTCCAGTGAGCTAGGGGCCAGCGTTTGTAGGCGGTGAGCGGCCCCGGATGAATGACCACATAAGGCGCGCGCAGCTGACTGGCAATCAATGGGGTAAGCGGCTCGGCGGATGGGGGCGTTACGCTCACACCTTGCTCAAAGAGGATTTCATGGGCGATTTCGGGTGAGGGGTAAAAGGGTTCGAGTAAGCGCAGCTTTTCCACAATCACGTGCTGATGAAAGTAATCCACTTCTACGGTGTGTGTGCTAATGGCTTTTTTCCAGCCACTCTTATTATTGCCACCCAATCCTTGTGGATGCGAAGGAATAGTGCCAACGCGACGCAGAGCGGCGATAGAACCATAAAAATAGGCGCGATCACTGGGTTGCGTGACAAAAGCCAGATCGTAGCGCTGAAAGAGTGTGTTGAATAGTCGGCAGTACTCGCCAAAACCAGGGTGGTCGGAGGTTTCAATCCATTCTTGTATATCGGGATTGCCTTTGAGCATGTCGAGCTTGCCGCGATAGCCCAAAAAATGGAACTCTGCATCAGGCCATAAGGCGCGGGCTTTACTGATTAGCGGGGTGGTGATGAGGACATCGCCAATTTGTCGGGTCGCAATAAATAGAACGCGCTTAGGGGTCGGTATGCGGATACTCATGACGCCTTTGCTACGATCTTTTCACGAACACGACGGGCGTTTTCTGCGGCATTGGATTGATCGTGAATGCGGTGGAATAAATGAAAGACTTCTGTTGACCATGAGCCTGATTTGCGCACAATGCCGCTGTGTTGTAAACGAAATACAAAGTCGGCATCTTCATGCCCCCAGCCGGTCATGTCTTCATCAAAGCCGCCAATGGCCTTGGCGTCGGTAGCCCAGCAAGCCATATTGCAACCTTTAATGCGGCGCCAGACAAACTTTCGATATAAGCGCCATGCGCCATCACCAAGCTTGATCACAATAGGCCAGTATTTATTGATACCACCTGAGAGTCGATACTGAAGCAAGTGACTTCGAAAGGCCGCAAAGTTCCATCTTGGCCACGACAGCAGGGTTTTAGTTAGCTCCTCGTTCAGCAGCACCCGGCTTCCCGTAACGAGGTGGCCCGGTTGCGCCAGTTGCCGATGGCATTCGACAAAGTCGGGTTGAACAATGCAATCGCCATCGAGAAAAATGAGGTATTCCCCTGTACTTGCAGCCATGGCGAGATTTCGGACTTGTGCCAAACGAAAGCCAAGATCTTCTTGCCATACATGCTGAATTGATAGGGATGTTTTTTGCATGAATGCGTTTAAAAACTCGGTAGTGTCGGCTTTGGAGCCATCATCAGCCACAATGACCTCAAAATCAGAGTCGGTTTGCGTTTCTAAAGACTGAAGGACAAAACTTAACGCATCTATGCGGTTGTAAGTGGCAACAATAACGCTGATCTTCATTTCTTTTCTTGAACTTCCAAAAGCCATAATTTCAAGTATCGATAATAACTACCCTCCGCGTTCGAAATGGCTAGCGCCAACCCCTGTGAGCCATCCAAAAAACCCGCTCGGATAAAGTAGGTTCGGATAAATGCCCATAAACCATGCAGGACTGCTTTTCCAACTGAGCCCCGCTTCCCTCTCGCAAATGCCTGCTGGGCAGAGGCGCTAGAGTAGCGATCAATTTTTTGTAGTACTTGAGAGAAGTCCATAAAACTGTAGTGCAGCATAGGACTGGCGAGCTTTGCAACCGGTCCGCTCGCAATCAGGCGCTCGTGCACTAGGTCGTCTGAGAAACGCGCAGTGCCCCTTTTAAATAAGCGATCAACATAGTCGGGGCTCCATCCCGAATGCCGAATGAAGCGCCCGCAATACCAAGACAGCCTTGGAATTGCAAAACAGGTGGCTTTTTCGGGGTTGGCAAGGACTGCCGCAATTTCAGAGCGAAGTTCAGGGGTAAGACGCTCATCCGCATCCAAAGAGAGTACCCACTCACCGGTGGCCAGGTCGAGCGCCCGGTTCTTTTGAGGGCCAAAACCGGGCCAATCTGCTGGTTGAGAAAGGGTGGCACCCCATTCGGTAGCAATTTCAATGGTTCTGTCGGTACTGGCGGTATCGACCACCACCACTTGCTGCGCAAGCCCTCCCAGGGAGGTCAGGCAGTCCCGAAGATTGGCCTCTTCGTTGCGAGTGATGAGTATGACGGATAAGGTGGGCATAATCCATTATATGAATGCTGAAGACCGAATTGCCTTAAACCGCCTAATCCAGTACCTAAAGCCCCATACCAAGACCATTATTGGGTCGATATTGGCTATGGCGCTAGTAGCTGCCGCCGAAACCTCGATTCCGGCCTTGATGAAGCCGCTGTTGGATCGGGGCTTTACAGGGGGGCTCGATAGCAAGTTGTGGCAGGTGCCGGTATTTTTGGTGGGGTTAGCGATTGTGCGCGGCGGCGCTCAATTTTTATCCAACTACCTCTTAACCAGAGTCATTAACGCCGTTTTACTCAAGTTGCGCGAGCAAATGTTTCAAACCCTCTTGCATGCGAAAACCGAGTTCTTTCAAAAGAACTCCGCATCAAATTTAATTAATGCCGTTGTCTTTGAGGTGAATAATGTCCTCAGCATTATGGGTAGTATGTTGATTAGTTTGGTGCGGGATTCTTTAACCGTGCTCGGTTTATTGGGTTACCTGATTTATCTTAATTGGAAATTGACCCTCGTCGTGCTGGTGATTTTCCCCATCATCGCCTTCATCATGAGCCACATTAATCGACGCCTACGCGGGTTAAACCGTCAGCAGCAAGGCATGACTAGTGAGCTCGCCTACATTGTGGAAGAGGCGGTTGCCGGTCATAAGATCGTGAAGGTACACGGCGGTGAAACGTATGAGATGAATCGCTTTATGGAAAAAGCGGATCGTTTGCGGCGCTTTGCTTTGAAAACGGCGGTTGCGGGCGGTTTGAATCAGCCCATCACCCAATTGATCGCTTCTATGGCGCTCTCCGTGGTTCTGGTCATTGCGCTGATGCAGTCCGCGACCGAAGGTACTACAGTGGGCGGATTTGCGGCCTTTGTGACCGCCATGATGTTGATCATCTCGCCACTAAAGCACTTGGCGGACATCAATCAGCCCTTGCAGCGGGGGCTCACTGCGGCGGAAATGATCTTTGGTTTGATGGATCAACCCTTCGAGGAGGATGACTCCAGAAAGGCGGGCGTTCAGCGCATTGCAAAGGCCAAAGGGGAGATTGTGTTTGATGATGTCTCTTTTTCGTATCAGCAAGAAGCAGGACGGCAGGATGCTCTGCAGCATGTCAGTTTGAAGGTTGGCGCAGGCGAAGTGGTGGCCTTTGTAGGGCCTTCCGGTGGCGGCAAGTCGACATTGGTCAGTCTGTTGCCCCGCTTTTTTAAGCCGAGCTCAGGTACGATTTATTTGGACGGCACTCCCTTAGAGAACCTCTCTTTGTCTGACTTGCGCCGTCAAATCGCCTTTGTCAGTCAAGACGTTATTTTATTTAACGACACAATAGCGGCAAACGTCGCTTATGGCAGTAGTCAAAGCGGCATCGATCGAGGGCGCGTAATAGAAGCCTTGGAAGCCGCAAACCTCAGCAATCTCATGAGTGAATTACCGCAAGGCATTGATACATTAATTGGTGATAACGGCAACCGATTGTCGGGCGGCCAGCGCCAACGTTTGGCAATCGCCCGCGCCATTTACAAAGACGCCCCTATTTTGATTTTGGATGAGGCCACATCAGCACTGGATTCAGAATCTGAACGTCAGGTGCAAGAGGCTTTGGAGCGGCTAATGACGGGACGCACGACCCTCGTGATTGCGCATCGACTTTCTACAATTGAACATGCTAGCCGGATTGTGGTGCTGGAGCATGGGCGCGTAGTCGAAAACGGCTCACACGAGGACTTAATTGAAAAAGGTGGTCTCTACAGTAATTTGCATCGCTTGCAGTTTGCAAACGCGTGATGCATCCAGTAGCTGGTCTAAGCCAATCTTTGCTGTTCCCAGCGCCAGGTACTCTCGCACATATCGGATAAATTTCGGGATGTCTTCCAGTGCAGGAGGCGAAGCGCTTTATCGGCTTGCGCGTAATAGTTCGGCAAATCACCCTCACGGCGGGAGATTACTTTTCGGGGAATGGTTTTTCCGCTCGCTTTTTCAAATTCACTAACAAGCTCAAGAACACTATGGCTCGTTCCGCTACCGAGATTAAAGTAATGGCAGCCATTATTTTTTGCAATCCACTCAATCGCGGTAAGGTGACCCTCGGCTAAATCCATGACATGAATATAGTCACGCATTCCGGTGCCATCAATGGTTTCGTAATCATTACCGTAAATATTTAAGAGGGGAAGGCGACCCGTTGCGACCTGTGCAACGACGGGCATTAAGTTATTGGGAATGCCGTTCGGGTTTTCGCCAATCAGGCCGGACTCGTGAGCCCCAACGGGATTGAAGTAACGCAAACAGGTGATACACCACTCATCACTACTATTAGCAAGATCGTGTAATAGCTGTTCGACTTGCAATTTATTACGCCCATAGGGGTTGGTTGGAGAGGTGGGGTGCTCCTCGTCGTAGGGTAAGTACTTTGGGTCTCCATAGACGGTAGCGCTACTACTAAAAACCAAGATGCGAACGCCAGCGACTTTCATGGCGCTCGCTAGGCTAATGGATCCGCCGACATTGCAGGCGTAATAATCAATCGGCTTTTGCCATGACTCACCAACCGCCTTGAGGCCCGCCAAATGAATGACCGCATCAATCTTTTCTGTTTGCAGTATGGCAATAAGTGCGTCGGTGTCGCGAACATCTGCCTGATAAAAAACGATCTTCTTGCCAAGAATTTTCTCAATACGAGCAACAACGTCGATCTGACTATTGCAGAGGTTGTCGAGAAGTACCACTTCGTGCCCAGCACTCGATAGAGTGATGGCGGTATGACTGCCAATATAGCCTGTACCGCCTGTTAGTAAGATTCGCATAGGTCAGTCATGAAAGGGGATTAACTCAGCACAATATCGTATTGCTCTTGCCGGAACGAGCCTTCCGCCTGAAGGCGGATGGGTTTGGCCACAAAGTCGCCCAGCATGGCTAAAAACTGATTTTCTTCTTCTAGGAATAGATCAATTACATCGGGCGCCGCCACAATCCGAAACTCCCGTGGATTAAATTGGCGGTGTTCGCGCACGATTTCGCGTAGGATTTCATAGCAGATGGTTTGAGCCGTTTTAACTTCGCCTTTGCCGCTACAGGTGGCGCAGGGTTCGCACAAAATATGCGCTAAGGATTCCCGGGTGCGCTTGCGGGTCATCTCAACCAAGCCTAAGGCGGAGAACTGGCTAACCGAAGTGCGGGCGTGGTCTCGCTCGAGATTGCGTTTTAGCTCATGCAGTACCGCTTCTTGGTGTTCACGGCTGAGCATGTCAATGAAATCAATAATGATGATGCCACCCAGATTGCGCAGACGCAGTTGCCGCGCAATCGCTTGCGCCGCTTCTAGGTTGGTTTTAAATACCGTGTCATCTAGATTACGCGCGCCAACATAGCTACCCGTATTGACATCAATAGTGGTCATCGACTCAGTCTGATCAATCATCAGGTAGCCGCCGGATTTGAGATCTACGCGGCGACCCAGTGCTTTATTAATTTCAGAATCGATATCAAATAGATCAAATAAAGCGCGCTCACCACGATGCAGAGTTAATTTGCCAACCAAATTTGGTGTGTACGTGGCCGCAAACTGATTGAGTCGTTCAAAATTCTCGGCCGAGTCCACGCGGATTTGCATGGTGTTCTCGCTGGCCAGATCGCGTAAAACGCGCTCGGAGAGGCTGAGATCCTGAAAAAGTAGAGCAGGAGCAGCCTTTTGGTTAACGGAGGCTAATATCTTTTCCCAGGTGGTTTTGAGGTAGAGTAGATCGAGTTTTAGTTCGGAATCGCCAGCATCTTGTGCAATGGTGCGCACAATGATGCCGCCGCTCTGATCGGCTGGCAGCAAAGCGGCGATGCGGGCTTTCATGGCCTCGCGCTCTTCTTGTTTTTCAATGCGCTGCGAGATACCGATATAGGTTTCATCGCCAGGCTCTTTGGGGGATTGCGGTAAATAGACTAAATTACGTCCAGCAATACTAATTTGCGTAGTGAGGCGCGCGCCTTTGGTGCCAAGCGGATCCTTGAGTACTTGCACAATCAGCGTTTGCCCCTCATAGAGTAATTTCTCAATTTGGGTTTGCTGATGCGTTTGGGCGATGTCCGCCACATGCATAAACGCGGTGCGCTCGAGGCCAATCTCGATAAAAGCGGACTGCATGCCGGGAAGCACGCGCACGACTTTCGCAAGGTAAATGTTTCCCACGATCCCGCGTTGCCGGGTTCGCTCAATCTGCAACTCTTGCACTGCTGCTTGTTGAATCAATGCCACCCGCGTTTCTTGGGGGGTGATATTGATAAGGATTTCTTCGTTCATATCAAGATGGGTCTGCGGTATTTGCCGAGAGCGAAAATCGCACGCCGGTTTGCTCCAAAAGCCGAGCTGTTTCAAACAGCGGAAGCCCCATGATACCGCTATAGCTGCCATTAATCCTGCGGATGAAAGCCCCGCCCAAACCCTGAATTCCGTAAGCGCCCGCTTTGCCAAAGGGTTCACGGCTCGCAATATAGGCCTTCAGATCGGCGTCGGATAGAGGCATAAACTCCACCTCCGATACCTGTACTACGCTAATGGGATTGGCTGTGATGCTAGAAACTAAGGCTAGAGCGGTGAGCACCTCATGGGTTCGCCCACTGAGCATGCGCAAAATACGTTCGGCATCCGCTGCGTCAGAGGGCTTTCCTAAAATTTGCCCATCAGCGAGCTCCGGCAAGCTGACGGTGGTATCGGCGCATAAAATCGGCGCCCACGGTAAGCCGCTTTTGCGCCAACGCGCGCAGGCCGCTGCGCACTTGGCTAAGGTCACGCGCTCAACATACAGTCGCGCGGGTTCATTGACGAGTGGGATTTCAAGCAATTCAGCATCTTCGCTAGCATCGGGCAAGAGCAATTCGTAGCGTACACCCAGTTGTTGGAGTAATTCCTGACGACGCGGGCTTTGCGATGCTAAATAAATAAAGGGGTGCGTCACGGAAATTGTCCTCACTTATTCGCGGTGGTAGGGATGGCCCTGCAAGATCGTCCACGCTCGATACAGTTGCTCTGTTAATAAAACGCGCGCCATCGCATGGGGCAGGGTAAGGCTGGATAGGCGCCACATACTGATGGCCTTTTGTTTTAGGCTGGCATCTAAACCATCAGCTCCGCCAATTAAAAAAGCCACATCGCCGCCGTCTTGACGCCACTGCGCGAGGTGACTTGCTATGGCTTGCGTACTGAGATCGAGTCCGCGTTCATCTAAGGCGATCAGGCGTACCCCTTTCGGAATGGCCGCGACCATTTTGAGGGCTTCTTTAGCGGGCGTGAGATCTGGCTTAATTTCTTTGATTTCGATGCTGCAGTCGGCCGGCATCCGCTTCACGTAATCCTGGGTGGCAGTAGCAACCCAGTCTGGCATTTTGTGACCTACCGCAATAATAAAGAGCCGCATCAGGCACGCATCAACAGGATATTAGTTAAAAATGAGGAGGCGCTAAATGAGCTGGTTAACGCTAACTTAGTCTTCATCCTCATCGCTGGATTCACTGGCTTTTGCAAGACCTTTAACTCCTGCCAACTTCACGCGAACTGGTTTGGCGCCCCACATGCCTTCTAGCTGATAGTAAGAGCGGAGCATGGGCTGCAAAATATGCACCACGATATCGCCGCAATCGACCAGAACCCATTCGCCGGTCTCTAGGCCTTCAATCGAGATCACCTCGCCACCCTTGGCGTTAACCTCTTCTTTGACGGACATGGCTAGCGACCGCGTCTGGCGATTACTCGAGCCGGTAGCGATAATCACACGATCAAATAATTCGCTCAATTTGGTGGTGTCATACACCCGGATATCTTGTGCCTTGACATCTTCGAGAGCATCAATAATGGTGCGTTGTAATTTACGTAGGTCCATGGTTTTTTCTAATGAATATAGGGTGATCTTATCTGGATTGTGAATAAAGGCCTAAATTCACAACCTCAGCTAGCACTTCTGGTGGGATTTGTTCCGCAAGTAAGCCTTGCCGGTCGGGGGTTTTTTCCTTGAGGCGCTGCCGCAGCAGGGTGGATGATAAATCGATATCAAGATGGCGATCGAGGTAAATAAAGCCGCTGGGCTTGTTCTCGAGGTCATGGGCATTTGGTGTTTGGTGACCCTGAATCCACTGTCCCAATGGAGACGTATCGATGTGGAAGGGGCTGCCGGGTCGGCTCGCGACAGCAAGGTGTACCTGTTCCAAAAGCCGTTGCCAATCGTGCCAAGTATCTAAATGCATCAAGCTATCGCTGCCCATGAGCCAAATGATGCAGGCATCAGCACCAAAGCGCTGTCGGATTTCCGTAGCGGTATCGATGGCATAGCTTGGGCCAGGGCGGTCGAGTTCCATGCGATCCACTGCAATACGAGTAGCGATACCGGTATCGCAAAGTACCCGAGCCAGGGCCTTGGCGGCCGCCAAGGTTAATTGATGGCGGATCTCGGCAGAGGTAATTTCTGCATTCTTTTGCCAAGGTTGACCGCTGGGGATCAGTAACAGTTGATCCAGCTGAAATACTGATGCAAAGTGCGCGGCTAAACGTACATGGGCCCAGTGGGGTGGGTCAAACGTGCCTCCCAATACCCCGATTTTTTTTGGGCCGCCCAATTATGCTAACCAGTCGCGCGGCTTAAGGTAGTAATCGTACAACTTTGCTTCAGGCGTGCCTGGTTCGGGGTGCCAGTTGTAGCGCCATGTCACCACAGGCGGCATGGACATCAAAATGGATTCCGAGCGACCACCCGATTGCAAACCAAAAATAGTGCCGCGATCGAAAATCAAGTTGTACTCCACGTAGCGACCACGTCGGTATTCCTGAAAATCCCGCTCCGCTTGCGTGTAGGGCTCTTGGTAACGGCGCTCTAGAATGGGCAAATACGCATCAATGAAAGCGTCGCCTACCGCGCGCGTCATCGCAAAACTTTTTTCAAAGCCGAGCTCATTAAAGTCGTCAAAGAATACGCCGCCAATACCGCGGGGTTCATCGCGATGTTTCAAATAAAAATATTCATCGCACCACCGTTTAAAGCGGGGATATAACTCTGTGCCAAATGGATCCAGGGCGTTCTTGGCAGTTTGATGAAAGTGTTTGCAGTCCTCATCCACACCGTAATACGGGGTTAGGTCAAAGCCACCACCAAACCACCATACCGGTTCTTTATCGGGAGCTTGCGCAATAAAGCAACGGACATTCATGTGGGTGGTTGGCGCCTTCGGATTGCGGGGGTGAAATACCAATGACACTCCCATGGCCTCAAAGCTGCGTCCAGCGACTTCTGGACGGTTTTGTGTGGCGGCGCCAGGCATCGTGTCGCCGCGCACGTGCGAGAAACCCACGCCGCCCTTTTCTAGTATGTTGCCATCCGCCAAAATGCAGGTGCGCCCCGAGCCACGCAATTTACTGTCTTCTGGCTTTTGCCATTCATCCACCAAGAAAGTCTTGCCGTCGAGCTCGCTGGTTGCTCGGGTAATGCGGTCTTGCAGGCCTAGAAAATAGTCTTTAAGTGCTTGGGTGTCGATTTGCAAAATGAGCTCGCTAAAAGAAATAAACGGATAGGTTATTTGAGGGCGCGGTAACCAATATCGCGCCGATACTGCATGCCATCAAACTGAATCTGTTGAATGGTTTGGTAAGCCTCATTTTGCGCGCCGCGCACTGTATCGGCAAGACCAACCACGCAGAGCACTCTGCCTCCCGCGGTTTGCAGTTCCCCACCCACGATCGCGGTCCCCGCATGAAACGTAATCGCACTATCGGTATCTTCCGGAATACCGCTGATTACATCGCCTTTGCGTGGCGTATCGGGGTATTGATGCGCCGCTAGGACTACGCCCAAGGCGGTGCGGCGATCCCATTCGAGTTCGACTTCATTTAGCTTGCCATCAACCGCTTTATCTAATGCATGTACTAAATCGCTTCGCAAGCGCGCCATGATCGGCTGTGTTTCAGGATCGCCCATGCGGCAGTTGAACTCCAAGGTTTTGATTTGACCTTCTGGGCTAATCATGAGGCCGGCATACAAAAAGCCGGTATAGGGCAGCCCATCGGCTTTCATGCCATTAACAGTGGGCATGATGACTTCTCGCAAGGCTTTGGCATGAATCTCCGGCGTGACCACCGGCGCGGGGGAGTAAGCGCCCATGCCGCCAGTATTGGGGCCACGATCGCCATCCAGTAAGCGCTTATGGTCTTGGCTTGTAGCAAGCGCCACGACGTTTTTGCCATCGACCAGCACGATAAAGCTCGCCTCTTCGCCCGTGAGAAATTCTTCAATTACGACGCGCGCGCCTGCGTTACCTAATTTGTTATCGGCTAGCATCATATCGACTGCCGCATGCGCTTCATCTAGAGTCATTGCAACCACCACACCCTTGCCGGCAGCCAGACCGTCGGCTTTAATCACAATCGGCGCGCCTTTTTGCTTGATGTAGGCATGCGCCTCTTGGGCGCTAGTAAACGTTTGGTAATCTGCCGTGGGAATGCCATGTCGCTTCATAAACGCTTTGGAAAAATCTTTGGACGATTCGAGCTGAGCGGCAAGTTGCGTTGGCCCAAAAATACGTAAGCCTACATTACGAAAGACATCTACGATACCTGCGGCGAGCGGCGCCTCCGGCCCCACTACGGTTAGATGAATTTTTTCCCGTTTTGCAAAATTGACTAACTCTTGTAAGTCGGAGATGGGTAAATTTTCAATGCCCGCACCAAGCTGTTTTGCGGTTGCCGTACCGCCGTTACCTGGTGCTACATAGACCTTTTGGACATTGGGCGATTGAGCCATTTTCCAAGCCAAGGCATGTTCGCGACCGCCAGAGCCAATCAGTAGAATTTTCATGGTGTCATTTTCATAGGAAGAGGGGTTGTTTATTCAAGCGAAGCGTTCGTAAACACCTCTTGTACGTCATCGAGGTTCTCTAAGACATCAAGCAGCTTTTGCATACTCTCGGCCTGATCTCCTTCTAGCGCGATTTCAGTCTCAGGGCGCATCGTCACGGTTGCCAATTCCGCTTTGAGTCCTGCTGCGCTTAAGGCATCTTGTACCTTGGAGAAGTCGGGTACAGCGGTAATCACTTCTAGGGCGCCATCATCATGGGTAACCACATCGTGCGCCCCCGCGTCGAGCGCGATCTCCATTAACCGATCCTCATTCGTGCCTGGGGCAAACAGGAGCTGCCCGCAGTGCTGAAATAAAAAAGCGACTGAACCCTCAGTGCCCATATTGCCGCCATATTTGGTAAAGGCGTGGCGCACTTCGGCAACGGTGCGGGTGCGGTTATCGGTCATGCAGTCCACAATCACGGCGGCGCCATTAATGCCATACCCTTCATAGCGGATCTCTTCGTAGCTAACGCCCTCTAAAGAGCCGGTACCCCGCTGAATGGCGCGCTGCACATTGTCATTGGGCATATTGGAATCTTTAGCCTTGTCGATTGCAAGGCGTAGTCGGGGGTTGGTAGCGATATCGCCACCACCCAATTTGGCGGCAACTGTAATTTCTTTAATGAGTTTGGTCCAAATCTTGCCGCGCTTTTCGTCTTGACGACCTTTGCGGTGCTGAATATTGGCCCATTTTGAGTGGCCGGCCATGCGGATTGATCCTTTTTTGAGTAATTTTGCCTACAAGTCTCAATTTTAGGCAAAATACGGGGGCTAAAGCCAAAACTTAGATTAATTCTTTGTTTTTTGGCAAAGTGAGCCCCAAAGCCCGCTCTAGAATTAAAAACGACCCCATTCGATGGGGCTAAGCGATAACCAACAAAATATCAGGAATCAAGATGAGTAAAGAGATTGTGAAAGCCATTCGCATAACCGAAACCGGCGCTCCCGAGGTCATGAAATGGGTGGATGTGGAGCTGGGTGAACCCGGTCCTGGCGAGGTGCTTATTCGCCAACATGCCTGCGGTCTCAACTACATTGATGTCTACTTTCGCTCGGGCTACTATGCCCAACCACTGCCGGGCGGCATTGGCATGGAGGGTGCTGGCGTGATTGAAAAAGTTGGTCCCGATGTTACTCACGTCAAAGTCGGTGACCGAGTTGCTTATGCCGGAAGACCAACGGGCGCATATGCAGAGGCGCGCATCATGCCGGCCGATATCTTAGTGAAGCTTCCTGATGCCATTTCATTTGAGCAGGGAGCGGCCATGATGCTGCAAGGCCTGACGGTACAGTATCTATTAAACGATACCTACAAAGTGCAAAAAGGCGATACGGTTTTATTTCATGCGATTGCTGGCGGCGTCGGCTTGATAGCATGCCAGTGGCTCAAGGCGATCGGCGCTACCGTAATTGGCACGGTAGGCAGCCAAGAGAAGGCCGAGATTGCGAAGGCGCACGGCTGTGATCACGTGATTTTGTACCGCGAAGAAAATTTTGTGAAGCGTGTTCAAGAGATTACGAACGGCAAAGGGGTGCCAGTTGCGTATGATGCTGTCGGCAAAGATACTTTCATGCAAACCTTAGATTGCATCTCGCCGCGCGGCATGGCAGTGTCTTTTGGTAGCGCTTCTGGCTCTCCTCCTTTGCTTGACCTCAGCATTTTGGCTGGCAAGGGCTCGCTCAAGGTGACGAGACCAACCGTGAGTACCTACGTCCTGAATCGCAGCTTGCTGGAGCCAATGGCCGTGGATTTATTCGACAAAGTCAGCTCAGGTAAGGTCAAGATCGAGATTAAGCAGCGTTATGCGCTCAAGGATGCCGTACAAGCTCATCGCGACTTAGAGGGGCGCAAGACCTCCGGATCGACGATTCTGTTGCCATAATTAGCGGTGCGCATTTGTATTTGTTAAACTCTCACCTCCTAGCGGCGAATTGCCGCTAAGTTCACCTGCCTCGGTGATGGAATTGGTAGACGTGCCGGACTCAAAATCCGGTGCCGCAAGGCGTGTCGGTTCGAGTCCGACCCGAGGCACCACAGCGCTTATCTTGCGCTGTTCATTGAACCGATTTAGATCTGATAATTTTCTGGCTTGTTAGTCATTGCTTGCTCAACAATCTTTTTGGTTAGTGTTGGCGAGAAGAGTTCAATGAAGGTAAATACAAAGGAGCGGAGGTAGGCGCCTTGCTTGATGCCTAGGTGCGTGACATTGTTGCCAAATAGGTGGCCTACCGGTATGGCGCGCAAATTACGGTCGCGTTCCACATCAAACGCAACGCCAGCCACGATACCGATACCCATGCCGACTTCTACATACGTCTTGATGACATCCGCATCAATTGCTTCCAAAATGATGTCGGGTTGTAAATTGCGCTGCGCAAATGCCGCATCGATTTTTGCGCGACCCGCAAATGCCTTGTCGTATGTGATGAGCGGGTATTTGGTCAGATCTTCCGCGGTAATCGATTTTGAGCTCAGCAAAGGATGGTTCAAGGGCAGGATGAGTAGGTGTTGCCACTGGTAACCTGGTAGGGCAAGCACCCCATCGCAATTCGCGATGCCTTCGGTTGCAATGGCGATATCCGCTTTGTCTTGTAGGAGCATTTCGGCGATTTGGCTAGGGCTGCCCTGAGCGATGCTGACCCGGACTTTTGGAAAGCGTTTAGTAAATTCAGTCAGTACTTTTGGTAGGGCGTAGCGCGCCTGAGTATGCGTGGTTGCGATGACAAAGCTACCCTGATCTTGGGTGGCAAAATCTTGACCAACGCGTTTAAGGGTTTCCACTTCGTCCAAAATCCGCTCTATGGAGCTCAAGATTCGTTTACCGGGTTCCGTTAAAGAGCGAATCCGCTTGCCGTGGCGCCTGAAGATCTCAACGCCCAGCTCATCCTCCAGCTCAATAATGGCCTTAGAGACGCCTGGCTGGGAGGTGAAGAGTGCTTTTGCGGCCGAGGTCAGATTAAATTGCTGAAGGACCGCCTAACGCACAAAGCGGAATTTGTGCAGATTCATGAATAAAGTCCTTATATATCATTA
>JAUYRJ010000054.1 GCA_030696845.1 Polynucleobacter sp.
AGCGCCATGATGACGGATCCAGATCGGTAGTCCTGGTGCACACAGGATCTGCCCACTTCAACCATCTTGGGTCGTAGGTGATTCAGCCTGGATAGATCAAACTCGGAGTCAGAGTACAGTTTGCCAATTTCTTGCGCCTTGTGAGGCGGCAAAACGCGGTAGGTACCAACCACACGAAGCGTTGCTTGATCGCGAATAATTAAATGGTCGCAATACGGATCAAACTCATCAACATCTAGGCCTTCCGCAGAGTTTGGCAAATTGGCGCCCATTTCTTCAGCAAAAACCTTAAAGCGCAGGCGTTGTGCTTCCTTTACCTCGTCCGCACTTTTTGCCCAGCCAAGGACCAAGGATGGGCGTTTGGATTTAATGATAGGCCGAGCAAGCTCGGGTTGAGATTGAATCTCTGACCGTGCGTACTTTGCAAACGGCTTTCCAAATAGGCGTTTGGCTAGTTTTTTAGAGAATAATTTTTTTAATGGACGTAATGCAGGTTTGCGCTCCACTTTGATGGCGTTCTTAAAAAACACATCAAATGGCGCAAATGGATTTGGAATATCAGACATAGCAATACCTTTAGGTTGATGATCCCACTGTAAAGTGGCTTTATGACAATTTGATGAAAAGAGGTAAACAAATCGCGACCCAGAGAATCATCGCAATGAGAAGGGTTAGCATGACAGCAGCGGACCCAAAATCCTTGGCTCGCTTGGATAAATCGTGGTGCTCAAATGAAATACGGTCGATGGCTGCTTCAACGCCCGAATTGAGGAGCTCAATAGCCATTACTAAAATGAGAGAGCAAATTAGAATTCCTTTTTCCAGTAGTGAGATTGGTAGGAGGCAGGCGATTGGTGTTAGCACGATAAGCAAAGCCAATTCCTGTCGGAATGCACTTTCTTCTTTGAAGGCATAAACTAGGCCACGCCATGAATTTTTAGCCGCATGCCAAGCGCGGACTAAGCCGCGATTGCCTTTATGTGGGTTCTGGTCGATATGGTATTTATTTTTCAACAGAGCTCGTAATTTAAGCTAGAGCAGTTCGATGCACTGCGGTTGATGTAACGGGCTTTAGGTGTCTTGCAAATTGTTCAGTTGACGCTCTCCAAGAGAATTGTTCGGCATGTGCTCTAGCAACTTCCCTGGGAATCTTGAGCGCTTCCAAGCATGCTGTTCGTAAATCAGTATGGAGGGCGCCTGCGGGCGAGTTGCCCAAGACGTCGATAGGCCCCGTAACTGGATATGCTGCCACTGGCGTGCCGCATGCCATAGCCTCTAGGAGAACCAAGCCAAATGTATCCGTTTTGCTGGGAAATACAAATACATCTGCTGCTGCATATACCTTTGCTAACTCCGATTGATTCAAAACGCCTAAGTAATTAACATTGGGATACTGCTGCTTGATTTTTGGCAGCGCCGGACCATCGCCCACCACCCACTTTGACCCGGGCAGGTCGATTTCCAGGAATGCGTTGATGTTTTTTTCTACCGCCACTCGTCCCACGTATAAAAAAATCGGGTGAGCGGAGTTTAGAACCCGAGATTCTTGCATCTGAAAGACGGTTGTATCAACCCCACGAGACCACAGCACGACATTAGTAAATCCGAACTTTTCTAAATCGTTCTTAACGACGATGGTTGGTGCCATAACAGCCATCGACGGCCTATGAAACCAACGCAGGAATGCATAGGTCCATGCAACTGGAATGCCTGCGCGCGCCTGAACGTACTCCGGAAAGCGGGTGTGATACGCGGTAGAGAATGGCAGGCGATTGCGGACGGCGTAAGCTCGCGCCGATAACCCAAGAGGACCTTCCGTAGCTATGTGAATGGCATCTGGCTCAAATGCCTTTATTTTGCGCGCCACATTTTTTCCGGGGAATAATGACAGCGCGATGTCGGGATAAGTAGGGCAGGGAATGGTTTTGAATTGATTGGGGGTGATCATTTCAATTTCATGGCCCATTTCCCTCAGTTCGTGGCAAGTTTGTTTAAGTGTGCGCACAACCCCATTTACCTGCGGCTCCCATGCGTCAGTCACGATCATAATTTTCATATCAATGCCTCTTCGAGTGGTGGTATTGCTGCTGTTTTTGCTACCTCTTTTTCGGTGGCAGCAATGCTAGGTGCTGGATCGCCAAGAATGGATTTCCAGTAAATCAACTTAAGCTCACCCTCATGGGTCTCTACCAGGGCGCTTAGACTTTCAACCCAATCTCCGTCATTGCAGTAGATGAGTCCATCAATTTCCCGAATCTCTGCCTTATGGATATGTCCGCAGACCACGCCGTCACACCCTCGCATGCGGGCTTCTCGCGCCATAATATGTTCAAAATCAGCAATGTAGCTGACCGCATTTTTTACTTGATGCTTTAGGTACTGGGATAGAGACCAATACTGCAATCCCATGCGGATCCGAATGAGATTGAAATAGCGATTCATATACAGAATAAGGGAGTACAGGTTGTCGCCTACATACGCCAACCACTTGGCATATTGCATCACCCCATCAAAGAGATCGCCATGCGTTACCCATAATTTTTTACCGTCCACCGTGGTGTGAATGATTTCATCGACAACTTTGACATCGCCAAACGACATGCCAATGTATTGACGGGCGCTTTCGTCGTGATTGCCCGGTATGAAATACACTTCCGCGCCTTTTCTGGCTTTTCTCAGTAGCTTTTGAATTACATCATTATGGGATTGTGGCCAGTAAATTGATTTTTTTAATCTCCAGCCATCTATGATGTCACCCACCAAATAAAATATATCTGCCTCATGGTGCTTTAGAAAATCGAGGAGGTAGTTTGCCTGGCAACCTGAAGTTCCCAAGTGCACGTCTGAAATCCAGATAGCTCGATAGTGCGTCATTGAATATCATTAAGCCATCCCAGTGTGTACGCTTCATGACAAATTCATGTCATTTTTATGACTTACTAGCTTGTTATGCTAGGTGGTGTTCATCCTTCAATGGCATCACTCTAGTCATGCGATTAATCTTGATTTACCCTTTGTTAAAAATTGGTGTCCATCTCATTAAAGGAATTTGGATACTTTTGCTTGTATTTCCGTTTTGTACGCCTCATGAACAGCAGCAGCGGATTCGATTGTGGTGCTACAAATTGCTATTGCTATTTAATATCGACTTAGTCATTCGGGATGGGGATTACCTCGGGCAGGGCGGCTATTTATTAGTGGCAAATCACATTTCATGGATCGATATTCATGTGATTAACGCCTTTCGGCCGCATTATTTTGTGGCCAAATCGGAAGTGGCCTCGTGGCCCATATTTGGCTGGATTGCCAAGAAATTGGGTACCTTATTTATAGAACGAGAGCGTGCACAGAGTTTACGAAATACGGTTATGCAAATGGCGGATCTACTTCAGGTTCAAGCTATCTGCATCTTTCCCGAGGGTACATCAAGCGATGGAATGCAGATTAGGCCATTTAAATCGAATGTATTTGAGGCTGCGATCCTTGCTCAAGCGCCGATCTATTCTGTGGCGATTCAGTATTTTCTAGTCCATTCAGGTGAAAAAACTCCAGCACCAGCATTTACCGGCGAAATGGGTTTACTCGACTCTATTGCTACCTTATTGAGGGCGCCAGCAATTTATGCCGAGCTAACATTTTTACCCGTACTTTTGCCGGGGCACGATAGAAAAACCCTGGCCGAAGCGAGCCAGGGTTTGATTGCAAGTCGGCTACGTAAGTATTTTTAAAATGCTGCGCGCACTCCAACCATAATGCTGCGACCTGGCTGTGGCGCATATAAGCGGACTGCCATGGGCGTGCTTGCATACCGAATTTGCTCGTTGAGTAAATTCCTGAGGTTAATGTAGCCAGTCCAGCTGATCTGATTAACCCTCTCGGTATACGATAGACCGGCATTCAAGAGGTTGTAGCTAGGGGCGGGGCCTATCTCCCAAGATGCTAGGTTGTTTTGCTCAAAGCTATAGGTATAAGAAGCGTTAGCCAGCCAATTGTTTTTTTGGTGCGCCACTTGAACTCCAACCCGTGGCGCGGGTTGTAGCGGTAAATTGCCACCCGCATCAAAGGTGCCGCGCGATACGTCACCAAATAATCGGGCTCCACTGCCGGTTTGCTTCCAGTTATACGTCAACTCTGCCTCAGCGCCTTTAATAGTGGCGGCTGCTTGCTGCGCAACCACCACACTGAAGTTCTCGTCTCCAGCACTTTCCCCAGCAATGTAATTTCCGTAAATGTAATTATTGAACTTATTAACGTATAAGCTCGCTTTTCCCTTGATTGTTCCCATCGTCTTTTGTGCGGTAAGCTCAATATTGTGTGAGGTCTCTTTATTTAGATTCGAGTTACCCACCACAAAGGTAGCGGTAGATTCGTGTTCGCCGTAGGCATAGAGCTCTTGAGCGCTTGGCGCGCGCTGCGAGACTGTGTAAGCTAAGCCAGCGCCATAGCCGTGAACAAAATTCCATAAGCCGCCAGCGGAGTAAGACATCAAATTAAAGTTTCTGCTAATGGCTTGCGGATTGGCTGGACCGTTTGTGCTGGAAATCCCATTTTGCTCAAAATTAATTCCATTCCCAGCTGCTGCCGAGTCGTACGGAAAAATAGTCGCCGCATTTGGATTCTGCTTGACGTTGTCATAGCGTAAACCCAAGTTTGCCTGTAGCGGACCCCATTTCCCTTCTTCAATCCAGAAGAGCGCATTTGAATTGGTTTTGGTTGAGGGCACGATCGCATAGTCGCCAGACGATAATTCGGTTGCCTCCAAAGACGATCGGGTGACTTGAGCGCCAATATTGCCTTTCCATCCCATAAATGCTTTATGCGATAGGTCCAAACGTGCTTCATTGGCAATGTTTTTCCAAAGTGCGGCAGCAACTCCTTCGCCGTTGAATTCCGTATGGTTGTAATTACTATTAGCCGCACTGAACTTGAGTGCGGAGAAGTTCCCAAACGGATCGCGTGTTTCATGTTGAAAGTCGTAGCGATTTTGCGATTGATTGATCGAGCCACCCTCTGGGGTGGGAATTCCATAGTTGTTATTGAGTCGCTCAAGGGAGACGCCGGTATAGCCGGATTTGCCAATATATGAAGCCCCTAAGCCAATATTATTCTGATTGTTAAATGAGTTGGGTAACTTGCCGGTGTAATTGGCGGCTTCCCCACCTTCGGGCGGAACGCTCCACCCATCCGCAGGTCGTCCTTGCGATTGTATGGAGCTACCAGGGAAGCGGTAGTTCTGATTATTGTTAATGGCGGTATCCATGTGGACTGCAACCGAGCCAAATGCGGCATCTACCACGCCTGAAGCGGCTCTGCCGTTACTGACGCTCTCATAGCTGCTGTTGATGGCCCCAGTCGCCCTATCGGGTAGGTTGGTCAAAATACGATCATTGACAATGTTTACTAAGCCGCCGCTTGAGCCGGAACCATACTTCAATGCCGCCGCCCCTCGGAGAATCTCAATTTGCCTCGCATTGGCAACAGGACTTGCAACCGCGTGGTCCGCAGAGATAGAAGAGACATCGCCAACGGATAAGCCATTTTGCAGAATTTGTACTCGTGCGCCTTCAAGACCGCGCATCACGGGGCGAGATGAGCCCGCACCATAACCGGTCTGGGATACGCCGAGCTCATTGCCAATGGTGGCGCCGAGAGTGGTACCCAGTTTGTCGAGCAATTCATTGCCCTGCAAAATTTTAGTGGGCGTCAGAATGCTCAGACTGCTCTCTTGTGAGCCCGTTGCTTCAATTTGCAAGTTGGAGTTGCCACTACTTTGTGCGTAGGCAAGCGTGGAGAAGGACACCGCAAAGGCGGTGGTGAGTGTGGCCGAGCTGAGTACACAAATGGTTTTGCGTTTAACGGCCAGTGGCTTGAGGTAATTTTTCATCACAGTTTTATCCAATAGCGCCATTTCCTCCGGGGGAATGGCAGTCAATGTACAGGGCGCCTGATCAGGCGCCTAATGGCAATTTACGACTGGATAAAACGGGGCGGAGCTCGGGACTCGTAAGAAAAAAGCAGGACGCCCGGAATGGAGGCGGCGCCAGATGCAGTTGGCTGGCTTCTTGGTGCCAGACTAGGGGTAAATGCAATGTTACTGCTGCCCACTAGACCGGCTAGTGTCAGCGCATCAAATAATAAGCAATGGGCCTTGAGGTGCCCTGAGTCGGCAGGCTTAGCGTGGTGATGCTGATCCGCATGGGTCAGTGTTGAGTCAGAGGAATGCGATACAGCTATGGGGTGGGCAATGCTATGTTCATAGCCCAACCAGTGGGTGCCAAGCAGGCTAAAGACCAAGAAGGCGACCGATAGAAAAGCTCGGGCGGGACGTTGGAATTTAGAGTCTAAAAAGGCCTTCATAAGCCGCAATGGTACAGGAAACGGAATGGACGAATATAAGAAATGGTCAGGCGAACAAATACTGTGTAAAATACGGATTCCGTCGGAGTGTAGCGCAGCCTGGTAGCGCACCTGCTTTGGGAGCAGGGGGTCCAAGGTTCGAATCCTTGTACTCCGACCACTTTTCCTTTTGATTGATCTAGCGCCAGGTCGATTACATCCAGATTAAAAACGCCACGTCACTCCCGCTTCGGATCTGACTGAGTTCACCCCGGAGCCAGATGCAACGACTCCAAAATTAGCTGCACTTCGCATCACAGAAATACCCAAATCGATGTCTTTTGTGAGTGAATAGATGGCTGCGACTAGGCCATAGTCTGAGAAGCGATTTTGATAGGACGGCGCATTGGTTCCAATGCCCAGGTCTAACGCTAAACGCCAGCGCGCGTTCACCACCCAAACGGGCGCAACCGATACGGTGTACACATTGATCCTTAATGGCTCATTACTGCCACTAACAGAGTAATTGGTATTGTAGGGATTGCGCGCATAACTGAGGTTGCTGTGTACCTGCACTTCTTTCCAATAGTAAGAGCCAATCAAATTAATTTCATAGTTAACTGCCGCCAAACCAATTCCGGCCTGCTGCTGCGACGTGCTTGCGGGAAGAACAATACTGGGCTTTGCCGCAAACCCCCAACCTGTCTTGCCATCGCCATAAAATCGCCATTTCATGCCTAGGATGTAATTGGAGACTGGGGAGTAGTTTCCTCGGGGCGAGGTGTAGTAGGTTGCAGAAAAGATAGCTTCGGCAGTCTCGCTAAGTCCGCGGGTATAGGTAAACGGCGTCGCGCTCGCGCGCCCAAGACCCCGGAATTCTTCACCGTGGCTAATTAAATTGGTTGTGCTTGGGGCTGAGCTGTTATTGAGAAGGTAAATATATTGCTCGATTTGATTGGCATTTTGTCCAATCGTAGCCGCATCATCGGTATTTAGGGGTTCAAATGCCATTACCGAAGTCGGCAGAATCAAGCCAAGAATAAAAAAGTGCTTTAGGTGCATCGCAAAATAGGGGTTAAGTACGCTGATGCCAGTGCTAAAGAGGGAAATGCTAAGCCCTCTAAATGACAAAACAGTGTCAAATAAACCCTATTTTATGAGCAAGTCTTTCTTTGTACGCAGGTAAATGAGGGCTATCAGACCTGCGAGCATTACGTATAGCGATATATAGACTGCCCCCTTACTGTGAGCATAGGCAAAGCTCGAATAGGCTAGATAGGCGCAGGAGGCGCAAAATAGCAGGGGCGTAAATGGATACAGGGGAATACTAAACGCCCGTCTAGCCCCAGAGTGTTTGAATCTCAAAATAAAAACAGCGATGCCGACTAAAAATAGAAAGCTCCAAAATACAGGCGCGGTGAACTCGACCATCGCCTCGAAGCCGTCTGACTGTAATGCGCCAAAACCAACTAAGCCCACGCAAATCGCGCCCTGAACCAGGTATGCCAGACTGGGGGAGCCGCGCTTCGCCTCCCATCGGCGCATAAAGCGCAGGCCATACCAATCTTCTCCCATGGCAAAGTTGGTTCGCGCACCCACAATCATGGTGGCGTTGATGCTGGTGAGCGCGGCAATCGCAACAAAAAGACCAAGCAGTTTTTCACCTAAGGGTCCAAAAGCCAGACCAAGCAGGTCAGCAGGCGCCGCCTTGCTGTTGGCCAGTTGCTGCATACCCAACCCATTAATCAGCGCTCCATTTACCAGCAAGTAAATCAAAGTGATGAGTAAAAGGCTAGACACAATCACCATAACCACGGTTTTGCTGCCGCCCTTCACTTCAGCGGATATATAGGCGGATTCATTCCAGCCGCCAAAAGTGAGTAGAACAAATACCATTGCAAGACCCAAAAGGCCAAACTGCGGAGTGCTAGAAAAAAGCGCTGCATGCTCTACTGGAGGTAGTGGGGCGCCCAGAAAGCCGAAGCCTGCGACGATAATCGCGACCAGTCCAGCCACTTCCAGAATGGTCAATATGGTTTGAACGCCGGAAGACGCATGGATGCCGATGAGGTTGATCAGCGTTAGCCCGGCAATGATGAGAAGCGCCCAAATGACCGTTGAATAAGCGCCCAGCGGCAAGACCTTGCTCATGTAATCACCAAATACAAATGCCAGCAATGCAATGGAGCCTGTATTGATAACGGTGGCTTTTGCCCAGCCGTATAAGAAGGAAATATTTTTGCCGTAGGCGCGTTGTAAAAAATGATAGTCACCACCCGCGTGGGGATACATGGTTGCCAGTTCGGCATAACAAAGGGCGCCCGCCATGGAAATGATCGAGCCTGCAATCCAAACCCCCATCATCCAGCCAATATCGCCTGTAATACCCGCAACCATCGATGGGGTCTTGAAGATCCCCGCGCCAATTACAATGCCAACGATGATCGCAATGGCGCCCGTGCGAGACAGCAGCCGCTCCGGAACGGAATTGGCGGGGTTATGCATCGATTGGACTGGCGCTTTTGTGTTTTCGTCTTGTGAGCAATTAGCGCCGTATTCCGGAGAACTCACTGTGCATGTAACCGCCTTTATCTTCGCCCTTCAGAGTGCCTCCGGTAACCGTGGCACGAGCGGTGCGGAAATTATTATTCCGGTCAATGTAGCTAAATTGAAGGATGTCGCCGTTGAGTCTGGCATTCAGAATGGGTTGGGTTTTCTTGCCAATGGTGAGGTTGCCGCCAATCCGCTGAAAATGCTGAGCAAGGTTTAATGTGGTTTTGCTTTGAGGTTCAAAATTATCCAGCGACCATTCGCCCGCAACACTGGCCGGCACAACCCAGTAATACGCCTTTGCAGGGGCATCAATTTCACCATCCGGTTCCCAGTCCACCATATTGAAGGCATGGGATACCACCCGCGTTCCGGGCTTCATTTTTAGAATGGTGGGGCGTAACTGTAAATTGAGTTCAGGCAGTAGATAGAGCGTAAGAACCGTTGCCTTACTAAAGTCCTCTTTAAAGATGTCGCCTTGAATAATCCTGACTTTGTCGGCGACGCCGGCACGTTCCGCATTGCGCTGACCTAGGGCTGCCATCTCGGGGTTGTATTCAATGCCGACTGCGCGTGCTCCGAACTCCTTTGCCGCCGCGATGGCGATTTTTCCATCGCCAGCGCCCAAGTCATAGACCAAGTCGCTTGGACCTACATTCGCAATTTTAAGCATCTTGGTGACCAACTCATTGCCAGTCGGAATCCAGATCACATCTTTGCCATCTTGCCCCATGCTGGGTTTGTACTTGTCGTCTCCAAAATCAAAGGCGTTTTGGGCAAAGCTGCTACCCATGCTAAGCAGGGATAGAAGTAGGAGGCTTTTTAAAATCTTCATATTGGGCTAATTGAGCTAGGTTAAGTAAAAAGTGCGAATGGGATGATCATAAATTAATTTTTTGGATTGAGGACTGGGGATTGGGAGATTAGGGCGCAAAAGTGCCTTGTCTATTAGAATGGAGGTTGCTACATGCTGCCCATAGCTCAGCTGGATAGAGCAACGGCCTTCTAAGCCGTAGGTCACAGGTTCGACTCCTGTTGGGCAGGCCACCTCTCATAGGCATACACCAACCCATTTAATGCTCTCGAATGACTCCGTCTACGCATTTGTTGATATTGAGACCACGGGGTCTCGAGCAAATGTAGATCGCATTACCGAAGTGGCCATCCTGGCACTAGACCGTGATGGCGTATCGGAGTGGTCGCGTCTGCTTAATCCTGAAACACATATCCCACGTAATATTCAGATCTTGACTGGCATTACGCCTGAGATGGTAGTCAACCAGCCTACCTTTGCTGAAATTGCGAATGAACTGTACGTAGAGCTAAAGGATAAAATTTTCATTGCTCATAATGCCCGTTTTGATTACGGTTTTCTAAAAGCCGAATTTAAAAAAGTAGGAATCGATTTTTCTCCTAAGGTTGTTTGCACAGTCAAGTTATCTAGACGCCTTTTTCCAAATCAAACCCGCCATAATTTGGATACCTTGATACAGGTGCACGGCCTTGTGGTACAGGATCGGCACCGGGCGCTAGGCGATGCAAAGTTGCTCTACCAATTTTGGCTGCAGTGCATTGCTTTGTTTGGTGAAATGCGCTTGAGGCAGGAAATCGAATCGGTATTGGGCTCCTCTAGTCTGCCTGCGCACATTGACCCCGAGTTGATTAACGAGATACCGAATAAGCCAGGCATATATCTTTTCTATGCTGAAAATAAGCAAGTGCTCTATATCGGAAAAAGCGTTGATTTGCGATCGCGCGTCATGGGCCACTTTCATTCCGCATTAACAAACCGCAAGGAAATGAAATTGTCCGTGCAGGTTCGTGATATTGATTGGATTGAAACTGCAGGGGAGTGGGGTGCTTTGCTTTTAGAGTCTCGCCTTATTAAAGAAAGGCTCCCGAGTTTAAATATAAAGCTACGCCGCTCTAAGGACTTATGCGCATGGCAAATCAATGAATTGGATGGCCATCTACAGGTTGATTTGGTCAACCACCGCGACCTGGACCCCGGTAAACAAGAAAATCTATACGGTCTTTTTTACAGTAAACGTGAGGCGCTGCTAAGCTTGCAATCGATTGCGAAGAAAAACCAATTATGCGAAGTGGTGTTGGGTTTAGAAAAGCACCAGGGCCAAGGCTCATGCTTTGGTTATCACGTGAAGCAATGCCGTGGCGCATGTGTTGGGATGGAACCCATCGAGCTGCATGCATTGAGGGTGAAGATGGCATTGCTTAAGCTCAAGGTTACTACTTGGCCTTATCCTGGAGCGATTGCCTTGAAGGAAGGGGATGATCTCCACTTATTTGATCATTGGTGCTACCTAGGCACGGCAGCCAATGAGAGCGAATTGCAGGAATTGCTCGAAGACGGCATTCCTGAATTTGATCTCGATATTTACAAAATTATTCGAAAAGCCCTGAAAACATCCTCTCCAGAATTGATTCAGGATTTATCAACTTATGGGTAGTGCGATAGTCTTAATTGCTATGGGTAAAGCCTACAAGTACTAAGTGTATTAAATCTGATGAGCAGTTGCATCATTTGGGCGCCATTCGGACATGCGCTTAATTTAAAAAAATAACATAGATAGCAATCGTGTCGTAGAATGTTTAAATGATAAAGCTAGCCGTTTCAGCCAAAACCATATTGATCCTATTGTGCGTATTTGTTGCTGTATTTAAGTTTTCTGCGTCAAGTGTTTTTATCCAAAACGCAATAGAGCGTGCAGAGCTCTATACGGGTGTGAGTTTAAATATCAATTTGCCCGATGCTGCGCTACATACAGTTGCCGATGATGTCGACGATGACACTACGATCTTGAATTTCATGGCACATGTGACTGGACTTGTTAGCGGCTCTTTTTTGTTGATTGAGCCCAATCCGCGTATCTCAAAGATTGCGCGCTCGCTTGCGAGCGCGTTTCCAAAAGACGCTATTCCCGACTCCCTTTTTCGCCCTCCAAGACATCCTTCTTTGATGTGATGGTGAGCGGTGGGTGCACAGCGCGCCCGCCCACATATTGTTGAAGGTGCCTCGCGTTTAAGCGCGAGCATGTTTCACCATCAAGCCCTAACTACTCGCGATCTATTTTGTTAGATCAACGATTAAATAGCAGATCTCTCCTGTGCGCAGGGGAGTTTTGGAGTGAATAAAACATGATTGCAATAAATAAGAAGTTCATTTTCATGGCGTCAGCCGTATTTTTTATATCGGGTTGCGCCCAAATGAATGGTGGTCAATCCTTAAAAACAAGCCAGATAGGATTAGCCGAGACCATGACTGCGGCCGAGCGTGAGCAGCTCAAGCATGGGGTGTCTACCATCCAAGATTCGATAGCGGAATGTACTCGACGCGAGTTAAATACACGCGATGGCAAGGCCATCAACAGTCAAATCTTGGTGCTCACAGAAAATAATCCCGTTGCGAATAAGTTGCTGGTTTCTGGTCAGACATTAACGAACGCTCAAAAAATGGTTTTAAGGCGCTATATCAAACAGACCGATCGCTGCCGATCTCCAGCGTATCAGTTGAAGCAGGAGAAATTGCTTGCCGTTTATAAGCGTTTTTTTGCTGGGGCTGATGCGGTCTATGCTGATTTACTAAGCGGCAAAAGCAATATCGGCGCAGCCAATCAACGCATGCAGGTGCTGAAGGTCGCTGCCCGAGGGCAGTGGGCGGATGCCATCAGCGCGATTAATCTTTACTAGAGGGCGCTATGTATAAGTTTTTTTGTACTGGCTGTACCTATCACTGCAAGAGCCGGGTTGGCATCATCGAGGGCCACTATTACTCAGAAGCGCCGATGGTCTGCAAGGAGTGCTTTGGGCTAGATCTGTATCGAATTCCCAATAAACAGAGCGGCCTAGTCGAGGCATTGAAAGATCCTGTTTGCAAGACGTGTGCTTCAGAGGATGGCCTAGTTATCTGGGACGGTATTACTTGCCCAAAATGCATCAATCCGATGCGGTCTATCGGGAATGCTATCGAAGTCTAGTTTGCGTGGTTGGCTGATTTGGCATGGACCTTATATAACCTAGGGTAATTACTGTTTCCGTGGCCGGAAAAAATTGCGAGTATGAATAACCATTTTTTGGAGGAGCGTTCATGAGTCACAAGATCAAAAGTGCATTGTTCTGTACGGCTGTCGCGGTAGGCGCAGTCGGTATGACCCCAGCCTTAGCCGCTTGGGAGCCTAATAAACCCGTCGAATTCGTGATTCCTG
>JAUYRJ010000056.1 GCA_030696845.1 Polynucleobacter sp.
CAGATGTGCTCCGCTTGGTAATCGATGCAAATGGGCGATATTGGCTGGATCAGCAGCTGCTCAATGAAAAATCCCTCGGGGAAAGGCTAATCATCGCTGCAGAGAAAAATCCACTGGCGCCTTTGCATATTTATGGCGATAAAACAGTGCCTTATGCTTTTGTGGCATCCGCCATGGCAATGGCACATCGAGCTGGCCTCTCGAAAATTGGTTTTGTTACCGATCCACAGCAGAATTGAACATGAATAAAAATAATAGCAATGTACCTGAATTCATTTCTTTTCCGCTGAAGGATCGGGAGAAAACCATCCTAAGCTCTGACCTTCTGGGAGAAAGCAACTCCGTTGTGATTAACCATCGCGGTGTGTATTACACCCTGCGCATTACGCAACTGGGTAAGCTCATTCTCACCAAGTAGTCTGTGCCTTTGCTTGCCGTCCATGTTCAATGTGGGGTTAAGTCATATTGTTTTGACAATAGGAATCATTCTCATTAAAGTAGTGTCTTAGACGAAATCACCATTCGTATTGATGTGTAATTAACGCCACAGCCCGCCGCCGCTAGCTAGTGATTGACTATCTAGAGGTTTTATGAAAAACGGGTTTCAGATGCGCACATTGGTGCTATGGATGGCGGCATCCTTCGCGCCATTAACGGTGCATGCCGAGGTTAATCTTGGCGTAGGCAAGTATTCACCAGAAGAGCGCGACCTAAAAGAAACAACTGTTTCAGCAACGCGCTCGGAGCGCAAAACAGATCAAGTCCCTAATGTGCTTACCGTCACAACAGCAGAAGAAATTCAGGAGCTCGGGGCTCGCAATATTGGCGATGTCTTTAAAAATTCGCCGGACGTCACGGTCCCTCAGCAAAGTGGGCGCTTTAGCATTGCGCTGGGCGGCCAAGGCAGGGGCGGTCAAGAAAGCATCAATATCCGCGGTTTACAAGGCAATAACGTATTGCTTTTAGTAGACGGAATACGGGTGCCCAATCAATTTTCATTTCAGGCGTTTCAGGTTGGTAGGGGTAATTTTTTAGATGTGGATGGCCTTCGGAAAGTGGAAGTCCTGAGGGGGCCCTCATCTACTCAGTACGGCAGCGATGGTTTGGCCGGGGTAGTGAATTTTCAAACCTTCAATCCCACTGACTTTATCCAAAAAGGGGGGAGTAAAGGAGGTTTTGCCAAAACGGGGTATTCCAGTGTCGATAATTCTTCCAATACCACGTTTGCCTACGCCGGCAAGAACGATGATGTCCAAGGGATGGTCTTGGGTAATGTTCAATCCGGACATCAGCTTGAAAATCAGGGCTCAAACTACGCAAGCGGTTTGACGCGTACTGCACCCAATCCAGCGGATTACGGCAATTACTATGTATTAACGAAGGGCTTGGTATCGATTGATTCTTCAAGCACGCTGGGACTGACCTTTGAATCGCAAAACGTCAATCAGAACGTCAGCAATCTATCGGATTTGGGCAATGGCGGTGGCTGGTCAAGCAACACGGTGGTCACATCGACTACGCAAGATAAAACCACCCGCAATCGCATTTCGGGTGCATACGAATATCAAAACGCATCTGCAGAGTACATTCAAAAAGCCAGCGTGATGGCCTACTATCAGGCAGCGAATGTAACACAAGATGGCTACCAGCAACGCAGCAATGCACCACGGCCTACGATACCCAATTGGCGGGGTAGACATAATGTCTATACACAAGACACAACCGGTTTCAACGCTTTATTCGAAAGCAATCTCACCAGCCTGATAGATCAGCGCATCACATCGGGTTTGGATTGGAGTTCCGCTGCGATTTCTGGGCAGATGAATACCTCGGGGTACGGCAGCGCCTCCTATCCATTGGCGTATAGCCCTTTTGCGCCACCCGGAACTCCATCTGGGGTGATCTATCCATCGCTCACACCCATTCCTGCTTCTACCTATAACTTATCCGGAGCGTTTTTACAGAGCGAGATGGAACTCGGTCAGGTTCGCGTTATTCCGGGAATACGGTATGACGGGTATTCGATTAAGTCGGATAGCGGCGCTTATTCTGCGAATAGCGCTTCAGCGGTGTCACCCCGAATTGGTGCGGTCTGGAATCTCACGGATGCGTTTAGACCGTTTGCTAACTGGGGCACTGGCTTTAGCGCGCCAACGCCCGATCAAGCATTGGCAAGCTATAACCCATTTGGCGCAGGTGCCGCAGGGCAGGCATACCAATTTATCGCAAACCCGAATTTAAAACCGCAAACGGGTAAAGGCGTGGAGCTTGGTGCGCGTGGACAAGTCAATCAGTGGCGCTATCAGGTATCGGGGTACGCAAACCATTACAGCAATTTTATTGAGCAAGTAACCACACAGCAAGGTAGCCTTGATCAAACTGTTCCGACCATTTACCAGTATCAGAATCTCAGTAATGCCTATATACGGGGTTGGGATATTCGTAGCGATTGGATGTTTGCGGAGCGTTGGCAGGCAAACGCAGCGATGGCATACAGCAATGGTCAAGCAGTACAAAACGGAGTATCTGCGCCTTTAAATACGATTCAGCCCTTGCGCGCTATTTTAGGTTTGCGTTACGACGCCGTGAATTGGGGTGCTTTTGCTAACCTGATTTGGAATCAAGGTAAATCCGCCGCTACCGTGAACTACAACCCCAGTAATGGTGGAACGGCAAACCAGTTCTTAACTCCGGCATCCACGGTCTTGAATGTAACCGGCTACTGGAAACCGGCTAAACGGTGGACGATTAATGCCAATCTAAACAACGTAC
>JAUYRJ010000071.1 GCA_030696845.1 Polynucleobacter sp.
ACGAGTAAGCCATTTCGTTATGCAGCCCGTACGTGGGAGCTGGGTCGCAAGCGCTCTTTAAGCCCGCATGATAGCTTAGGCACTAATACCACCGTACAAACCAAAGCCAATCGGGTGATGCGCGTGGTTGCATTGGAAAATGAATCCATTAATGAGTGCTGGATTAGTGATCGAGATCGCTTTGCTTATGAAGGCGTAAATAGCCCAGAGCGCATTACATCGCCTATGGTGAAGCAGGGGGGTCAGTGGCTTGAAACGGATTGGGAATCCGCCCTCGATTACGTTACGCGCTCGCTTAAAACGATCACCACCGACCATGGGCCCGAAGCTTTAGCCGCTATTGCCCACCCCATTTCTAGCGTTGAAGAGTTGCATTTATTGCAAAAAGTGCTGCGAGGCCTTGGTTCGGATCGCATCGAGTCCCGTTTGCGTCAGTCTGATATGCGCGGCGCTGCCAGTGCGCCATGGTTGGGTATGCCGATTGCCGAACTCAGCCAACTGGATCGCGTTCTGGTGGTAGGCAGCTTCTTGCGTAAGGAGCAGCCCTTGATTGCGGCGCGATTGCGCACCGCCAGCAAACGCGGTTTACAAATTTCTCGTATCGATGCTGGTGGTGATGATTGGTTAATGCCCACCGCGGGTATTGCAGCGGCCCCAAGCGCATGGACGCGCATACTCTGTGAAGTGGCTAGCGCGATTGCAAAATCGACTTCATCTCATTTACCCACGGGCTGTTCAGTTAGCACTATTTCATCTGAGGCTCAGGCGATAGCGGATTCGTTGATTTCTGGCTCTAAGAAGGCAGTGCTTCTGGGGTCTGCGGCGATGGCGCACCCCAATGCATCGAATTTGCACGTTGCAGCGCAATTTATTGCAGAACAAACCGGCGCTACTCTTGGCTTCATGCCGATAGGTGGTAATGCAGTGGGCGCAGCCATGGTAGGCGCAGTTCAGCAAGGAGCGGAGAAAGGGATCAATGCTATTTTGGATGGCAGCGCACGTGCAGTGGTGTTGCTAAACCTAGAGCCCTTATCTGATCTGCCCAATCCAGAGCAGACACGCGCCGCACTAGCAAAAGCCGATACCGTCATCGCAATGAGCGCCTTTACAAGCCCTGAATTACTGGAACTGGCCGATGTCATTTTGCCAATCACACCGTTTACGGAAACAGTAGGCACTTTTATCAACCTTGCTGGCACAGCACAAACGATACAGCCCTCTGTGCGTCCCTTGGCGGATGCGAGACCCGCTTGGAAAGTATTGCGCGCTTTAGGTAGTTTGTTGGGATTAAACGGTTTCCTGTTTAATATGCCGGAAGAGGTTTGCTCCGAAGCGTTAGCTGATCCGATTGCAGAGCGTTTAAGTAATCGCTTTACCGCATCGATCGCAATTGCTCAGGAGCAGGCACAAAATGGCCTTGAGCGCATTACGGATTTACCGATTTACGGGGTTGATCCGATTGTGCGCCGCGCCCCAGCCTTGCAACTAACACGCGACGCAAAAAATGCTCGCCATGTGGGTATAAATGCGGCCCTTTATCAGGAGTTGGGTTTAAAAGAAGGCGAACTGGTGCTTGTGACCCAAGGAAACAGATCGGTACAAATGCCAGCATTGCTGGAGAGTCAATTGGCGGTCGGCAGTGTACGCATCTCCGCAACAACAGCCGCTAGCGCGGAACTTGGCGCAATGTTCGGATCCGTTTCAGTGGGCCGCGTCTAGGAATAATGATGACTGAATTACTCAACACCATTAACACACACGGCTCCGACCTTTTTGGCGCCTTTTGGCCTTTGGTTTGGACGCTAACTAAGATTGTCATTATTGTCTTGCCGATGTTTGGCGCAGTAGCCTACATGACTCTGTGGGAGCGCAAGCTAATTGGTTGGATGCACATTCGCCTTGGTCCCAACCGCACCGGACCTCTTGGACTTTTGCAGCCTATTGCCGATGCCATTAAATTGCTGCTGAAAGAGATTGTTTCGCCGACGCGCTCGAACAAGGTACTGTTTATTGTCGCGCCGGTAATGGTGATTACACCTGCATTTGCCGCATGGGCAGTTATTCCATTTCAGGCGGAAATGGTTTTGGCTGATGTGAATGCGGGGCTGCTATATGTTGTGGCCATTTCCTCGATTGGTGTTTACGGCGTCATTTTGGCGGGTTGGGCCTCGAATTCAAAATACCCATTCTTGGCTGCGATGCGCGCTTCTGCGCAAATGATCTCCTATGAGATCGCCATGGGCTTTGCCTTAGTTTCTGTTTTAATCGTCTCAGGTTCGCTGAATTTAAGCAAAATCGTATTGCTGCAAGACACCGGTTTTTTTGCGGACATGGGCATTAACTTCATGTCATGGAATTGGTTGCCGCTTTTGCCCATGTTCTTGATTTACTTTATCTCCGGTGTAGCAGAAACCAATCGCCATCCTTTTGACGTTGTTGAGGGTGAGTCTGAAATTGTGGCGGGCCACATGGTGGAGTACTCTGGTATGGCGTATGCCATGTTCTTCTTGGCTGAATACGCCAATATGATCATGATTGCCGCGCTCACATCCATTTTGTTCTTGGGTGGCTGGCTACCCATTTTGGATATTCCGGTGCTGCGCGATATCCCGGGTTTTTTCTGGTTATTTGCAAAAACCTTCTTCATCTTGTCCTGCTTTATTTGGTTGCGGGCAACATTGCCGCGCTATCGCTATGACCAAATCATGCGTTTAGGTTGGAAGATTTTTATCCCACTGTCGGTTTTCTGGGTTGTTCTGGTAGGCACTTGGGTCGTTTCTCCTTGGAATATTTGGAACTAGGTCACGATCATGTTTAAACGTTTAAGTCAGTTTTTAAATAGCCTCATGCTCAAAGATATTTTGACTGGAATGGCTATTACCGGAAAGTACCTCTTTAAGCCCAAGTTCACGGTTCAGTATCCGGAAGAGAAAACACCGCAATCGCCGCGTTTTCGTGGACTGCATGCCTTGCGCCGTTATCCCAATGGGGAGGAGCGTTGCATTGCATGCAAATTGTGCGAGGCCGTTTGTCCCGCTATGGCGATTTCGATTGAGTCTGATCAGCGTGAAGATGGAACGCGCCGTACGACACGCTACGATATTGATCTCACTAAATGCATTTTCTGCGGTTTTTGCGAAGAAGCCTGCCCAGTAGATGCGATTGTCGAAACCAATATCTTTGAGTATTTCGGCGATAAACGTGGCGACTTGTACTTCACAAAAGAAATGCTACTCGCTGTTGGTGATCAATATGAAGACGAGATTGCAGCCAATCGCGCCGCTGATGCTCCGTATCGTTAAGTAAGCCTATATGACATTCGAACCCGCAACCCTCTTTTCCATTTTCTTTTATGCCTTTGCTGGCGTTTTGGTTTTGTCTGCCTTGCAGGTCATTACTGCGCGTAATCCCGTCAATTCAGCGCTGTTCTTAATACTGTCGTTCTTTTGCGCGTCCGGTCTATGGATGTTGCTCAGGGCGGAGTTCTTAAGCCTCGTCTTAATTTTGGTTTATGTCGGCGCAGTCATGGTGCTGTTTTTGTTCGTAGTGATGATGCTCGATCTCGATCTCGCACACTTGCGTCGCGACTTTAAAAAGTTCCTGCCTGCGGCGTTTTTAATTGGGGCTGTGATCGTGATGCAGCTTTCCATCGTGTTGATTCGGGGTTTTGTTGGCACAACCGTGCCTTTGCAGCCGATGCTTGAAGAGATGGGCGGCGTACCCAACACCCAAGCATTAGGGCGAGTTCTGTTTGTGGACTACGTTTATGCATTTGAGATTGCAGGGATCATTCTGCTTGTTGCGATTATTGCCGCAGTGGCCTTGACGCTCCGCCGTCGCAAAGACTCCAAATCCCAGGTGGTTGCGGACCAAGTGGCCGTTAAAGCCAGCGATCGGATGCGCATGGTAAAAATGGATTCTGAAATGGCCGCAAAGCAAGATCAGCGTAAAAAAACCGGTGGAGATCAATCATGACCATTACGCTGGCCCATTTTTTAGTTCTTGGAGCGATTCTCTTTGCGATTAGCGTCGTCGGAATCTTTTTGAACCGTCGCAATATTATTATTTTATTGATGGCGATTGAGCTCATGCTCTTATCCGTCAATATGAATTTTGTCGCATTCTCCTATTACTTAGGCGATATGGCTGGACAGGTATTTGTGTTTTTTATTTTGACAGTAGCAGCTGCTGAGGCAGCAATCGGCTTGGCGATCTTGGTCACGCTGTTCCGCAAATTCGATTCGATCAATGCTGAAGATCTTGATCACCTCAAAGGCTAGTTAAAAAGACCCTCGAAATGGAACTGACACTTACTATTCCCATCCTCTGCGCCATACCGCTTGCGCCATTAATTGGCTCCATGTTAGTGGGGTTTTTTGGTACTGGCTTTTTGGGCAAGCAGCTTAGTCGTGGCGCTTGCCAAACCGTCGCTATTTTGGGTGTCACGATTGCCTTTGTTTTGTCCTGTAATGTCTTGGTGCAGGTCATGGACGGCTTTTATTTCAATGGCTCCGTCTACCGCTGGATGCAATTGGGTGAACTCAGTCTCGATATTGGCTTCTTAATTGATCCGCTGAGCGCCATGATGATGGTCGTCGTCACCTTTGTTTCTCTTATGGTGCACATCTACACAATCGGATATATGGAAGAAGAGGAGGGCTATAACCGCTTCTTCTCGTACATCTCCTTATTTACATTCGCCATGTTGATGCTGGTGATGAGCAATAACTTGCTGCAGCTCTTTTTTGGCTGGGAGGCGGTTGGCGTTGTTTCTTATTTGCTAATTGGTTTTTATTACGAACGCCAGTCGGCAGTGTTTGCTAACATGAAGGCGTTCTTAGTCAATCGCGTTGGTGACTTTGGTTTTATTTTGGGCATTGGTTTATTGCTGGCAGGCACCGGCTCAATGAATTACGATGCGATTTTTGCTCAAAATACCGTGTTGGCCGCTCAAACTCTGCCAGGCACGGACTGGAATTTGGTCACCGTTGCATGTATTTGCCTCTTTATTGGGGCTATGGGTAAGTCAGCTCAATTTCCATTGCACGTTTGGTTGCCGGACTCCATGGAGGGTCCAACCCCGATTTCTGCTTTGATCCATGCCGCGACGATGGTAACTGCAGGCATCTTTATGGTTAGTCGGATGTCGCCTTTATTTGAGCTGTCGGATACGGCGCTCAGCTTTATTTTGGTGATTGGATCGATCACAGCGCTATTTATGGGCTTCTTGGGCATCGTCCAAACCGACATTAAACGCGTGGTGGCTTACTCCACACTATCTCAGCTCGGTTTCATGACGATTGCTTTAGGTGTTTCCGCTTATCCCATCGCCATCTTCCATCTAATGACGCATGCTTTTTTCAAGGCGCTCTTGTTTTTGGGAGCGGGAAGCGTGATTTTAGGCATGCATCATGAGCAGGACATGCGCAAAATGGGCGGCCTCTGGAAATACATGCCTATTACGTGTTTAATGATGCTCTTAGGTAGCCTTGCTCTTATTGGAACGCCATTTTTCTCGGGCTTTTATTCAAAAGATTCCATCATTGAGGCAGTAGCGGCTAGCACTATTCCGGGCTCCGGTTTTGCTTTGTTTGCGGTAATGGCAAGCGTCTTTGTCACGGCTCTCTATTCGTTCCGCCTGTATTTCTACGTTTTTCATGGAAAAGAACGTTTTGGCAAAGAAGATCACGGTCATCATGCTCACGACGACCATGGTCATGACGATCATGCGCACCACGGTTTAGCTCCTGGACAAAAGCCCCATGAGTCTCCATTGGTGGTAACAATCCCCTTAATTCTGCTGGCAATTCCTTCGGTCATCATTGGTTTTTACGCCATTGATCCGATGCTCTTCGGTACTTTCTTTGGCGACTCCATCTTTATTGATATTGCCAAGCACCCGGTGATGAAGGATTTGGCGGAAGCTTTCCATGGTCCAGTTGCAATGGCGATTCACGCTTTTAGCACCCCAGTATTCCTCCTGGTGGTTTTGGGTGTCCTAACCGCGGCAGTTGGATATTTGTGGGTGCCAAGCTTGCCAGCGAAAGTGGCCGAGGCATTTGCGCCAATTAAAAAACTGCTTGATCACAAGTACTATTTGGATGAGCTCAATCAGGCTGTCTTCGCAAAAGGGATGCTTTGGTTTGGCGGTGTTTTCTGGCACCGTGGTGATCAAAAAATCATCGATGGCATGTTAGTTAATGGTAGCGCCCACTTAATTGGAAAATTCTCTGGGGTAATTCGCCACCTGCAGTCGGGATACCTGTACCACTACGCCTTCGCGATGATCCTGGGCTTAATCGCCATGTTGTCATGGATCTTGTATGCCTATATTTATATTGCTTAATAAGTTGAACTCTTTGTCATGATTCTTTCTTACGCCATTTGGATCCCGATCGTTTTTGGTCTGATCATTTTGATATACGGGTCTGAGCGTCCATCGTCCGGTGTTCGCTACCTTGCCCTATTTGGGGCTGTATTGGGTTTTGTGGCGACCTTGCCGTTGGTGTTGCAGTTTGATGAAACCACCGCTGGCATGCAATTTGTCGAGAAATTAAGCTGGATACCGCGCTACGATATCAATTACCACTTAGGAGTGGATGGTATTTCCGTATGGTTTGTGGTGCTCACCGCATTTATTAATATTTTTGTTGTTGTAGCCGCATGGGAAGTCATAACAGAAAAAGTATCGCAGTATTTAGCGTCTTTCATGATTCTGTCTGGGCTGATGATCGGTGTTTTCTCGGCACTCGATGGCATGTTGTTCTATGTTTTCTTCGAAGCAACCTTAATACCGATGTACATCATTATTGGTGTTTGGGGTGGCAAAAACCGAATCTACGCTGCGTTTAAATTTTTCCTGTACACGCTCCTAGGCTCTCTCCTGACTTTGGTGGCGATGCTCTATTTGTATAACGCTACTAATACGTTTGATATTCAGACCTGGCATTTCGCTCCTCTTGATGTTGTTGAGCAGATTCTGATTTTCTTTGCCTTCTTTATGGCATTCGCTGTGAAAGTGCCAATGTGGCCATTGCATACATGGCTGCCGGATGTGCACGTTGAAGCGCCTACGGGTGGTTCCGTTGTTTTAGCGGCCATCATGCTCAAGCTAGGGGCTTATGGTTTCTTGCGTTTTTCCTTGCCGATTGCGCCGGATGCCAGTATGTATCTGGGACCATTCGTCATTTTCTTGTCTTTGGTAGCAGTTATTTACGTTGGCTTGGTCGCCTTGGTGCAAAAGGACATGAAAAAGCTGGTAGCGTACTCATCGGTGGCTCACATGGGCTTTGTGACTTTAGGCTTTTTCCTCTTTAGTCCATTAGGCATTGAGGGCGGCATCATTCAAATGATCTCGCATGGCTTTATTTCTGGCGCAATGTTCTTGGCGATTGGCGTTTTATATGACCGTATGCATACGCGCCAGATTGCCGATTTTGGCGGTGTAATTCACCGTATGCCCAAGTTCTCGGTGTTCATGATTTTTATGGCTATGGCCAACTGCGGTTTACCAGCCACATCCGGCTTTGTGGGCGAGTTCATGGTGATTTTGGCCGCGGTAGACTACGATTTCTGGATTGGCGTTCTGGCGGCCACTGCCCTGATCTTGGGCGCTGCCTATTCTTTATGGATGGTTAAACGTGTACTGTTTGGCGCGATTGCCAATAAAGAAGTGGATGCGCTCACCGACATTAATGGCCGTGAATTTTTCATGATGGCCGTTTTGTCAATCTGCGTATTGTGGATGGGCGTCTATCCAAAACCCTTTACCGACATTATTCATCCAGCAGTCATCCATCTGCTTGAGCATGTCGCTATCAGCAAACTTTGAGTAAGGTAATACCATGGATTCTTTTGACCTGATTGCGATTGCTCCCGAAATTATTCTTGCTTTCATAGCAAGTGACCTCTTGCTCACGAGCGCCTTTATTAAGGAGGCCAAAGGCCACCTAAGCCAGGATGTGTTTCATACACCTAAAGCCGCATCCTTTGTGTATTACGGCGCCTGCCTACTCTTAGTTGGTCTTGGGATAGCGTTTCTATTTCGAATCGGCGATCTTCCGTACTATGCAATGTACGGTCTATTTCAATCTGATCCGGTTGCTAATTTACTCAAAGCCGCATCCTGCTTCGCTTTACTGTTGAGCTTAATTTATTCAAAACAGTATTTAATTGATCGCGGCTTATTTAGGCCTGATTTTATTGTCTTGACCTTATTTGCGCTATTGGGTCAATTGATTCTCATTTCTGGGTCAAATCTGCTCACTCTCTATTTAGGTCTTGAGTTAATGGCGCTGTCGACTTATGGGCTAGTCGCCATGCGGCATAACAGCGGGCTCTCTTCAGAGGCTGCAATTAAATATTTTGTATTAGGAGCATTGGCTTCAGGCTTTTTGCTCTACGGGATGTCAATGCTTTATGGCGTAACAGGCTCTTTGGATTTAATCGAGATTTTCAAAGCGGTTGCCGACCCGCGCATCAATAACTTAATCATGGCATTTGGCCTGGTATTTATTGTTGCTGGACTGGCATTTAAGCTTGGTGTTGTGCCTTTTCATATGTGGGTTCCGGATGTATATCAAGGCGCCCCAACTGCGGTGACATTATTGATTGCGGCTGCACCCAAATTAGCGGCCTTTGCGTTATTGTTCCGTCTCTTGGTTAATACCTTGTTGCCTTTGGTGGCGGATTGGCAGCCCATGCTCATGATTCTTGCGGTGCTGTCCTTGGCCGTGGGCAATATCACCGCAATTGCGCAAACCAATATCAAGCGCATGTTGGCCTATTCCGCAATTGCGCAAATGGGCTTTGTATTGCTGGGAATGCTCTCGGTTTTTGATGATCATGCTTTTAGTGCTTCCATGTTCTATGCCGTGACTTACGTCATTACTACCCTTGGCACGTTCGGTCTCCTAATGGCTCTATCACGCAAGGGGTACGACTGTGAGACCTTGGATGGTCTAAAGGGCTTAAATCGAAAGCATCCTTGGTTTGCATTCATGGGCTTAATCATGATGTTCTCATTAGCCGGTATTCCTCCTACCGTGGGATTTGCTGCAAAGCTCTCTGTTCTTGAAGCGTTGGTTGATGCCAATTTTGTAGCCCTTGCTGTAATCGCCGTGATTGCCTCTTTGATCGGCGCCTTTTATTACTTGCGGGTTGTAAAAGTGATGTACTTTGATGAGCCGGTAGGTGAGCACAGTATTAGTGGTTCTGGTTTTTCCCGCGGCATATTGGGCTTGAACAGCATTGCTATTTTGGTCTTGGGTATATTCCCTGCTGGACTAATGGCGCTTTGTTTGGATGTGATGCGAAGTACTTTACTCGGTGGTTAAAAATAAACCCAGCCTTCGTGCTGGGTTTTTTATTTAGGGCAATTAACATGACCGAAAAATCCCTTACTGATTTACCTTTAGGCGATCAGCATCTCAAAGAGGAGTGCGTTGATAGCCGCGGTATTTATAGCGGTATTTTTCTCGAGATGAAGCGCGACACAGTTCGTCTGCCAGATGGTGAGCAGGCGGTGCGGGAGTATTTAACCCATCCAGGAGCCGTTGCTATCCTTGCGATTCTAGAAGATGGCAGGGTATTGCTCGAGCGCCAATACCGTTATCCAGTAGCTAGGGTATGTATGGAAATCCCTGCCGGCAAATTGGAGCTTGGAGAAGATCCGCTTTTGTGCGCGCAGCGTGAGCTCGCAGAAGAAACGGGATACACCGCTAAAAGGTGGAGTTATATCCGCCGCATTCATCCGGTGATTTCCTATTCCACCGAGTTCATTGATATTTATCTCGCTGAAGGCCTCACAAAAGGGCAGCGTCATTTGGATGAAGAAGAGTTTTTGGATGTCTTTGCTGCGCCACTGGAGGATCTGCTGGGATGGGTGGAGCAGGGTACCATTACTGACGTTAAAACCACTATTTCAGCGTATTGGCTGGATCGGTACCGCCGCGGCCTCATTTCGCCGCAGCCACTCTAAATCGAGTATTGCAAAAGACCATTAAAATGAATCTATTGAATTTGGTGATTTTGTCCCGATATATAGCTTATGAAAGTCTACAACCTATCCTGCCCGTTTGATCATCGCTTTGAGGGGTGGTTTGCTTCTGAAGCGGATTGCATCTCACAACAGGAAAAAGGAATGCTTGCCTGTCCTTTATGCAATAGCAGTGAGATTACGCGGATGCCATCAGCACCTCATATTGCCAAGTCACATGGGAAAGTCGATCTGGAACCAAAGACATCATCGACCGAGGTGGCCGTCAATCCTAGTCCTGAAAAGCAGCCGATGAGCGATGAAGTGGTTGCGGTAACTAGCGTCGATCATGCTCAGCTTGAGGCCCATGTGCAGGCCGCTTTTTTGAAGGGGATGCGCGAACTCATGAGTCGCTCCGAAGATGTGGGCTCATCGTTCGCTGAAGAGGCTCGCAAAATTCACTATAAAGAGTCTCCAGAACGCAGCATCCGTGGCCACACTACGTACGACGAGGCGGAATCGCTGAGGGAGGAGGGCATTGAAATCTTGTCTTTACCCGCCATTCCTGTTCTAAAAAATACGCTGCAGTAAACCCCTTCGCACTTAAAAAGTGCGGTCAATGAAAAAATAGCGACCAAAGTGGGTCGCTATTTTTACTCTAGGAGGTTTAGCTGCTGGTTATTTTGAGGTTGGCATCACAAACTCAGCCCCTTTGGCTATGCTTTCCGGCCAGCGCTGCATTACGCTCTTCTGTTTTGTATAGAAACGAACCCCTTCTTTACCGTAGGCATTCATATCGCCAAACAAGGAGCGTTTCCAGCCACCAAAGCCGTGCCAAGCCATCGGTACCGGAATGGGCACGTTAATCCCAACCATGCCAACTTGTACACGACGTGCGAATTCTCTCGCAATATTCCCATCGCTGGTAAAACAGGCTACGCCATTCCCAAATTCATGGGCGTTGACGAGATTTAAGGCATCGCCAAAGTTTGCAACGCGAACGCAGGATAAGACTGGACCAAAAATTTCTTCAAGGTAAATCTGCATTTGTGGCGTGACATGATCAAAGAGGGTGCCGCCCAACCAAAATCCAGAGTCACTCCCGGAAACCGTTAGACCACGACCATCTACGAGTAATTTTGCACCAGCGGCTACGCCTTTTTCAATGTAGCCGGTGATGCGATCTAACGCCGCACGCGTGACTATCGGACCCATTTCGGCATCCAGCTCCATGCCATTCTTGATTTTGAGAGTGCGGGTTCGCTCAATTAATTTGGGCATGATTTTGTCGGCGGCTTCCCCTACCAATACCGCAACAGAAATCGCCATGCAGCGCTCGCCAGCAGAGCCGTAGGCTGCGCCGATTAAGGCGTCCACTGCTTTGTCGATGTCTGCATCAGGCATTACCACCATGTGATTCTTAGCGCCGCCTAAGGCCTGAACGCGTTTGCCAAAGTGGGCGCCGCGCTCGTAGATGTAGTTAGCGATGGGAGTAGAGCCAACAAAGCTGATTGCCTTCACATCGGGATTTTCAATTAAGGCGTCTACCGCTTCTTTATCGCCCTGTACTACGTTAAAGACACCATCAGGCAAGCCTGCTTCTTTGAGCAACTTCGCCATTAACAGCGATGCGGATGGATCGGTGGGGCTGGGTTTTAAAATAAAGGTATTGCCACAGGCAATCGCCACCGGAAACATCCACATGGGCACCATGACCGGAAAATTAAATGGGGTAATTCCAGCGACGACCCCTAAAGGCTGACGCATGATCCAATTGTCAATGTCGGTTGAAACTTGTTCGCTGTAGTCGCCTTTGAGTAACTCAGGAATGCCTGTGGCAAATTCCACAATCTCAATGCCGCGCGTCACTTCTCCCTGCGCATCGGTGAATACTTTGCCGTGCTCAGCGGTAATGATGGCTGCTAGCTCATCTCGGTGGCGATTGAGGAGCTCCAAATATTTAAACAGGATTCGTGCGCGTCGCAGTGGGGGGGTGTCTGCCCAAGCGGGAAAGGCGGTCATTGCTGCAGTCACCGCTGCGTTCACGTCGTCACGACTGGCTAGCGCTACTTTACGGGCAATGTGGCCGCTAGCTGGGTTGTATACATCAGAAAATCGGCTATTACTGGGCAGGTGCAGTTTTCCACCAATAAAATGGGCAATATCTTCTTTAGAATCAAAGGCTTGAACAGTATTTTTGGTCATGATGGCTTGTACTTTAAAAAGATCATTTTGAGATTCGCTGGAGCATAAAGCCGGCCAATGCTCCTGCTGTTGAATGGGGCTTACGGTCTGTATGGCACCAATGTGGCTTCTAATATCGTTATTCTATCGCTATCCCCCATTTTCAGCTTGATCTCCAATAAAGGTTTTTCCCCATGAGTTTATTGTTTACCCCCTATACCTTAGGATCTCCTCGTGGCGATCTCGTGCTCGCCAATCGTGTTGTAGTGGCTCCCATGTGTCAATATTCCTCCGTGAATGGGGAGGCAAGCGATTGGCATCTCATGCACTGGGGTAACCTCCTAAATAGCGGTGCCGGTCTATTTATCATTGAGGCCACGGGCGTTACGCCAGATGCTCGGATTACTCCAGCGTGCTTGGGTTTATGGGATGATCGGACTGAGGCAGCCTTAAAAGATAAGTTAACGCGTGCACGGGCTTTGGCTCCCCCTGTCCCTGTGTTTATCCAGCTTTCCCATGCCGGACGGAAAGCCTCCAGTTCTACGCCGTGGCAGGGCGGTCAATTGCTCTCTAAAGACCAGGGCGGTTGGGCGATTTGTGGCCCCTCTCCAATTCCGCAGTTACCGAATGAGCGCACCCCACATTCTTTAAGTAAATCAGAACTACAAGACATTACCGCCGCATTCGTCGCCGCTGCGGAGCGGTCTGATCGTATCGGGGTGGATGGAATTGAATTACATAGCGCGCATGGTTATCTGCTGCATCAATTTTTATCCCCGATAGCGAATCAACGTACCGATGAATATGGCGGCGAGTTTGAAAATCGCATTCGCTTTCCGCTCGAAGTCTTTCAGGCAGTACGTGCTGCGTACTCCGGTGTATTGGGTCTGCGACTCTCTGCCTCCGATTGGATGGAAGGGGGCTGGACGCCAGAAGAGTCCGCTGAGTTTGCGGTGCGCTTAAAGGCTGCTGGCGCAAACTTCATCCACGTATCGTCCGGCGGGATTTCGCCACAGCAAAAAATTGCCATCGGCCCAGACTATCAAGTGCCATTCGCGAAGACCATTAAAGCTCGTTCCGGATTACCAACGATGGCCGTCGGTTTAATTACCGATCCACATCAGGCTGAGGCCATTTTGGAGCGCGGTGATGCTGATCTCGTAGCGCTTGCAAGAGCGTTTCTGTATAAACCCCGCTGGGCCTGGGAGGCTGCCGCAATATTGCAGGGTGAGGTGCAGGCTAGTCCACAGTATTGGCGTTGTTTACCCAGAGAGGCGCAGGCGGTGTTCGGCGCCGTACGCATCGGTCAACGTTAAGCTTGTGCTCGGGATGCGGGGTCGGGCAGTGCTCTTGCGAGTGCGCGTGCGACACTCAAGAGAAGGCGATCGCGACCTAATCCAGCAACCAGCTGAACACCAACAGGCATGTCATTTGGCCCTGTCGTAATATTGATGTTGATGCATGGAAAGCCCAGTACCGACCACGAACGGCAAAAAATGGGATCGCCCGTTTGCGACTTCGTGGCAGGCGCCTCGCCAACAGTGCTTGGGGTGATGACGATATCCAGTTCATCGATAAAAAACCGATTCATCACTTCGCGTGCTTTGTGCACATAAATTAAATCATTCGTATACGTTTCATATGGGATAGATGCGCCTTCATTCAGTTGCGCGGTGAGTTTGGGGCTCAGTAATTTAGGATGATGGACACGCTCGAATAAAAGGCTGCGCGACATCTCTGAATTCAAGATGCGACCCTGAATATCGGCTAGGGAATCAAATAGAGACGGAAGAGTGACTTCGCTAACACCCTTGTGAGCAATCGCATTCGCCGCAAATCGGGCTAATGCTAAGGCGGCAGCGGTTTCGTTTTGCGCTAAGGGCCAGTGCACGGTTTTTGCCACCCCAATGCGTGGTTTGTTATGAAGCTCATCTACATTGGCAAGCGCATGATCACCGCTCATCGCCGCGACACCTAAAGCAACGTCGCTGACTGTCCTGCCAAAACAGCCCAGCGTATCCATTGAAATCGATAAGCTCTTGACGCCTGCAATACTCACTTTCCCGAAGCTGGGTTTGTAGCCGACCACCCCACAAAACCCGGCCGGCCGAATAATGGATGCGGCAGTTTGGGTGCCGGTCGCTAAAGGCACCATAAAGTCCGCTACTGCGGCGGCAGAACCACTTGAGGAGCCGCCTGGAGTATGTGCGGGGTTATGGGGGTTGGCGGTAGGACCACTCTTAAAGGTAGCAAACTCTGTCGTGACGGTTTTGCCCAAGATGATGCCGCCAGCTTGACGCATTAAGGCAACCGCAACCGCATCGCATGTGGGTCGGTGATCGCGGTAGATCGGTGACCCGTAGGAGGTGGGTAAATCATAGGTATCAAAGAGATCCTTCACGCCAATGGGCAGGCCATGCAAAAGGCCTGTAGAGCCCCCGCGATCCAGTTGCCTAGCACGGGCAATCGCATTCTCTTTACCAAGGCTGACCCAGGCTTTAATAAGGCTCTCGCGCTGACCAATGCGATCAAGGCATGCCAATAGCAGGTCTTCGGCCTTGATTTTCTTTTGGGCGAGGGCGAGGGCGGCTTCGGATGCGCTAAGGCTTTCTAGATCATTCATGATGCCATTCTACTTTTGGTGGCGTATGATCGCAATTCGCCCAAGAAATGCATTGCATCCCTGTTTTAAACCCCCCTATTTTTTATTGATCTATGACCCATAACGCAAATCGTGAAGCCTGGCTGCAAGAGGCTGTTCGGCGCTTGGAGCCGATTTTTTCTAAAGCGGGATACGCTATCCCGCCCGTTCGAGTGTCGTGCGGCTTTCCGGCCTCCAGCAGCCCCCGAACCACCTTGGGCCAGTGCTGGCCTAGGGAGCGCTCAGGTGATGGCGTTAACGAGATCTTTATCTCTCCTAAGCTCGATGAGCCAGTGCAGTTGCTAGATACCTTGGTGCATGAGCTATGCCATGCTGTGGACGACTGTTTTAGCGGACACGGCGAGGACTTTAAGGGGATTGCGAATGCCTTAGGCTTAGAGGGGCCGGCGCGTATGGCGCATGCCAGTGAGGAGTTGACGGTTCGCCTCATGATGATCAGTCAAGAATTGGGCCCATATCCCCATCAAGCCATCGTATTTCCGCCTCCTAGACCTAGCAACGTCAGTCGCAATAAGGCTAAATGCGCTCAATGCGGCTATGAGGTAACCCTGCTAAAGCGCTGGGCTAGTTATGGCGCGCCAATCTGCCCTAAGGACAATATCCGGATGCAGGAAGCAGAGCCAGAGACCATTGAGAATACGGAGCAGACCGATTCTGATCGACCTGCGCGCGATGAGATTCGACGTGCCATCAGTTAGTCAAACAAGATGGATCGTCTTTCCTCGGCATGGGGACACCCTAAAGCCTAGTAAAATCGTTGCGCTGGGCAAAGCTCGGTCAAATGTGAGCAAAACGCTGTAACTAATATTTAGGTCAAATACATATGAACGCAAAAAAAATAGTCAAAAATCCAAAAATTGCTGTCATTCCGGGGGATGGCATCGGTAAAGAAGTGATGCCAGAGGGCGTACGCGCACTGGAAGCCGCAAGCACGAAATTTGGAATCAATATGCAGTTTGACCATTTTGATTTTGCGAGCTGCGACTATTACTTAAAGCATGGCAAGATGATGCCGGACGACTGGTTCGACACGCTCATGAAATATGACGCTATTTTCTTTGGCGCAGTCGGCATGCCCGATGTATTACCAGACCATATCTCTTTATGGGGTAGCCTCATTCAGTTCCGGCGGGGTTTTGATCAGTACGTGAATTTACGACCTGTTCGATTGCTGCCTGGTGTGCCATGCCCATTGGCGAATCGCAAGCCGGGTGATATCGATTTCTTTGTGGTTCGTGAAAACACCGAAGGCGAATACTCCAGTGTTGGTGGAAAAATGTTCCCCGATACCGATCGTGAGTTTGTGCTTCAAGAGTCGGTCTTCACACGCCATGGCGTTGATCGTATTTTGAAGTTTGCTTATGATCTCGCAGCAAGCCGCGACAAAAAACACCTGACCTCCGCCACCAAATCCAACGGTATTGCCATTACGATGCCCTATTGGGATGAGCGTGTTGAAGCCATGGCGAAGCAGTACCCTAATGTGCGTAGCGACAAATACCACATTGATATTTTGACGGCGCAATTCGTCATGAATCCCGATCGGTTTGATGTTGTAGTTGCAAGCAATTTATTTGGCGATATTCTGTCCGATTTAGGGCCTGCTTGTACCGGCACGATCGCCGTAGCTCCATCGGGTAGCATTAATCCCGAAGGCCTATTCCCATCTTTATTTGAGCCAGTCCACGGCTCGGCGCCTGATATTTTTGGCAAGAAAATTGCCAACCCAATCGGGCAAATTTGGAGTGGCGCCATGATGATGGATCACTTAGGTTATCCCGAGGTTGGCAAGGCGATCTTTGGCGCCATTGAAACGGTTCTCAAATCCGGGCCTGGTCATGCGCCATTAACGCCTGATGTGGGTGGAACCGCTAAGACAGACGATCTCGGTAAGGCAATTGCTGCGGCGATTTAATTGAGTTAGTGGTCAATTTTCGGGTGGGGTCAAAAGCCCCGCCCACAGATGACTCGTGTGCAATTGGTTAACTTCTTTTAAGGCTGGATTGCAAAATCCCAAACGGGATCTTTTTTGCTGGACTTCGCAATTTCTGCCAAAATTTGTTCATGCAGCGCGCATTCCTCTGCGCTTGCTGCTAGCACCATGAGGTTTGTGGGCAGTTGCTTGGCTTGACCCGTTGCAGTGGTGGTGACGGTGTAATCTATCAAGTCAATGGTGAGATCCTCTTGGCCTCTGGTCATCGCCACATAGACTTCAGCGAGCAACTGAGCATCCAATAAAGCGCCGTGCAAAGTACGGTGGTTATTGCTAATTGAAAAGCGCTCGCAAAGGGCATCCAAGGAATTGCGTTTACCCGGAAACATTTGCCGTGCATCCACCAGCGTATCAATAATAGCGGCAGCATGCGCTCTAAATGGGGTGCGTTTCAGCAAGGCAAATTCGCTATCTAAAAACCCCAAGTCAAATGGCGCGTTGTGAATAATCAATTCCGCACCCGCCACAAAATCAATAAGCTCATCTGCAATCTGTGCGAACACCGGCTTGTCGGATAAAAATTCACGCGAGAGGCCGTGTACCGCATAGGCGCCGGCATCAATGTCGCGCTCGGGGTTGATGTAGTGATGAAAGGTGCGGTCGGTTAGTCTGCGGTTGATGAGTTCAACGCAGCCGATCTCAATCACGCGGTCGCCTGTTGCCGGATTTAAGCCGGTTGTTTCCGTATCCAATATCACTTGACGTGTCATGCGGTGCCTTCCAAATCTGCGGGGCTAATGTTGAGCGGACCTGTACCGGCGTATTTATCCAGGTAGAGGTAAATCACAGGTGTAATAAAAAGAGTGACAAATTGCGAGACGATTAGGCCGCCAGCCACCGAGATACCAAGCGGTTGCCTGAGTTCAGCGCCAGCACCCAATCCTAGTGCGATCGGGAGGGCGCCCATTAATGCGGCAAAGGTGGTCATCATAATCGGTCTAAAACGTAAAATACAGGCGGTTCGAATCGCCTCTTCGGGCTGCATGCCCTGACGGCGCTGTGCATCCAGGGCAAAGTCGATCATCAGAATGGCATTTTTTTTCACAATACCAATCAACAGCAGGATGCCAATAATGGCGATGATGGTGAGCTCTAAATTAAACATCCACAAAAAGAGCAGGGCGCCAATCGCAGCAGAAGGTAGACCAGCCAAAATGGTAAGCGGGTGAATATAGCTTTCGTATAAAACGCCGAGCAGAATGTAAATTACACCTAGAGCAGCCAAAATCAAAATAATTTGACCCGATTGATTTTCTTTAAATACTTTGGCGTCGCCGCCATAACTGGTGATGATGGAGGAGGGTAATTTAACGTCTTTTACAAATCCTTCGATGGCTTTGGTGGCGTCGCCTAGCGGCACATCGGGAGCCAAGTTAAAGGACAGGGTTACAGCGGGAATTTGCCCTTGATGGTTTACCGAGGTAGGTCCTACTTCCCGTTTAAAGCTGGCAAGACTAGAAAGTGGGATGAGTTTATCGGTAGCGCGTCCGCGCACAAAAACCCTACTCAGATCCGTTTCAAATTGGCGTTGATCGTCGGCCGCTTGCAAAATAACCGAATAGGTATTAACGCTGGTGTAGATGGTGGAGACTTGGCGCTCGCCAAATGAGTTATATAGCGCCTGACGAATATCGGCCACAGTAACGCCGGCGCTGGCCGCTTTTTCTCGATCGATATCGATCTTGACATTGAGCCCCTTCAGCTGCGAGTCGCTGGTTACATCCCGAAAAATGGGGTCGGCGCGCATTTTTTCTAAAATTTTCTCTGACCATTCATTAATGCCATCAAAGCCTACACTTTGTAAGGTGAATTGATAACGGCTTTTGCTGGCGCGTCCACCCAGCTGTAGGTTTTGAATAGGGCGCATATAGACCATTAGTCCTGGCAGCTCCCTAAATTCAGTGCGGAGCGACTCTAAGACCTTGTTCATTTTTTCGCGCTCACCCTTGGGCTTGAGCACTATGAAAATACGACCGGTATTGGCGCCAGCGCTTACGCCGCCACCCAGTATGGATACTGAATTAGCTACGTTAGGGTTGTTAATGACAATTTGCGCCGCCTTATCTTGCAGTTCCAGCATCGATGTAAATGCCATATCCTCCGAGGCTTCGGTGGTTGCGATAATTTGACCGATATCTTCTTCAGGAAAGAATCCTTTTGGGCTATACGCAAACATAATGACGGTGAGCACAATGGTGGCGATGGAGCCAATCAAGACCATTTTGCGATGGATGAGCGCTTTATCCAGATAATGAATATAGGTGTTTGTGACCCAGGTAAACATCACATCGAAGCGCTTGGTGATCGCATATTCTTTGGGGTGTTGCCCAGGCTTAGGCAGGAAGCGACTACACAGCATCGGAACTAATGTAAGGGAAACGACTGCCGATACCAAAACCGCTAGAGAGACCACCACCGCAAATTCTCGGAAAAGTAAGCCCGCAGGTCCCTGCATAAAAAAGAGCGGTATGAAAACGGCAACGAGGGAGAGTGAAATTGACACAATCGTAAAGCCCACCTCTTTGCTGCCTTTAAGCGCTGCTTTGAGCGGGGACATCCCTTGCTCGGTGTAGCGCACGATATTTTCCAGCACCACAATCGAGTCATCGACAACCAATCCCACTGCCAAGGTAATGCCTAACAAAGAAATGTTATCTAGGCTGTAACCCATAAAGTAAAGCAGAAAAAAAGCGCCAATTAAGGAAATGGGTAGGCTGAGCGACGGAATAATCGTGGCGGATGCGTGCTTGAGAAAAAGAAAAATCACCAGCACTACTAATGCGATTGTTAGCAAGAGTGTTAAGTTGACATCGTGTATTGCATCGCGGATCGAGATGGAGCGATCGTTGATGGGGGTGAGTTTGATCGATGCGGGTAACTGTTTCTCGAACTCAGGAATTAATGCCCTAATTGAATCAACTACTTTAACGGTATTCGCATTGGGCTGCCGTAAAACAGCAATGGCAATGGAGCGCTCGCCATTGGTGGTTGCCAAGGTTTTGACGTTTTCGTAGCTCTCGACCACCTCAGCAACGTTGCGCAGATAGATCGGTAGACCATTGCGCTGCGCAATCACCAGATCGCCAAAATCCTTTGCGTTGACGAGCTGTTCATTGGCGTAAATGGTCATTGACTGGCGTGGACCATCCAGCACGCCAACAGGGGTATTGCTATTGGCTTTATTCAGCGCAACCGCAATGTCTTCCATGGTGAGGTTATTGATTGCCAGCGCATCCGCTTTTGCCTTTACCCGAATCGCGTAGCGTTTAGCGCCATAGACAATGATTTGAGCGACGCCATCAATGGTAGACAGGGTTGGCGAAATCAAGTTTTCCGCATAACCGTTCATCTCGGAAAGATCCATCGAAGGCGAGGTCATGCCAATGACCAATACGGGCGCATCAGCCGGATTGACCTTCCGGTATGACGGTGGGTTGGTCATTTCAATGGGCAGGCGTCGTTGCGCGCGTAGTAGGGCCGCTTGAACATCAACCGCCGCTTTATCAATATCGCGATCGTTGTTAAATTCCAAGGTGATGTTCGTACTACCCAGCGAGTTCACGGAGCTAATGACAGTAATGCCATCAATCGTCGAGAATTCTTTTTCGAGCGGCAAAGCAACAGCCGAGGCCATATTTTCTGGAGCGGCGCCCGGTAGACTGGCGCTAACCTGGATGACGGGCGTATTAAAACTTGGAAGAGCCGCTACCGGAATCTTGGTGTAGGCGATGATGCCAGCTACTACTGTCGCAATTGACAGCAGTGTCGTCATAACCGGTCTTCGAATGCAAAGCTCGGAGAGCGTCATTTTTTCTCAGTCGCTGCGGCTGGTAAGGTGGATTCCGGCTTAGCCAAGGCTTTGGGGGCGTTTGCAGGTTTTGCCTCCCGAATTTTGCTGCCCGGGCGCAGATTTTGCTTGCCTTCAACCACAACGCGTGCGCCGGCATCGATTCCATCGATTACGGCATTACCTTGATACTCATAGAGTACTTTCACCGGCTTCATGGCAACCTTGTCCTCTTTTTCAACAAGGTAAACGAATTTCCCCTTTGGATTGATTACCACCGCTTGAGATGGAATCATCATGACGTTGCTGAGGGTATTGGCTTCTAATTTCACACGGGCAAACTGCCCAGGGATAAGGGCATTGTTGTCATTACTAATGCGCGCTTTGAGTCGTACCGCACCAATCACCGGATCTACCTGGTTATCAATTACATAAACTAAGCCGGGGTATTCAGTTCTTTGCGCATCGCCGACGGTTACGGTTACTGGTAGGGGCTTGTCGTCTTTGCGAGCGTTTAAGAGTATGGGTATATCGCGCTCTGGAATGGTGAACTGGACATTGATTGGATCGAGCTGGGTAATGGTGACCATCGCCCCCGTTGTTGAGGTGGCAGTCGAACTAGTGGAAGAAACCACCACGTTGCTGGCTTGAACCAGAGATCCTGGGAAGACGTTGATGATGCCAGCTCGACCATCGATTGGCGAGCGTATGAAGTTATAGGAAAGTTGTACTGCAGCCGCTCTTGCTGCGGCTTGCGTTGATGCTGCATTGGCTTGCGCAGTATCTAAACCCGCCTTGGAGATGAAGTTTTTCGCAACCAATTCCTTGGCGCGGGCTAGCTGTCGCTGCGCATCATCTGCTATCGCTTTTGCTTTTTCATAATTAGCTTTATCGGTACGATCGTCTAAGGTGAAGAGGAGCTCACCGGCTTTTACAGTTTGACCTTCGGTGATGTTGACTTTTGACACGATGTTCGTAATTTGTGGCCGAATATCGACAATGCTGGCAGCCACAATGGTGCCGGTGGCTTCAATAATGAGGGGGACATCCTTGCGTTCTACCACGATGCTGCTGATGGTTTGCGGCCCCCCTTTTTTGTTTGCAGCGGGGAAAAAGTGGTCGTACGCCTTAAGGCCAGCGTAGACCAGAACTACTATTAAAAGGATGCGCCACTTGTGTTTTAGGGTGAACGCTTTAATGGATGCAAATTCCAGCTTGTTCAGGCCCGTTGATGTAATCGCCCAAAGACCTTGATTCCATTGCTGGAGTGTTTTCCAAAGCGCATTTCGCGTTTTGTTGAACCAGTTTGGTTTTGGCAGGTTGTCAGGCAATTTATCTCAGTTTTTCTATGGGGTTAAAACACGTAGTTACGGGCTTTTGATGTATCGCACCATTCTCTCATAAGCTTTATTGCGCTGTGCAAAGGCGGAACCGAGTCTAATGCTAGCCTTGCCTTGCTTTAAAGGCCGCCCTTAAACCGCGTTTTTGGCTAGAAATTCTTCTACACCTCGGTTGGCTAGGGCGTCGGCTAGTTCATTGCCAGGGTGGCCATTATGCCCCCTAACCCAATGCCAAGAAATGGCGTGATCGGGAAGCAGCACGTCTAATTCTTGCCATAAATCGGCATTCTTCACGGGTTCCCGATTGGCGGTTTTCCAGTTGCGCTTTTTCCAACCCTCGAGCCATTCGGTAACCCCTTTTTGGACGTACTGCGAATCGGTATAAAGCTCGACCGAAGAGCGCTGCTTAAGGGCGCGCAAAGCATGGATGACTGCGCTAATTTCCATTCGATTGTTGGTGGTTAGCGGGGCGCCACCATGCAAATGCTTTTCGTGTTGTCCGGAGCGTAAAACGGCACCCCAGCCACCAGGCCCTGGATTTCCTTTGCAGGCGCCATCCGTAAAAATAATGATGTGGGGCGGGGCGGATTTAGACGGGTTCATTTACATCGCTTTGTTGAATGGGGGCTTGAGGTCGTATTTTGCTCTCCACAGCGGGGCTCAGCTGCCGCAGCGCTTGCGGACGTGTTTGCATTGCCCTGCCAACCAAGCGCATGCCCGGATGACGTTTAATTGCAGACACCATATAAATTGCCCCAAAAATAGGCCACCAGCGGTTGCCCATCGGCTCTAAGTAGTTCATTCGGGCCATTGCAGACTCGCCTTGAAGCGGTAGCTTGTAGCAAGCAAAATGCCCTCGGTCCAAGGAAAAATTCAAGAGCTTGAGCCAATCTCGAATACGCAGTAAGTGGATGGATTGACCATTTCGCGGTAAAAAAGGCTTTCCAAATAAGCCTCCAAAATACTGGCGGATCCCCCAGAGACTAGCCGGGTTAAATCCTGTCAAAATCAGCCTGCCTTCCGGAACCAATACACGATCAACTTCCCGAAGAATATGGTGAGGGTCCGCCGCGAATTCCAGTACATGGGGAAGAATCAACAAGTCAATGCTTTCTGCGGCAAAGGGGAGCTCATCTGGTAACCCTTCAATCACGTGCCAAGAGGGCGGCTTTTCGGCATTAAGGATCCCTGAGGACTCAGCGGGATTGAGAAGTAGGGCACGCATCGGCATGCGGTTTTCATGCAGGGCATGCAATTGCGGTAAGCCCACTTGAATGGCATTAAATCCGAATACATCGGCCACCGTCTGATTAAACCAGCGCTGCTCCTGTTCGAGGACATACTGTCCAGGAGGGGACGCCAGCCATGCATCCCACAAATCGGCTTGGGATGCGTTCTGACTTTCAAATGGCTCTTGGGTTGGTATCATGTCCTAATGGTAACGAAAACAGCATTGCAAGTCTGGCCAATTCCAGCATTCGACGATAACTACATCTGGTGTATCCATGATGGTCAATCCGCTTTGGTGGTTGATCCGGGGGATGCGGGTCCCGTCATCGCCTTTTTACAAAAAGAGGCATTGACCTTGACCGGCATTCTGATTACCCATCATCATGCCGATCACACAGGCGGTATTGTGAGTCTACTATCGTATGCGGAGTCCAGTATTGATAAGGTGGTGCCGGTCTATGGTCCTGCGACGGAAAGCATTCCAGGACGCACGCATGCGCTGATGGAGGGCGACGCCGTGGAATTCACTGCCCCCGCTATTGAGTTCAGCGTTTTTGAAGTGCCAGGACACACCTTGGGCCACATAGCCTATTTTGCGGATGGACTTGCGCCTAAACTCTTTTGTGGCGACACCTTGTTTGCCTCGGGTTGCGGTCGCTTATTTGAAGGCACTCCAACGCAGATGACCCTGTCCCTAGCCAAATTTGCTGCATTGCCCCCAGAAACCGCCGTGTATTGCACGCACGAATACACCCTCTCGAATATTCGCTTTGCCTTAGCGGTTGAGCCAAATAATGCCGATTTAATTGCTTGGTCAAAGCATGCCCATGCACTGCGAGAGGCCAATACCCCGACGCTCCCAACCACCATAGCGCACGAACGTCGAGTAAATCCATTTATGCGTTCTGATCAGCCGGACGTAATCGAGGCAGCTCTTCGTGAATCGGGTGCTCCCGCTTTGCCTAGCGATGCCCATGTTTTAGCCGCTATTCGCGCCTGGAAGGATCGATTCTGATGCGCTGGATGGGTGATGCCGCCAATGTATCGGTAGCATCAAAGTTCACCTTGGCGATCTTCGCGCTGGCCATACTCTCGGGCTGCGCTGGAATGAACGACTGGTCTTCAGAGTCCAGTTCTACAGCCGCTAATCCCCGTGCTGCAAAGGCGCCGCGCGTCAATCTCGGTAAACAATCGGTAAGCAGTCTGATGGCTCCTTCCAGCAACCTTTGGTTGCGCATTCAGGATGGTTTTGCGATGCCTGAACTCAATAGCCCCTTGGTTATAGAGCAAACCCGCTGGTTAGCATCAAGACCCGATTACGTTCATCGCTCTATGGCGAGGTCTTCGCGTTACCTTTTTTATATAGTCGAGGAGGTCAATTTACGGGGCATGCCTATGGAGATTGCGCTGCTCCCGTTTGTCGAGAGCGCATTCAACCCTGTCGCCAAATCCACCGCAAAGGCTATGGGAATCTGGCAATTTATGCCAGCTACGGGTAAAGATTTCAAGTTAACTCAAAATGTATTCCGCGATGAGCGTCGCGATGTATTGCAATCGACCAATGCCGCACTCGACTACTTGCAACGACTGCATCGCCAATTCGGTGACTGGCAACTGGCCTTGGCGGCTTACAACTGGGGGGAGGGCAATGTAGCCAAGGCAATTCGGCGCAATCAGGCGATGGGCTTGCCACAAGATTATTTGAGTTTGAAGATGCCCAAGGAAACCAGAGATTATGTGCCCAAGCTGATGGCCTATAAGGCGATTGTGCTTGACCCAAGTGCTTATGGCATTGTGCTGCCAGAGCTCGAAAATCACCCTTACTTCGTGGCAATTGATGTGACGCGTGACATTGATGTTGATGTGATTATTAAGTTAGCTGAACTGACTCCCGAGGAGTTTCGTAATCTCAATCCTTCCTTTAATAAGCCGGTCATTTTGAGTGCGGCTAACCAGCAGGTGCTGTTGCCTTTTGGCCATGCGGAACTGTTTCAGGAGAATTTGAAAAGTTACACCCAGCCGCTGTCTTCGTGGACGGCGGTTAGCGTTCCCAGTACTGAAACAGCTGAACAGCTTTCAAAGCGACTTGGAGTCGATTTAGCGGTACTGCGCGAAGTCAACGGAATCCCGCGAGGGGTGCGGGTTCGGTCAGGCTCAACCGTCATCATTCCGAAGCCCAGTAACAAGTCGAGTGATGTGCCGGAGCATTTGGCCGAGAATGGCAGTCTTAATCTAGTCAAGCCCGCTAATGTCAAAAAATCCAATGCTGGAGGCAAAAAGACCACTAAAACGGCATCCAAAAATAGCGCATCAAGCGCGAAAAAAGCCACTAAAACTGCATCTAAGCCTGCCGCTCAGCATAAATCCGCATCGACAGCGGTGGCAAAATCTGCGAAAACTACTACTGCAAAGGTGGCGGTGAATCCCCCTTAGGTGTAAACCCCTTTTGCATTGAGAAAAATCAGCCGCTATTCATAGATCAACGTACTGGGTAAAACATGTCCACTTACAACGCATTTCACGCACAATCCATTCAAGATCCCGAGGGTTTTTGGGGTGAACAGGCCAAACTGATTCATTGGGAAAAGCCGTTTAATACCGTCTTGGAATACTCCAAGCCGCCATTCGCAAATTGGTTTAAGGGCGGGCTAACGAATCTGTGTTTCAACGCAGTCGACCGCCATCTTGCCGAACGCGGCAATCAAATCGCGCTAGTCGCAGTTTCTACCGAGACCGATATTGAAAAGGCATATACCTTTAACGAGCTTTACGCGGAAGTCAACCGCATGGCCGCCATCCTTAAAGCCAATGGCGTTAAAAAGGGCGATCGGGTATTAATTTATATGCCAATGATTGCGGAGGCGAGCTTTGCGATGTTGGCGTGCGCCCGAATCGGTGCAATCCACTCTGTGGTGTTTGGCGGGTTCGCATCCCATAGCCTTGCATCCCGCATTGAGGATGCGACGCCGTCCATGATCATCACTGCTGAAGCGGGTATGCGCGGCGGAAAGGCGGTGCCCTACAAGCCATTGCTAGATGAGGCTATTGCGCTTTCTACATTCAAGCCTGCCAAGGTCTTGATCGTCAATCGTGGCTTAACGGAATTCGCCATGGTGGACGGGCGCGATTTGGATTACACCACTGAGCGCCTGGCTCATATGAACGATGTTATTCCGGTGGAGTGGGTGGATGCAACCCATACCTCCTATATTCTCTACACCTCGGGGACAACCGGTAAGCCCAAGGGCGTGCAACGTGATACGGGCGGCTATGCCGTTGCGCTTGCCTCGGCGATGCGTCTGATTTTTTGCGGCAATCCCGGCGAGACGATGTTCACGACGTCCGATATTGGTTGGGTCGTTGGTCATAGTTTCATTATTTATGGCCCGCTTCTGAATGGTATGGCAACGATCATGTATGAGGGTACGCCGCTGCGCCCGGATGGCGGCATTTGGTGGAGCCTCGTGGAGAAGTACAAGGTGTCGGTGATGTTCTCCGCCCCAACTGCGATTCGGGTCCTGAAAAAACAAGACCCTGCATTTTTAACGAAATACGATTTATCGTCTCTGCGCACCTTATTTTTGGCTGGCGAACCCCTTGATGAGCCGACCGCAACCTGGATTCATGAGGCGATTGGTAAGCCGGTGGTGGACAACTACTGGCAAACCGAAACGGGCTGGCCTATCTTAGCGATTCAGCGGGGGGTAGAAGTGATGCCTCATAAATTTGGCTCCCCCGGTTTACCGGTATATGGCTACAACATGAAACTCTTGGATGAAGCAACGGGCGAAGAGCTTGGTCCTGATCAAAAAGGAGTGGTGGCGATTGAGGGCCCCCTTCCTCCAGGTTGCATGCAAACCGTTTGGGGCGACGATGCACGCTTCATTAAGACCTATTGGAGCACGATTCCAGGAAAGATGATGTACTCCACATTTGACTGGGGTATCAAGGACAAAGACGGCTACTACTTCATTTTAGGACGTACCGATGATGTGATTAACGTTGCTGGGCACCGCCTCGGAACGCGCGAGATCGAGGAAAGTATTTCGAGTCACGCCAACGTATCCGAAGTTGCAGTCGTTGGCATTGAGGACAAGCTAAAAGGGCAAGTCGCAGTCGGTTTTGCTATTCCAAAGGATTCCAATGCGGTTGCAACCTTGGAAGCAGAGCTCCTCAAGACGGTGGATTCTCAGTTGGGCGCAGTTGCAAGGCCGGCTCGTGTCTATATTGTTAATGCGCTTCCCAAAACCCGCTCAGGCAAGATTGTGCGGCGCGCCTTGCAGGCGGTTGCGGAAGGACGGGATCCTGGCGATATCAGTACTATGGAAGATCAGACCGTATTGGCGCACATCAAATCAGTGATCGAGAGCAGTGCCAAGAAGGCGTAGTCACTTTAAGGCGGTAAAACGCAAATAAAAGTAGAAAGTGCGGGGAAATGGAGCTGCTTACTGGGCGTTCGCTATGCCCAGTAAGGCTGCGACCGGTTTAAGGGATAGCCCGCATACGAACTGGTATCATTAGGGGGTTCGAAACTCAATAAATTACCCTAGCGCTTAAAGACACTCACCTCCCGCAACCACTTCCGGGTAGGCTATTCGGGGGTGTTGAGCGTTGGATGGCAGCAGGGATTGGAGATGGTTTGTCACCCTTGCTTCCTTCTTTTCCCCCAGCCGTATTGGCATTAGCCGACGGCACTCTATTTTCAGGCCACAGTATTGGCGCTCCCGGTGAAACCGTTGGCGAAGTGGTATTTAATACCGCGATTACAGGCTACCAAGAGATCATTACCGATCCCAGTTATTGCCGCCAAATTGTGACCCTGACTTATCCTCATATCGGTAATGTGGGCGTGAACACCCAAGATGCCGAGTCCTCTCAAATCCATGCGGCAGGCTTGGTTGTAAAGGACCTCTCACGGCGTGTATCGAATTTCCGCTCGGAAGAGAGCCTCGAGTCCTATCTCCAAAAATCCCAAATTCCAGGAATTGCCGGCATTGACACCCGCATGCTCACGCGTTTGTTACGGGATAAGGGCGCGCAATCGGGTGCGATCGTAGCTGGTAAATTGGGGGATGATGTTCTTGCTCTAGGTAAAAGGGCATTGCAATTGGCTCAATCATTTTCGGGTATGGCTGGTCTTGATTTGGCGCAGGTGGTAAGCACCAAAACGCCTTATTCGTGGCGTGAAGCGGAATGGGATCTGCATGGCGCCGATGGCAAGCCATCGTATCGAAGCTTGAATACGCAAAAGCCAAGCAAAAAAGTCATTGCTTATGATTTTGGTGTGAAGCGTAATATTTTGCGCATGCTCACTGAGCGGGGTTGTGAGCTAACGGTAGTTCCTGCTACAACCAGCGCAGCTGAAGTGCTGGCCATGAAGCCGGATGGTGTGTTTTTCTCAAACGGTCCAGGTGATCCCGGCCCTTGCGATTACGCTATTGCGGCCGCGAAAGAAATTATTGAGAAAGGTATTCCTACCTTCGGTATTTGTTTGGGCCATCAGATCATGGGATTGGCTGCTGGCGCGAAAACCCTCAAGATGAAGTTTGGTCACCACGGTGCCAATCACCCTGTAAAGGATTTGGACAGCGGGCGCGTCGCTATCACTTCTCAGAATCACGGATTTGCAGTAGATGCCAAGACCTTGCCAAGCAATGTTCGCATAACCCATGTGTCTTTATTCGACGGTTCGCTGCAGGGCATGGCGTGGACAGACAAGCCCGCTTTTTGTTTTCAGGGGCATCCCGAAGCGTCGCCCGGACCCCATGACATCGCTTATTTATTCGACCACTTTATGAATTTAATGAATGCCGCTGCAACAGCCACCAATCAAGGAGGCAAATAATGCCTAAGCGGAGCGACATCCACAGCATTTTAATTATTGGCGCGGGCCCGATCGTGATCGGTCAGGCGTGTGAGTTTGATTATTCTGGCGCTCAGGCTTGCAAGGCTCTCCGTGATGAGGGCTACAAAGTCATTTTGGTGAACAGCAACCCAGCGACCATCATGACTGATCCTGAGATGGCGGACGTCACCTACATTGAGCCCATTACCTGGGAAGTGGTTGAGCGCATTATTGCCACCGAAAAGCCCGATGCGATTTTGCCCACCATGGGCGGTCAGACCGCGCTGAACTGCGCATTAGATCTCCATCGCCATGGCATTTTGGAAAAGTATGGCTGCGAATTAATTGGTGCCTCGCCAGAGGCCATCGACAAGGCCGAAGATCGACAAAAGTTTAAAGACGCCATGACCAAGATTGGTCTAGGCTCTGCTAAATCGGGCATTGCCCATTCGATGGATGAGGCGATTGAGGTTCAGCAGCGTATTCAGAAGGAGACTGGCAGCGCCGGTTTCCCCGTAGTGATTCGTCCCTCTTTTACGATGGGCGGCTCGGGTGGTGGTATTGCATATAACCGCGAAGAGTTTGAGGAGATCTGCAAGCGCGGCTTGGAGCTATCGCCAACGCGCGAATTGTTGATTGAAGAATCATTGTTGGGCTGGAAAGAGTTCGAGATGGAAGTGGTGCGTGATCGCGCCGATAACTGCATCATCGTCTGCTCGATTGAAAACCTAGATCCGATGGGTATTCATACGGGTGACTCCATTACGGTGGCGCCGGCGCAAACACTCACGGATAAAGAATACCAATTAATGCGCAACGCCTCGATCGCCGTATTACGTGAAATTGGCGTTGATACTGGCGGATCGAATGTGCAGTTTTCAATTAATCCAGTCGATGGGCGCATGATCGTAATTGAGATGAACCCGCGCGTCTCGCGTTCATCCGCCTTAGCTTCCAAAGCAACCGGTTTTCCGATTGCGAAGGTTGCCGCTAAATTGGCGGTGGGATATACCTTAGATGAATTACACAATGACATTACTGGCGGCGCTACGCCGGCATCTTTTGAGCCTTCAATCGATTATGTTGTAACTAAGATCCCGCGTTTTGCATTTGAAAAATTCCCGCAAGCGGATTCGCGTCTAACGACCCAAATGAAATCCGTGGGCGAAGTGATGGCGATTGGCCGCACTTTCCAAGAGTCTTTTCAAAAAGCCTTGCGTGGTCTTGAGGTTGGTGTTGATGGTTTAGATGAACGCTCCAATGACTTAGAGGACATCATTCAAGAAATTGGTGAGCCTGGACCCGATCGTATTTGGTATTTGGCGGACGCGTTCCGCATGGGCATGGGTCTGGATGAAGTCTTTGAAGAAACCAAAATAGACCCTTGGTTCCTTGAGCAAATCGAAGAATTGATTACCCTAGAGGGTGAGCTCAAGCAGCGCAAAATCGATAGCTTATCTGCGGGTGAGTGGCGTTTCCTAAAGCAAAAGGGGTTCTCTGATCGCCGCCTTGCTAAATTACTTCATATTGATGCTGCTTCGGTACGTGCCGCGCGCCACCGCTTGAACGTATTTCCGGTATATAAGCGCGTGGATACCTGCGCGGCTGAATTCGCAACCAATACAGCCTATTTGTATTCAACCTACGAAGCTGAGCATGGTGAGTGTGAGTCGCAACCCACGAATCGTGACAAGATCATGGTGCTTGGTGGTGGACCCAATCGCATTGGGCAGGGGATTGAGTTTGATTACTGCTGTGTCCATGCGGCATTGGCGATGCGCGATGACGGTTACGAAACCATCATGGTCAATTGCAACCCCGAGACGGTATCAACCGACTACGACACCTCTGATCGCTTGTATTTTGAGCCATTGACGCTGGAGGATGTGCTGGAGATCGTGGCCAAAGAAAAGCCAAAGGGCGTGATTGTCCAGTACGGCGGTCAGACGCCTCTTAAGCTGGCTTTGGATTTAGAGGCGAACGGCGTTCCCATCATAGGCACATCGCCCGATATGATTGATGCCGCGGAAGATCGCGAACGTTTTCAGAAACTCTTGCATGAGCTGGGTCTGCGTCAGCCGCCCAATCGCACCGCAAGGGCTGAAGATGAGGCATTGAAACTGGCCGATGAAATCGGTTACCCCTTGGTTGTTCGTCCGTCCTATGTGCTTGGCGGTAGAGCCATGGAAATCGTGCACGATGGCCGTGATTTAGAGCGCTATATGCGGGAGGCGGTGAAGGTATCGCATGATTCACCCGTATTGCTGGATCGCTTTTTAAATGACGCGATTGAGTGCGATGTGGATTGCATTAGCGATGGTCAGAGCGTCTTCATTGGCGGCGTGATGGAGCACATTGAGCAAGCTGGCGTTCATTCGGGCGATTCGGCATGTTCATTGCCACCATATTCTTTGTCAGATGCAACCGTAGCGGAGATCAAGCGTCAAACCGCTGCGATGGCCAAGGGACTGAACGTCGTCGGTCTCATGAATGTGCAGTTTGCTATTCAGAACGTGGGTGGCGAGGATGTGATCTATGTTCTCGAAGTTAATCCACGCGCATCTCGTACCGTGCCCTTTGTTTCAAAAGCAACCGGTTTACAGTTGGCCAAAATTGCTGCGCGCTGCATGGTTGGTCAAACCCTGTCTCAACAAGGCATTACGCACGAAGTCCATCCGCCGTATTTCTCAGTCAAGGAAGCGGTGTTTCCGTTTAATAAATTCCCTGGAATCGATCCTATTTTGGGACCTGAGATGCGATCTACAGGTGAAGTGATGGGTGTGGGCAAAACCTTTGGCGAAGCCCTCTTTAAGTCCCAGTTGGGCGCTAGCATTAAGCTGCCCAAGACGGGTACCGTGGTCCTTACGGTAAAAGACAGTGATAAAGCAAAGGCTGTGGAAGTAGCACAGCTGCTGCATGAGCTCGGCTTCCCGATGGTAGCAACCAAAGGAACGGCCGCCGCGATTGCTGCTGCAGGCTTACCCGTTCGCGTTGTTAATAAGGTTAAGGATGGACGTCCGCACATCGTTGATCTGATTAAGAATCGCGAGATTTCCTTGGTATTCACGACGGTAGATGAGACACGAACGGCCATTGCGGATTCGCGATCGATTCGGACCAGCGCCCAGGCGAATGGTGTGACTTACTACACGACCATCAGCGCTGCTCGCGCAGTGATGGACGGTCTAATGGCCTCGAAAAATGGTGCCAAGGATTCGCTCGAAGTCTATTCCTTGCAAAATTTACATCGATCCCTCAAATAGTGCCTGAAAATACTGCGAACCTAGCTTAAAATTACGATTTGATTCGTTATTAAGCAAGGTAGCAGTATGAACACCATTCCCATTACCAAACGCGGTGCCGAACTTCTGAAAGAGGAGTTGCATCGCCTGAAGCACGTCGAGCGTCCCGCTGTCATTAATGCGATTTCAGAGGCGCGCGCCCAGGGCGATCTCTCGGAGAACGCTGAATACGATGCCGCAAAAGAAAAGCAGGGCTTTATCGAAGGCCGCATTAAAGAGCTCGAAACCACGCTCTCGGGAGCGCAAATTATCGATCCGGCCACCTTGGATGTTGACGGCCGTGTAGTATTCGGCGCTACGCTCGATTTGGAGGATCTGGAAGACGGCACCAAATTGACTTATCAAATTGTTGGTGATGACGAGGCGGATATTGAGGCCAATAAAATCTCCATTAGCTCCCCAATCGCGCGCGCTTTAATTGGGAAGGAAGAGGGCGACGTGGTGGCGGTACAGGCTCCCGGCGGCAATCGCGAAGTAGAGATTTTGGCGGTTCGTTATATTTAATTCATGTCATCAAGGAATCATTCCCAGTACTTTGGAGCTCAACGTCTGTTTTTGCTGATTGCTGCTTTATGGGTTGGTAGCCTCATTACCGTAGGTTACCTGGTCGCCCCGACCATTTTTGCCAGCCTTCAAGATCGACAGGTTGCTGGCATGATTGCAGGCGCCATTTTTCGCGTTGAAGCCTATGTGAGTACCGTGGTTTGTGTTGGTTTGCTGGTACTTGCCAATTTGCTCGTTAGCCGTAAGTTAGAGCACTACCGGATTATTCGTTGGATTCTGTTGGCGATGTTGGTGTGCTCTGCAGTGGCTAGCTTCGGCTTAATACCGTATATGGATGCCTTGAGAGAAGAGGCCTTGCTGCAAGGCATGCCGGTCATGCTATCGCCATCCGCCGCACTCTTTGGCCAATTGCATGGCGTTTCGAGCGGTCTTTTTTTAGTGCAGAGCCTGCTTGGCTTGTGGTTAGTTTGGCGCCTTAGTCAATTTAGCGCAATTCAGACTCCCAACTCAACCCATCAAGTACGCGCTTAGCCCAACGATTTTTTCTTGGTGCTGGCCTGGCGAACCTTACGGCGCTTTACGGGCCCTGTTGGCGCTGCTGCGCGTTTGTAGCCTGGAGATGACCATCCTATTTTCGATTCAGCCGCATTGGCGCGCGTGGGCCGAGTCGAAGCAGTCTTCGTTGCTGTTTTACGCGCAGGGACCTCACTTTTGGTGGGGGTTCTGCTAAAGGGCTTTGCTGCTGCGGTGCGTCGCGCTGAGCGCTCCGAAGTGCTGGTGGCGCCACGGCTAATGGCGCGGGTAGCGGAACGAGGCGCTTGAATGGATTTTTTGGTTTTGTTGCCGCCGCGCGCATAGGGTGCGTTTGCATCCTTAATCAGAGGTTCGGGGCGCCATAGGACAAGTAGTTTGCCGATATGCTGTACCGGGGCAGCGCTCAGCTTGTCGCAAAGGGCTTCGTAAATCGCAATGCGGTTTTCGCGGTCATCACCAAAGACGCGAACCTTAATTAGATTGTGGCTCTGGATGGCGATTTCAGCCTCTTTGATGACGCCAGGCGTCAATCCATCGTTGCCAATCATCACAACGGGGCTGAGGTCATGGGCTTTGGCTTTGAGCGCTTTGCGCTGTGCTGGGGAAATAATAAGTGCAGTCATGCCTCGATCATAGAGCATTGCGCTATATGGAGCGAGAATAAGCAGGTAAAGTAGAGCGTTTTGCGGTGTGCAATTTAGTCGGGAATCAACCCTTTTAGGATTACGTGGCAAAGAATAAATTTAATAAAAGTTGGCTGCAGGATCACCTGATGGATCCCTACGTCAAGATGGCTCAAAAAGAGGGCTATCGGGCTCGTGCCGCCTACAAACTGAGTGAAATTGATGAGCAAGACCATCTCATTAAGGCTGGCATGGTTGTAGTCGACCTGGGAAGTGCTCCTGGAAGTTGGTCGCAATACGTACGCAATCGACTGACTGAGCTGGGTAAGCATAATCCGAGGATCGAATCCGGTAAACCTGATGGGATCATTGTGGCAATGGATATGTTGCCCATGGAGCCCATTGCTGATGTTAACTTCATTGAAGGTGATTTTCGGGAGGAGGAGGGTTTGCGTGCGCTGGAGTCCTTATTGCCGCCGAGCTGCAATGGCAAGGTGGATTTGGTTTTATCCGACATGGCCCCAAATTTATCAGGCGTAGGGATTGCCGATGCGGCTCGCATGGCAACATTAGCCGAATTGGCTTTGGAGTTTGCAAAAGAGCACCTACAGCCGGACGGCGCCTTGTTGATTAAATGCTTTCATGGCAGTGGCTACAGCCAAATTGTGGAAACCTTTAAGAAGGTCTTTAAGACGGTTTCCGCCCGAAAACCCAAGGCGTCGCGCGATCGTTCGTCAGAGACTTTTTTATTGGGACGCCATTTAAAGCCCCCTAAACAGCCTTAAATCGCTAAATAACCCCTTTTATTTGCAGGTTTTAGCAAATAAAAATAGGTCGAACCCTTGAAATACGGTGGTAGTAGAATCAAATACATGGGGAAATCATATATTTCCCTCGATTTATCAATGTAAGAACTCCCGGATTAATCCGGCAAAGGTGGGTATTTGAACAACAATATGTTCCAAAAAATCGGCGTCTGGTTCATTGTGGGCCTGGTCCTTTTTACTGTTTTCAAACAGTTCGATAAGCCGCGTACGCAAGAACAGGTGACCTATTCTCAATTTATGGACGACGCCAAGGATGGCAAGATCCGTCGCGTTGATGTGCAGGGTCGTACATTGCAAGTCACCCCCATTGATGGCAACAAATACTCGATTATTTCCCCAGGGGATATTTGGATGGTTGGCGATCTCATGAAAGCCGGTGTTCAGGTGACAGGCAAGGCGGACGATGAGCCCAATTTGCTCATGTCTGCGCTCTATTACCTTGGACCTACGCTGCTCATTATTGGTTTTTGGTTTTTCATGATGCGTCAGATGCAAGGTGGCGGTAAGGGCGGTGCATTCTCCTTTGGAAAATCTAAAGCTCGCTTGGTGGATGAGAATAGCAATACAGTGACATTTGCCGATGTGGCGGGTTGCGATGAGGCTAAAGAAGAGGTCTTTGAGATTGTGGATTTCTTAAAAGATCCGCAGAAATTTCAAAAGCTGGGCGGTCATATTCCGCATGGCGTTTTATTGGTTGGGCCTCCTGGCACAGGTAAGACCTTGCTAGCGCGTGCTATTGCGGGCGAAGCCAAAGTCCCATTCTTTTCCATCTCGGGCTCTGATTTCGTTGAGATGTTCGTTGGTGTGGGCGCTTCCCGCGTCCGCGACATGTTTGATAACGCAAAGAAGAATGCCCCTTGCATTATTTTCATTGATGAGATTGATGCGGTTGGTCGCCATCGTGGCGCCGGTATGGGTGGTGGCAATGATGAGCGTGAGCAAACCTTGAACCAAATGCTGGTTGAGATGGATGGTTTTGAAAGCAACAGCGGAGTGATCGTTGTGGCGGCTACTAACCGCTCCGATGTGCTTGACCGCGCTTTGCTGCGTCCGGGGCGTTTTGATCGCCAAGTCCATGTAGGCTTGCCAGATATTCGGGGTCGTGAGCAGATTCTGCAGGTTCATATGCGCAAAGTGCCTATCAGCCCCGATGTGAATGCGGCGGTTTTGGCACGCGGTACACCTGGTTTCTCAGGGGCCGATTTGGCCAACTTGGTAAATGAGTCCGCTCTCTTTGCCGCACGCCGTAATAAGCGTTCGGTGGATATGCAGGATTTTGAGGACGCCAAAGACAAAATTTATATGGGGCCTGAGCGCAAGTCTGCTGTGATGCGCGAGGAAGAGCGTCGGAATACGGCCTACCATGAGTCGGGTCATGCGGTAGTCGCAAAAATGCTGCCCAAAGCCGACCCAGTTCATAAGGTCACCATCATGCCGCGCGGTATGGCGCTGGGTGTGACATGGCAGCTTCCGGAATTTGATCGTGTTAATCTATATAAAGATCGCATGTTGGAAGAGCTCGCGATTTTATTCGGCGGTCGCGCTGCTGAAGAAGTTTTCTTGAACTCCATGAGTACAGGCGCTTCGAATGATTTTGAGCGTGCAACCAAAATGGCGCGCGATATGGTGACCCGCTACGGCATGAGCGATAGCTTGGGTACCATGGTGTATGTGGACACCGAGCAGCAGGGTATGTTTGGCCCGAGTAGCGCTAAATCCGTTTCAGAGTTAACCCAACAAAAGGTGGATGCTGAAATTCGCAGTTTGATTGATAGCCAGTACGCGCTTGCAAAGTCGATTTTGGAGCAGAACAAAGATAAGGTAGAGGCGATGGTTACTGCCCTCATGGATTGGGAAACCATTGATGCTGAGCAGATTAACGACATCATGGACGGCCGCCCACCACGCGCCCCCAAGCCTGCCCCTGCAACCGCATTCGGTAATTCGGCTGGGGGTACTCCTGGCCCTGCGGCAGGTAGTGCGCCGGCGGCGGCTTAGTTTGCGTCAGCTTTTCTAGCGCAATGGCCTTGATTCACCCGCCCGCAACATGGCGTTGCGGGCGTTTTCTTTTTGAGCTTAGTGATCGTAAGCGACCGCTGGTCATGGGCATCTTAAATGCCACTCCCGATTCATTTTCCGATGGGGGGCGTTTTCATGCGAGAGATGACGCCTTACGCCAGGCGGAGGGCATGATTGCGAGCGGCGTTGATCTAATCGACATTGGCGGAGAATCAACAAAGCCAGGTGCAATCCCAGTTTCATTGCAAGAAGAGCTCGATCGCGTATTGCCCATCATCGAGGCTTTGAAAGACTGTGGTGTCGCTTTATCAATTGATACTTATAAGCCTGAAACTATGCGTCACGCACTCGATTTAGGCGTTGATTGCGTTAACGATATTTGGGCTCTGCGCCAAGAGGGTGCCGAAGATATCGTTGCCAACCCGAGTATTTCTCGTGATTGTGGCGTGGTGTTAATGCACATGCAACGCGATCCGCTCACCATGCAATTTAATCCTGAATACCGCAATGTCATTGCGGAGGTAAATGCCTTTTTAAAAACCCGTTGCGATGCTTTGCTTGAGAGGGGCGTGAGCGCAGATCGAATTGCCATTGATCCGGGTTTTGGTTTTGGAAAAAGTCTAGAGCACAACGTGATGATGCTGAGCAACTTTGAGCACTTTGCCGACCTTGGATTTCCTGTTTTAGCTGGAATTTCCCGTAAATCGATGCTCGGAAAAATTACCGGGCGCGAGGTGGGCGATCGTTTGGTGCCCAGTGTATTAGCTGCGGTGATGGCGGCCGAGCGTGGTGCCGCCATCGTTCGGGTGCATGATGTAGCTGAAACAGTAGATGCCTTTGCCTTATGGACCGCCGTTCGCCAATCTCAGCCTGGGCAGTAGGTCGCTTGACCATCTATTCAGGTTTTATAATGAATTAATATGAAAACAACTCCAAAAAAATACTTTGGCACGGATGGTATTCGAGGCGAGGTGGGTAAGGCCCCGATTGTTCCCGACTTCATCATGCGCCTAGGCTATGCGGCTGGAAAAGTGTTAAAGCAAGAGATGCCGACAGGAGAGCGCTGTACCGTATTAATTGGTAAGGATACGCGCGTCTCAGGCTATTTATTGGAGGCTGCACTGGAAGCCGGTTTTTCAGCTGCAGGGGTGGATGTGATGTTGTGTGGACCGATGCCGACTCCGGGCGTGGCGTATTTAACTAAAGCATTGCGTTTGTCCGCCGGGGTTGTAATATCCGCATCACATAATCCGTATCAAGATAACGGCATTAAATTCTTTTCTTCGGAGGGCGATAAATTATCGGATGCGTCTGAGTTGGCAATTGAAGTGGCGCTTGATGAACCTTTGGGCTGCGTTAGTTCCAAATACTTGGGTAAAGCCTTTCGCCTTGATGATGCAACGGGTCGATATATTGAATTTTGTAAATCGACCTTTCCCGCCGCATTGAATTTACGTGGCCTGAAGCTGGTAGTGGACTGCGCAAACGGTGCTGCGTATCAATCTGCGCCCAACGTGTTTCACGAGTTGGGCGCAGAAGTGATCTCAATTGGGGTAGAGCCCAATGGCCGAAATATTAACGATGCTTGTGGAGCAACCGCACCAGAGGCGTTGATTGCTAAAGTAAAAGAGCATCAAGCGGATTTGGGTATTGCGCTCGATGGGGATGCTGACCGCTTACAAATGGTGGATGCGTCTGGCCGCCTTTTTAATGGCGATGAGCTCCTATACGTTTTAGCAAAAGATCGTATTGGTCGTGGCGTCAATTTAGGTGGTGTGGTGGGAACCTTAATGACGAATATGGCGATTGAGAAGGCCATTCAGGCTTTGGGTATTGAATTTAAGCGTGCGAATGTAGGTGATCGGTACGTTCTAGAGCAACTCAAAAAGCACCAATGGACCTTAGGTGGTGAGGGCTCGGGTCATTTGTTGTGCTTAGATCAGCACTCTACCGGCGATGGTACGGTAGCCGCTTTACAAGTTCTCGCCGCCATGCGTAAGCAAGGCAAGTCCCTTCCAGAGCTATTGGATGGCATCCGCATTTACCCCCAAGTATTGTTGAACGTCAAAATTAAATCGGGCTACCAGTGGCAGAGCGATACTAATTTAGCTGCCGTGATTGAGAAAACCACTGCTAGCCTAGCAGGATTAGGGCGTGTACTGATTAGGGCTTCTGGAACTGAGCCTGTTCTGCGTGTGATGGTAGAGGCAAATGATGCTAAATTAGCCAACGCAAGTGCACAAACCATTGTCGCAGCCATCCCTGTGTGATTTTTTTAAATCATAAGTTGTTGTTTTATAGAGATTTTTATCTATAATTTGCGCTGTCACATAGTCGTCATATTTCCCCTTTATTGTTCTTTTTATCGCAGTGTTGCGATGACCTCGTTAAAGGACTATTTAAATGAAATTGACCATGAAAAAAGCGCTAACGGTAGCTGCTCTTTCGATTTCCGCAGTAAGTTTTGCCCCAGTTGCAATGTCGGCCGACATTACCGGCGCTGGCGCGACCTTCCCTTATCCAATTTACGCTAAGTGGGCTGAAGCCTATAAAGCAAAAACAGGCAATGGCATGAACTATCAGTCCATTGGCTCATCGGGCGGTATCAAACAAATTAAAGCCAAGACCGTTGACTTTGGAGCATCCGATGCCCCTGTTAAGTTCGAGGATCTTGAAAAAGACGGCTTGGTACAGTTTCCTGCGATTATTGGTGGCGTTGTTCCCGTTGTGAACGTTCAAGGCCTCAAGCCTGGTCAACTCAAGCTTGATGGCGTTACTTTGGCCGATATTTTTCAAGGCACCATTACAAACTGGAATGACAAACGCATTGCGCTATTAAATCCAGGCTTAAATATCCCTGCTGGTGATATCACGGTAGTGCATCGCGCTGACGGCTCTGGTACAACGGCCATCTTTACAGACTATTTGGCTAAAGTTAGTAGTGATTGGAAAGCAAACGTTGGTGCTGGCGCTGCGGTTAAATGGCCTGCGGCCTCCTCAGTAGGCGGCAAAGGTAATGAAGGTGTTGCCGCTAACGTGAGCCGCGTCAAAAACTCGATTGGTTATGTGGAATATGCGTATGCCAAGAAAAACAATATGACTACTGCTTCTATGAAGAACCTTGATGGTCAATTTGTGGTTGCCGACGACACCACATTTGCCGCTGCTGCAGCGGGTACCGATTGGTCTAAAGTTCCAGGCATGGGAACCTACATCACCAATGCCCCTGGTGCCAAGTCATGGCCCATTACTGGCGCATCTTTTATTTTGATGTATAAGAACCCAACCAACAAAGCTAGCTCTGCTGAAGTATTGAAGTTCTTTGACTTTGCATTCAAAGAAGGACAAAAAATGGCGGCTGAATTGGATTACGTTGCGATGCCTGCTGCAACGATAGACTTCATACGTAAGAATGTCTGGACGCAGATTCAGAAGTAATTAGATGCATATTACAAAGGCTCCGCAGCGTAGCGGAGCCTTTGTATTTAACCAAAAGTGGAAATAGTAGAATAGCGATCATGAACAGAGTCTCAATTTACTTGCCCAAGGCATTGGATTTATGGAAAATTTAGCCATAGCAAAACTCATTAGTCCGCAGGCGATTGGTATCGCTAAACGCCAGCATTTATTGGACAAGTTATTTTATTTAGTTACCCAGTTTTTTGCGCTTTCGGTATTGCTGGCTTTGCTTGGCATTATTGCTTCTTTGATTATCAATGCATACCCTGCATTCGAAAAATTCGGCTTTGGTTTTTTTACTACCGTTGAGTGGGACATTATTAACGGTGAATTTGGCGGCTTAATAGCGATTTACGGTACTGTCGTTACTTCTGTGATTGCTTTGGTAATAGCGGTTCCTCTTAGTTTTGGAATTGCTGTATTTTTGACAGAAATTTGCCCTAATAAATTAAAGCGGCCCTTGGGTACCGCCATTGAAATCTTGGCTGCTGTGCCTTCCATTATTTACGGGATGTTCGGCCTCTTCATTTTCGCCCCATTGTTTGCGGACTACATTCAGCCAGCGCTCGCCGCCACCTTAGGTCAAATTCCGGGTTTGGGAATTTTATTTTCGGGTGCATTCAACGGCATCGGCATTTTGTGCGCGGGCTTGATTTTGGCAATGATGATTTTGCCTTTCATTGCTTCGGTGATGCGCGATGTTTTTGAGATTGTTCCTCCTGTATTGAAAGAATCGGCATACGGCATTGGCTGCACCACCTGGGAAGTAGTTAAGAATGTGGTGTTGCCCTATACCAAAACGGGTGTGATCGGCGGCGTGATGCTGGGCCTTGGGCGCGCTTTAGGCGAAACCATGGCGGTTACCTTTGTGATTGGTAATGCGCATAAATTAAAGGCATCCCTTTTTGCTCCTGGTAATTCAATCGCATCCACCTTAGCTAATGAGTTTGGAGAGGCGGAGGTAGGCGCGCATTATTCCTCCTTGTTTTTATTGGGCTTGGCCTTATTTGCGATCACCTTTGTGGTTCTCTCGCTTGCCAAGATCATGCTCATGCGGATGGAAAAACGGCAGGGGGTAAAAACATAATGAGTAGCAATACAGTAAAACCGGAGTCCTCCATTTTTAAGGGAATGGATATGTCTCTTTTTAAGAAACGTAAACGCGCCAATTCAATTGGTTTGACTCTGTCATTGATTGCCATGGGTATTGGCATGATTTTTTTGTTTTGGATTTTATCCGTGCTGCTCTACAAAGGGTTTGCCGCAATTAGCCCGTCTTTGTTTTTAGCTAGCACCCCAGCGCCTGGATCAGAAGGTGGTGGGCTTGCCAATCCGATTGTAGGTAGCTTAATGATTGTGGGATTTTGCACACTCATTAGTACGCCGATTGGGATCATGGCTGGAATTTACTTATCGGAATACGGAAACAAGAGTAGTTTTGCGGAGGTTACCCGCTTTGTGACCGATATTATGCTGTCGGCGCCATCCATCGTGATTGGCCTTTTTGTTTATGCCATTCTGGTGGCTCAGGTCAAGCATTTTTCGGGTTGGGCAGGCTCCATCGCATTGTGTTTGATTGCGATTCCAGTGGTAGTGCGAACTACGGAGAACATGTTGAGATTGGTTCCAACCACCTTGCGTGAGGCCGCCTTTGCTTTAGGTGCGCCCAAGTGGAAAGTGTCATTGACGATTGTCCTGCGGGCTGCAAAAAGCGGGGTGATTACGGGCATTCTCTTGGCATTGGCGCGGGTAAGCGGGGAAACGGCACCGCTCCTCTTTACAGCCCTCAATAATCAATTCTTCTCCACTAATATGAACGCCCCCATGGCTAACCTGCCCGTGGTCATTTTCCAGTTCGCCATGAGCCCTTACGATAATTGGGTGAATTTAGCTTGGGGTGGGGCGCTACTAATTACATTTGCGGTATTGGGTTTAAACATTTTGGCGCGGGTCGTATTCCGTGAAAAGGTAAAAGTATGACAATGATGAGAACGGTAATGCACGCGCAGTCCCAAGAGGGTAATTTAACTACGGGCGGAAGCGACGCCCCCGTGGCGAAAGTGCGCAATGCCCTTGAAATTCGGGATTTGAATTTCTTTTACGGTAGCTATCAAGGCCTCAAAAATATCAATCTCGATATTGCTGAAAATAAAGTTACCGCATTTATCGGCCCATCTGGCTGTGGTAAATCCACTTTGTTGCGTACATTGAATCGCATGTACGACCTATATCCAGGCCAACGCGCCGAAGGGGAAATAAAGTTTTATGGTGAAAATATTTTAGAGCCTGGCCGCGATGTGAATTTACTACGATCTCGGATTGGGATGGTTTTCCAAAAGCCAACCCCATTTCCTATGTCGATTTATGAAAACATTGCGTTTGGGGTGCGTTTGTATGAGCGCTTATCAAAGGCTGAAATGGATGAGCGAGTCGAGTGGGCCCTAAATAAGGCGGCACTTTGGAATGAAGCGAAAGACAAATTGAATCAAAGTGGACTATCCTTGTCGGGTGGACAGCAACAGCGCCTATGCATTGCGCGCGGTGTAGCGGTTAAGCCTTCGGTATTGCTCCTTGATGAGCCGACATCGGCGCTTGATCCGATCTCAACAGCTAAGATTGAAGAGTTGGTCAATGAGCTGAAGAAGGAATACACCATCACCATTGTGACTCACAATATGCAGCAAGCAGCCCGCGTATCGGACTTTACGGCGTACATGTATTTGGGCGAATTGATGGAATTCGGAAAAACCGATGAGATTTTTATTAAGCCCAAGCGTAAAGAAACAGAAGACTATATTACCGGCCGGTTCGGCTAAATAGGAGAAGATATGCCAGATAAACACTTATCATCCCAGTTCGATGAAGACCTGAACTCCCTTTGCGCCAAGCTATTGCAGATGGGCGGAGTGGTAGAGCAGCAAATCGATACGGCCATGCGCGCCTTTTCCGAAATGAACATAGATCTTTGTAATCAAGTGATTGACCGGGAAAAGACTGTGAACTCGCTTGAAATTGAAATCGACTCTGCATGCGTGGAATTAATCGCGCGCCGTCAGCCAACGGCACGTGATTTGCGCTTAGTGATGGCGATTTCGAAGGCTATAACCAATTTAGAGCGTGCCGGCGATGAGGCTGAGCGAGTCGCAAAACGTTCGCGCCGCATCATTGAGCAGGCGGCTAACTACAAAATTAATGCCGCTGAGATTAAATTATCGGGCCAAATGGCAATTGATTTACTGCGCCAGAGTCTTGATTGCTTTGCCCGCTTAGATTCAGTAGCGGCTGCTAAAGTGGTTCAAGACGATAAACAGATTGACGAAGAGTTTCGCGGTTTCGTGCGTAAGTTAATTACCTATATGGCAGAGGATCCAAAGATGATCTCGACAGGCCTTGATTTGCTCTTTATTGCCAAGGCAATTGAGCGTATTGGTGACCATGCGAAAAATATTGCCGAATTCGTTATTTATATTGTCAAAGGGTCGGATGTGCGCCACGTTTCACAGGACGATTTGATTCGGGAAGCCAATCGGTAATTGGCTATGCCTCAGCATATTTTGATTGTTGAAGATGAGCCGTCGATTGCAGAGCTCATCTCCATTAATCTAACGCATTCGGGTTTTGTGGTTTCTCGTGCCTTGCAGTCTGACGAGGCCCTACAAATGATGAAGTTGAATACGCCAGATCTCATCATCTTGGATTGGATGCTGCCCGGTAAGTCGGGTGTGCAGTTTGCTAAAGAGCTCCGAACCAATCCAGCTATGCAGGCTCTTCCTATTTTGATGCTAACTGCAAAAGGGGAGGAGGCGGATAAGATTTTGGGTTTAGATGCGGGTGCGGATGATTACGTGACTAAACCGTTCTCACCAAAAGAGTTGGTGGCGCGTGTCAAAGCTTTATTGCGCCGTCACGCGCCGATTTCAGCGGAGGAAAAGCCCCTATCTATTGGCCCGATTGAGCTTGATCCTGCCGCCCATCGGATTGCAGTGATGATGTCTAATGGATCTACTAAAACACTTGCTTTAGGCCCAACCGAGTTTCGTTTGTTGCATTTTTTAATGAGCAATCCGGAGCGGGTTCATTCCCGTGCACACTTACTCGATCACGTCTGGGGTAATGAGTCCTACATTGAGGAACGTACGGTGGATGTTCATATTAAACGCTTGCGAGCCGCCTTGGCTCCATATCACTGCGATCAATATGTAGAGACCGTGCGGGGAAGTGGCTATCGGATTACCAAAAACCCAGTTGACGCCTAGCCTTTATTGACTAAGCTTTTACAGGGCGATTTGGTGACTTGCTCTAAGATGTAGTTATGTTTGCAGCCATAACCCGTTTCTTGCTTATTTTTGCACTTGCCATTGTGGTGGTGTCGATTGCAGAGCCAATTTGGGGTCATTGGGTTGCCGCCACCCTGGGATTGCTGGTGTTGTCTATCCCGCTAGCTTATTTTTATATTAAGCTCAGCACCCTTAAAAAATACCTTTTGCGAGACGAGCTTGAGAGTCTGCCTAATGCCAGCGGCTTTCTGGAAGACATTTTCTTTCGCTTACAGCGTAGTTCCAACGCCTCCAAGAAACGTATTCAGGAAGTAGAGCGCCAGCACCAACGTTTTATTGAGGCCTTTCAGGCCTCTCCTAACGGCATTGTGATGCTTGATGACCAAGATCAAATTGAGTGGTGCAATGCGATTGCGGAGCGTTTTTTTGGCCTGAACTTTAAGCGCGATGCCATGCAGCGCATTAATTATTTGTTACGTAATCCAGAATTTATCCATTATTTGAGTGCCCGTCGCTTCGAGGAGCCCTTATTAATTGAAAAAATGGGTCCTGGATCGAATTTAAGTTTGCGTTTACAGGCGTTTCCCTTTGCCGATAATCGCCGGTTATTGCTGGCCCAAGACGTTACGGATCTATATAAGGCTGAAGCAATGCGCAGGGACTTCGTGGCTAATGTATCGCATGAGATGCGTACGCCCCTAACCGTCATGATGGGCTTTCTAGAAACGGTTCAGACTCTGAATCTAGAGCCTAAGCAAAAAGAGGAGTATCTGGAGCTCATGATGGTTCAGGCTCGTCGCATGAAGGGCCTTGTAGAAGATTTATTAACCCTTGCCAATCTAGAGGCAAATGCTTTGCCGGCAGTCAGCAATACGGTTGCCATTACTGGATCTGTATTTGCATTGCTGCGAAGCGATGCCGAAGCTTTATCGCAGGGTCAGCACACCATTCAGTTTGTAGAGGGCTCCAAAGCAAGCATTCTGGGTGATGAGCAAGAGCTACTGTCTGCTTTTGGAAATTTAATTTCAAACGCGATTCGGTATACCCCATCAGGTGGAGTAATCACCGTAAAGTGGGATACCAATGCGAATGGCCATGGGGTATTTTCTGTGCACGATACTGGCCCCGGAATTTCCGCCGAACATCTGCCGCGCTTAACAGAGCGGTTTTACCGGGTGGATCGCAGCCGTTCTCGAGAGACCGGTGGGACTGGCTTAGGTCTTGCCATTGTGAAGCATATTGCCAGCCGCCATCAGGCGCAATTATTGATTGAGAGCATTCCAGGTAAGGGCAGCCAATTTACCTTAGTCTTCCCTTCAGCGCGAATTGCTTAAGTAACTCCAGTTGGCCGATTACGGGAGTTTGATTTGCTCTTGGCTTTGATTGCAGATAGCTGCCATTGGGCTGCATCTTCCAGGCCGTCGCATTGTCTTTTAGCAGAATTTTTAAGCCCTCATTGATTACTCGCTTTTTTAACTTTTTATCTTTTATTGGGAATGCTACTTCCACTCGCCTTAATAAATTGCGTTCCATCCAATCTGCGCTCGATAAATATACCAATTCTTCTCCATCGGCATAGAAATAGTATATGCGGTGGTGCTCTAAGAATCTGCCGATAATTGAGCGAACCGTAATATTTTCTGAAATTCCCTTAACGCCCGGTTGAAGAGCGCAAACACCACGAACGATCAGTTGAATTTTGACGCCGGCTTGAGATGCTTTGTATAGCTCAGCGATGATGGTGGGCTCCAATAAAGCATTCATTTTTGCGATGATGAGAGCTTTTTTTCCTGCCTTCGCCGCTTTTGCTTCCATCCTGATGTGTGAGATAAGTTCATCTAGTAATGTAAACGGGGATTCCCAAAGCTCACGGGTCTCTAAATGAAGCGCTGTACCAGTGAGTTGCTGGAAGACCAAATGCACATCGTTGGTGATGGATTCATCACAGGTCATTAATCCAAAATCGGTGTAAAGCTTGGCAGTCTTGGGATGGTAATTACCAGTTCCTAAGTGGGCATAACGAACTAACCGTGATTTACCCTTGCCAATTGAGCCCTTTTCACGGCGGACAACCAATAGCATTTTTGCGTGGCATTTGTGACCCACAACACCATAAACGACGTGCGCACCCACACTTTCTAATTTCGCGGCCCAATTAATATTCGTTTGCTCATCAAAGCGCGCTAAAAGTTCAAGTACTACAGTCACTTCTTTACCGTTACGCGCCGCCTGAATAAGCGCATCCATTACCGGTGACTCATCACCCGTCCTGTATACCGTTTGTTTTATGGCAAGAACATCAGGATCATTCGAGGCCTCCCGTAGTAATTGCAAAACTGGCTCAAAACTTTCGTAGGGGTGATGTAATAAGATGTCTCCCTGACGGATCTTTTCGATAATCGAATCCTCAGGAGCGGCCGAGTCTTGCTGCCCCGGACGCGTAAGGCCTAAAGACGATTTGGGTCGGTATTGCACATATTTAAGAGTAGGCCTGTCAACGAGGTCTGGAACTTGAGAGAGTCGAAGTAAATTTACTGGGCCATCTACTCGGTAACAGTCCTGGATTTCCAGATTAAGCTCTTTGCGTAAGCGATTTAAAAGCGCATCAGGAGTATCAATCGAGGTTTCTAGCCTAACCGCATCGCCTAAGTGCCGTGTTGGCAGCTCACCCTGGAGCGCTTTGCGTAAATCCGTTACTTCGTCATCCGATACATAAAGCTCTGAATTACGAGTAACTCGAAACGGGTGGCATTCAACGATAGTCAGTCCCGGAAACAGGTCTCCAACGAAACTTTGAACAAACGAGGAGAGCAAAACAAAGCCATAGTCGGACCTTGCAAGATTCTTGGGCATCTGAACTACGCGAGGTAACGATCGGGGCGCCTGTACAACCGCCAGTCTAGCTCTTCTACCAAAGGCATCCTTACCATCTAGAGATACAATGAAATTTAAGCTTTTATTGGCAACTTTTGGAAATGGATGCGCCGGGTCTAATGCAATGGGCGTAAGAAGGGGAAGTAATTCCGATCGAAAAAAATGATGAGCCCATTTTTCTTGCTCTGGATTCCACTCCTGCGCTGCAATAAATTGAATGCCTTCTTGACTCAGTTGGGGCTTGATGATGTCCCTATAAACTGTGTACTGTCGTTTAACTAGGGTATGAGCATAGTCTGTGACTTTTTCGTAGGCTTCTGAAATGCTTAGACCATCGTATTCAACCTTATTGGGTTGTGTTTTAAGCTGCTCCTTTAGGCCTGCTACGCGAACCTCAAAGAATTCATCTAAATTGCTCGATACTATCCCTAGGAACCGAAGCCGCTCAAGGAGCGGGTTAGTGGCGTCCTCGGCTTGAGCTAGTACTCTGGAATTGAATTCCAATATTCCGATTTCGCGATTCAGGATGGGTATGGCGAGTTTGGTCATAAAAAGCCTGTCATTAAGCTTCCTTTATATTTCATTAATGTGTCATTTTTATTTCATACAATAGCCTTATGACTAGAGTGCCTTTTTTTCAATTATTGGAGTGCTACGCGATTGAGTTTTGAAGACATGTTTGCAGAGTCCGATGCGCTGGTGGCTTCGGTAGACCTAGGATCGAATAGCTTTCGAATGTTGATTGCGCGTGCGGTTAAAACCCATTCCGGGACTCAATTGAGGGCGATTGACACCATGCGGGAGTCGGTTCGCCTTGCTGCCGGCTTAAACCATGAAAAGCTGCTGGGGTATGAGGCTTATGAGCGTGGATTATCGGCCATTGGGCGCTTTGGAGAGCGTTTAAGAGGGTTTGATCCCAATCGGATCAGGGCGGTGGCTACTAATACTCTGCGTGTCGCACGTAATTCAGCCGAGTTTATTAAGGATGCGGAACGGGCTCTCGGTTTTCCGATTGAAGTTATAGCAGGGGTTGAGGAGGCGCGATTAATTTATATTGGCGCAGCTCACGAGGTCTCGCCAGTTCAAGGTAATCGCCTGGTAGTTGATATCGGGGGCGGCTCAACTGAATTTATCGTTGGCGAGGGCTACGAGCCTAAGTTAATGGAAAGCCTTTATATTGGCTGTGTTTCGCATAGCATGCGGTTTTTTCCCAAAGGGGAGATTGACGCCCATGCCTTTAAAGAGGCCGAACTTTCGGCTCGGCGTGAAATCCAAGTCATTGCAGAGCCGTTTATAAAACAGGGGTGGAAGCAGGTTATCGGATCCTCCGGGACGGCTAGAGCATTAGCGGATTTGGTCGCAGAGGCTAATTATGGCAACGCTCCAAAGGGTTTTATTACGAAATCGGCCCTTGTGCAGATGAAGCGTGATTTGCTGCAATGTAATCACATCAATCAGGTGCAAATTCCGGGCTTAAAGGATGATCGCCGCGCAGTTTGGCCGGGTGGTCTTGCCATTATGTTGGCTGTTTTTGAAGAGCTAAATATCGAGTCGATGGAGGTGACTGATGCCGCTCTTCGGGTCGGGGTTTTATATGATCTGTTAGGTCGATCACAGCATCATGATATGCGTTTTGTGACAGTAGAGCAGTTTATGGTTCGTTATGCTGTGGACCGTCAACAGGCTCAGCGTGTTGGGAGTTTAGCCGCTGAATTTTTATCACAATTGCCTAGTGTCGATGCGGAGGCAAGATCAAATAATGTGATGTTATTAGGTTGGGCTGCCAATCTACATGAGATCGGTTTATCGATTTCACATAACAGTTATCACAAGCATTCTGCTTATATTGCGGGCAATGCTGATATGCCAGGTTTTTCTAAAAATGATCAACAGCGTCTAGCCACTTTATTGGTAGGCCATACTGGCAAGCTTGGTAAGCTTGCCAGTAATACTGATTTTTTAGATTGGCGAATGCTTTTTTCATTGCGCCTAGCGCAATTACTCTGCCGTGGCAGAATAGACTCCCGCTTGCCTCAGGTTAATGTATTTGAAAAGGGACCTGGTTTTATTATTCAAATTTCAAAGGCGTGGATTGAAAACCATCCATTGACTGAATTTAGTCTGCGAAAAGAGGCGGCGGAGTGGGAGCGTATAGGCCGCCCCTATGTACTTGACTTAATATAGGTAATATTTTTATTGCTTGCCTAAAAAATGCTTGGCGTACCGCGGATTGATATCGGATAAACGCAGCATAGTTAAAAGATCTGCTGTATTGAAATCCGGATCCCAGGCTGGTGCGCTACAAATCTTGGCACCCAGCTTAAGGTAGCCTTTAATTAAAGGCGGCGCCTCAACGTCCAATCCGCCGTTGAGTCGTGAGAGCGGTAGCGGCACTTTAGGAAATCCATGATTCTCAATAGGAGCGATTTGATCGCTATTCAGGCCGTTATATAAGCTGGCTGCAAAGTGCCCGCCATCCGACATTGGAATACTGGCGCAGCCCAACATAATCTCATATTCATTTTTGAGCATGTATTCCGCAA
>JAUYRJ010000080.1 GCA_030696845.1 Polynucleobacter sp.
GCGCCACATCACAAACCAGCAAGGCTCAGGAGCTGTCGCATTTAAAAAGTAACCCTCAGCCTCATCAGGATAAAGATCCAAATTAAAACCTCGAAAAATCCAAGTCTCTCCTTGATCATCGCGCTCAACAAATCGACCCAAGGGATTAGCCGTAGTCACGGGCATGCCATTCACCTCAAACTGCCCCGAATCCGCAAACACCTCTACCGGCGCCCACCGATCCGTAATCCAGGGGTTATCGATTTTCTGCTTACGCATGACAACAGCAAAACGCATCAGTAGAGGAAGCCTTTAACTCATTTAGGTATTTTGAACCACGATATTGGGAAACTTACTACTCATGTCTTTACTCAGATTCGCCACCCGAATCGCGACTTGTCGCGCGATGTTTTTATAAACCGCACTAATGGCCCCGTCTGGATCGGCTACGACTGTGGGACGACCTGAGTCCGCCTGTTCCCGAATGGATAAATTTAGGGGCAAGGAACCCAAAAAGTCAACGCCATAATCGGCACACATTTTCTGACCGCCGCCCTGACCAAATACATGCTCTTCATGACCGCAGCTGGGGCAAATGTAAGTACTCATATTTTCAACAATGCCGATAATGGGGACGCCTACTTTTTCAAACATCTTTAAACCCTTACGGGCATCGAGTAAGGCAATATCTTGTGGCGTTGTCACAATCACGGCACCTGTTACAGGAACTTTTTGCGAGAGCGTCAGTTGAATGTCGCCAGTACCTGGAGGCATATCCACAATTAGGTAATCCAAATCACGCCAGCGGGTTTGCTTTAGAAGCTGCTCCAAAGCCGAGGTCACCATGGGGCCACGCCACACCATGGGATTATCCGCATCGATTAAAAAACCAATCGAACTGGCTTGCAAACCGTGTCCTTCCATCGGCTCAATCGTATTCTCTTCTATAGACTCAGGTCTACCGGTAATACCCAGCATCATCGGCTGGCTGGGACCATAAATGTCGGCATCTAAAATACCCACTTCCGCACCTTCGGCGGCCAATGCTAAGGCGAGGTTAACTGCAGTGGTTGATTTACCAACGCCACCCTTGCCGCTGGCAACCGCAATGATGTTCTTCACATTTGGCATTAGCTTCACGCCACGCTGCACAGCATGCGCAACGATAGCGCTAGTAACATTAACGCTGACGTTTTTCACCTCAGGTAATTGACGAATCGCATTTATGACTGAGGTTCGAATTAAATCGATCTGACTCTTAGCGGGATAACCCAGAACAACATCTAGGGAAACATTGCCATCATCAACCTTAAGATTTTTGACTACTTTTGATGTCATCAAATCGATCTGGGTATTGGGATCAACTACGTTTTTAAGTGCCTGCTGAACAGACTCGATACTCACTGCCAATTTCATCTCCCTGTAATGATGTGGATTTTTTCTGTATATGCAGAAGAATACAAGCCAGCGCCCGATCCATGGGGCTTAGATTAACCGCATGGGGGATTTTTTGCTTAAAACAACAATACGCTAGAAAATAGCCAAACTAATGTAATAGACCCCCATCGCCATGATGGCGGTGGCTGGAATGGTAAATATCCATGCCCAGACGATGTTGCCAGCAACCCCCCAACGCACTGCGCTAGCACGCTGTGTTGAGCCTACTCCCACAATAGCCCCTGTAATGGTATGGGTAGTAGAAACCGGTATGCCTATAGCGGTTGCAACAAACAGGGTAATAGCACCGCCCGTTTCGGCACAAAAACCGCCTACTGGTTTTAATTTAGTGAGTTTTTGCCCCATAGTTTTGACAATCCGCCAGCCGCCAAACATCGTTCCAACTGCAATTGCGACATAACACGAGACAATGGTCCATATCGGCGGACTAGACGAACCCACTTCAGAGTAGCCGGTAATAATCAGCAGCAGCCAAATGATGCCGATGGTTTTTTGCGCATCGTTTCCACCATGGCCGAGACTATATGCTCCCGCGGAAAACAATTGCAAACGCCGAAACCATCGATCGGTTTTAGACGGCGTGGTTTTTTTACAGATCCACGCCACAATCAACATCATCAAAGAACCAAGAACGAAGCCGACAAATGGGGAAACAAAGATAAAAGCTACGGTTTTTAAAATACCCGCCCACACAAGGCCATCCATCCCCGCTTTTGGAATCATTGCTCCAACCAAGCCACCAATCAAGGCATGGGATGAGCTGGAAGGGATACCGTAATACCAAGTCACTACATTCCAGATAATAGCTCCAACTAGAGCGCCGAAAATAACGTGCAAATCGACTGAAACGGGGTTGACAATCCCCTTACCCACTGTTGCCGCCACACTGAGATGGAATACAAAAATAGCCAGAAAGTTAAAGAATGCGGCGAATAGTACGGCTTGCTGCGGCTTCAATACGCCAGTAGACACCACTGTCGCGATGGAGTTTGCCGCATCGTGAAAGCCGTTCATAAAATCAAAAGCCAAAGCGAGCGCTACAAGTAGCACTACAACCCAAAAGGCAACTTCAGTACCAGCCAAAATAAATCTCGTCTTCTTTTAGGAGTTTTCGAGGACAATGCCCTCGACTAAATTAGCCACATCCTCACACTTGTCGGTAACCTCTTCAAGCAACTCGTAAATGCGCTGCAATTTAATCAGCTCTCGGACATCGATGTCGTCGCGGAAGAGTTTGGTGATTGCAGTCGACAGGAGGCGATCGGCGTCCGACTCAAGCTGATCAATTTCATCGCAAGTCTTTAAGGTCGACTTGGCAATATCAGCGGATGAAATTCCCTTTAAAGCTGAGACTGCATTTCTCATACGGCTGCAACATTGCACGCAAATCTCTGACATGCGCAACATTTCAGGGGTCATTTTCTTGACATCATACAAATGCATGGCTTCCGCCCCATTTTGAATCAGGTCTGCCACATCATCCATTGTATTAATCAATGAAAAAATCTGATCGCGATCAATCGGCGTAATAAAAGTAGTGTGTAGTCGGCGATGCACTTCTTTCACCACATCATCGGCCGCGTGCTCTGCCTTATTTACCTCTTCTGTGTAGGCAGCTCTGAGTGACTCGTCTCCATAATGCTCGATAAAACGCAAAAACGATTCAGAAGCGGCAACGACATGATCTGCATGCTCGTTGAGTAATTCAAAAAAATTACCATCGTGCGGCATCAATTTACTGAAAAACATAAATCGCAGTCCTTAAATGTGCATCTGATTTGGGCAAATTCGCCATTTTTCGACATTGTATAGAAACCCATCCGCCACAGAAAAATTCCAGCTATGTCTTTATTTTTGAACCGGAAACCCCGCATTCGTAACGATAATAGCGGCCTCCTCCAAATTTAATGTAGTTTCAATTCGTACCGCTTGAGTAGCTAAATCAGCCTCAACTCTCGCATTCGCATCATGCGTCTGAATCGCTCGTGTAATCGCATTAACGCAGCCACCGCATGTCATTCCAGAAACGTGAAGGGTTAGCATTTTTTCTCCTTATCTCAAATCTTGCTGTAGATTACCTTTAGTATGAACCCAATCCCAGACAATAAGCCTAATTTCATCACAATAGATATTGAGGGAATGACCTGCGCCTCGTGCGTTGGCCGTGTTGAAAAGACTCTAGCAAAAATTCCGGGTATCGAAGCCGCAACCGTCAATCTCGCCACCGAACAAGCTCGCATACGCCTTGCAAAATCGACCCCAGGGATTACAGAACACATCCTCGAATCAATTCAAAAGTCTGGTTATGGCGCCGCCTTACACCAACCCTTTACCCAAACTGCGTCTGCGGATGGAAATGCCTTTTGGGCAGCAGATGGCTTGGGTCGGGTGATTTTAAGTTTTGCTCTATCCGCACCCCTAGTGCTGCCCATGGTTTTGATGCCGCTGGGCATTCATTGGATGCCCAGCGGCGTTTGGCAACTCATCCTTGCCACACCCGTGCAATTCATTTTGGGTTGGCGTTTTTATAAGGCGGGCTGGAAAGCGCTCCTGTCCGGCGCTGGTAATATGGATTTACTGGTGGCGCTTGGCACAAGCTCCGCCTATGGTCTAAGTGTTTATCAACTTATCCAAGGTGAGCAACACGCCCTCTATTTTGAGGGTGCAGCAGTGATCATCAGCATGGTTTTACTCGGCAAATGGCTAGAAGCACGCGCCAAGAAACAAACCAGTGAAGCCATTCGCGCACTCCAACATCTCTGGCCTGAGCGCGCTAAGGTTCTAAAAGCTGACCTGAATTTAACCGATAGCACCTCACTTTCACTAGATCAGTACGCTGACCTGCCACTTGATCATGTGTTGCCGGGAGATAAGGTGCTGGTCTTGCCTGGTGAACGCATTCCGGTCGATGGCATCATTTTGATAGGCAGTAGCCATGTTGATGAATCTCTGCTGACTGGTGAGAGTCAGCCAGTCAAAAAAATGGTTTCTAACCTAGTGATTGGTGGCTCACTGAACGGAGAAGGACTATTGGTGCTTGAGGCGAGCGCGGTTGGTGTTGAGAGCACTCTAGCGAAGATCATTACACTTGTCGAAAACGCCCAAACGCAAAAGGCGCCGATTCAAAAACTGGTGGATCAAGTCAGCGCCGTTTTTGTGCCCACCGTCATTGGGATTGCCATCCTCACCGGCTTCATCAATGCTTGGATTCTAGGCGACCTCAGTGAAGCAATTTTGCGTGCAGTTTCGGTGATGGTGATTGCCTGCCCCTGCGCGCTAGGCCTAGCAACTCCTGCCGCCATTATGGCGGGAACCGGCGTTGCGGCAAAAGCGGGTATCTTGATTAAAGACCCTCACGTGCTAGAGTTGGCGCATCGCATTCAGATGGTCGCCTTTGATAAAACTGGCACGCTAACCCTTGGTCAACCCCGACTTATTTCAATTCATCCCAATGAAAACGTCGATACCAATACGGCCTTAGCTCTGGCGGCTGGATTACAACTCGGAAGCGAACATCCTCTGGCCAAAGCACTTTTATCGGCTAGCAAGGATCGCGGAATTACAGCAATCCCTTGCGTCTCCCTGAAAGCCATGCCCGGCATTGGTATAGAGGGCTTGCCAGTATCGGGTCCGTGGCAAGGGCAAGTAACTCGCCTTCAAAGCATCGCATCACTGGAGCCCCATCCGAATTACGCCCAGATTTACTCGATCGCTGCCAGTCATTTTTCTGAGGGCTACAGTGTCTCCGCCTTAATGGCGGGAGAAAATCCATCCCGCTTATTGGCCGTCATAGCCTTTGGTGATGAGCTGAAAAGTGAAGCGCGTACTGCAGTCGATCGGCTACATACATTAGGTATTCAGACGGTAATGCTATCCGGCGACAATACCGCCGCGGCAAAACGGGTGGGTGATCGTATTGGCATTGATGCGGTCTACGCGCAAATTTTGCCAGCTCACAAAGCCGATTGGATTGCGCGATTACAAAAAGGGGATGATGGTCAGCGCAGGTATGTGGCCATGGTGGGCGATGGCATCAATGACGCGCCCGCCTTAGCAGTTGCCGATGTTGGCATGGCCATGTCAACTGGCACGGATGTTGCCATGCAAGCAGCCGGTATTACCTTAATGCGCGGGGACCCAAACTTAGTTGCAAGCGCAATCGACATTTCCAAACGTACTTGGAACAAAATTCAGCAAAACCTATTTTGGGCTTTCGTATTCAATACGACTGGAATCCCTTTGGCAGCACTGGGCTACCTTACTCCTATGCTAGCAGGAAGCGCAATGGCGCTATCGAGCTTTTGCGTTTTAAGTAATGCCCTACTTTTAAAGCGCTGGAAACCCTAAGTCGATACCTACGGTTTACGCACCAACTCAATATCGCCATACAGCGCGCGCACCTCTGATTTAGTGTTATCCGTATCCGTTAACAATGCAACCCCAATCACCTCACCCGGCATCTCGCCATAAGCTACCAAGTAATCGGCAGTGAGATCCCGCGCATGTTTACGCCATTGACCTAAATTCTGCCAACCCGAGTCCACCACAATCATTTTGATGCGAGAGGTAAAGGCATTATCAACAACGCTATTAACTGGACTTTTGCCTGACCAGATGTACATGAGTGTGGCGTACGGCATCTCTTGGCCACTTAAGATACTTGCCATTTCAAAAGTCATTCTTTCTTTTAAGGGAAGCTTGCTTTTATTTCCATCAAACGCGACCAAGATCCGCAGGGGTGCATCATCGGTGTGCCGCTCCGTGTTATCCGCCTCCAAAATACTGCCAACCGCCTTCCACTCCCACTCCAGCCAAAGATCTTTACTGGGATGCGGGCGCAGTTTTACAGCGATTCCCGAGGCGGAACGTTTTGAATTTGCACTCAGAACGGTTTTGCCTTGGTAATTTTCTAACCGGTAAGCAGTATTCTTTTTATACGGTGCCAAACGGTAAAAACTCCAGCCACTCGGCATGCCCTTTTGCGCTGGCTGCTCAGAGAATTTGGGTAAGCGCTCTTGGGTTTGAATCTCAACCGATGAAAACGCCTTCGGACCATCTTCATCCGGCTGATCCCCTGAAAACCCGGCACAAGCTGACAAAGCTGCGGCCAGAATCACTGTCAAAGGGATACGCAAACCCACGCTGAAATGGCAATAAAGGCTCTTTGGAATCATTCTAAATGGAGGAAAAATCATAAGGGGTTAGATCAGGATGCTTTATCGTACTGCTTTCACTGGTGCTTTTCATGAATAAAAATCTCTGGCTGCTGACCTTTGCCCAAGGCATGTACCTGACGAACAACGTCACCTTCATTGCCATCAATGGTTTAGTGGGTTTTGCGCTAGCGCCGTTATCCTGGCTAGCAACCCTACCGGTTATGGGATATGTTGTCGGTAGCGCACTTTCCACTACCTTGGTGGCGCGTACGCAAAAACATTTAGGTCGTAAACGCTCGTTCCAGATTGGCCTCTTAGTTGCCTGCGCCTCCGCGCTCCTGTGCGCCTTCGCAGTCATGAATCGTAACTTTTGGTTACTCAACTTCAGTACGGTAGTGGCGGGTTTTTACAATGCCAATGCGCAGCTGTATCGCTTTACTGCAGCCGAACTGGCTGGCCCTACCGCCAAAGAAAAGGCTGTTTCATGGGTGCTTGCGGGCGGCGTAATTGGCGCGGTACTAGGACCAAACTTAGCTAACCAAACCCGCGACTGGTTCAGCGTCCCGTTTGCGGGCGCCTACTTAGCACTTGCGCTAGTAGCGGTTATTGCCTTGATTGCGATTAGTCTGATTCAGTTTAAGGAGCGTCCGATTAGCGAGGCAAAAGAGTTGGGGCGACCACTTTCCGAGATCATGCGGCAGCCCCTCTTTATTGTTTGCGTGGTGTCCGCTTCGCTATCGTATGGCGTCATGAATTTACTCATGGCCGCTACCCCCTTAGCCATGGAGATGTGCAATCTCCCATTTGATCAAACCGTATTAGTTCTGGAGTGGCATGTGATTGGCATGTTCGCCCCGGGCTTTTTTACGGGTAACTTGATCCGGCGCTGGGGTGTGCTTTGGGTCATGCGCGCTGGTATTTTGCTTTACATCGGCTGCATTGCGATTGCCTTATCCGGCGTGACCTTGCCTCATTTTTTAATCGCCCTCTTTTTGCTGGGGGTTGGTTGGAATTTCTTATTCACCAGCAGCACCACCCTAGCACTCGAAGCGTATCGACCTGAAGAACGCGATAAGGCTCAAGGCGCGATTAATTTCTTTGTGTTTTTCACTACGGCTTTATCGGCCCTCAGTTCCGGCGTGCTCATCACGACTCAAGGCTGGGCTTTGCTCAACTGGGGCTCGATTGTGCCGCTGGCTTGCATCGTATTTGCTTTGTTGTGGCTGGGCGCCAAAAGAAATAATGGGCTCCATAAGCAGTCTAAAATCGGCTAATTACTACTTTTAACTGGGCTTAGCATCATGGCAATGAAGATCGGCTTTATTGGCACTGGTATTATGGGCAAAAGCATGGCTAGCCACTTAATGGCAGGCGGCCATTCGGTGCAAATTTATAACCGAAGTCGGGACAAAGCCGAAGAACTCTTGGCGCGCGGCGCCACTTGGTTCGAGACTCCCGCATCCTTAGCCGCCGCCTCGGACGTCATTATTACCATCATCGGCTACCCCAAGGATGTAGAAGCCATTTACTTGGGTCCTGACGGCATCCTACAGAACGCGAAAAAAGGGTGCATTACGATTGACATGACCACCTCTAGCCCCGAGCTTGCCAAGCAGATTGCGGTTATCGGCCAAGAACGCGGCATTGCCTGTTTGGACGCGCCGGTATCCGGTGGTGATATTGGCGCGCGTGATGCTGCGCTCTCCATTATGGTTGGCGGTGATGCAAGCGCCTATGAATGCGTACTCCCCCTTTTTCGTCTGATGGGAAAAACCATTGCCCTGCTTGGCCCCGCAGGAGCCGGCCAACATACCAAGCTTTGCAATCAAATTGTTATTGCATCGACCATCATGGGCGTTTGCGAGGGTCTCATTTACGCCAAAACGGCAGGTCTTGATCCGCTTGCCGTTCTTGATGTGATTGGCGCCGGAGCTGCGGGCGGAGTTCAGCTCAAAGTTCAAGGACCGCGCATGATTAAAGGGGACTTTGCTCCTGGTTTTATGTTGGAGCATTTTGTAAAAGACATTGGTTTGGCAATTGCCGAAGCGGATCGGATGGGTCTGAAGTTGCCAGGCTTAGCGCAAGCCAAAAAACTCTACGACATTCTGATGCAACAAGGACATGAGCGTACTGGATATCACGCTCTGTTTGAACTCTACCTGCGCAAGGAAGTAACGTAAGCTTGCAATTCACTCTGATCCCCTTTTGGCATTCCCTCTCCTGGGGAGGCAAGACGCTACTTTGCATCGCTTTGGGGGCGCTCATTCATTTGGGTTTGGGGTTTGCATTTGAATTTTCCATAGACGAGGCGCACTATGCGCTGTACGCACAATACCTTGCATGGAGTTACTTTGATCACCCCCCTTTGGTGGGTTGGCTGCAGTGGCCTTTAGTAGCGATCGATGCGCCTGTTGGCATACTCAGAATAGTGCCCGAAGCGCTATGGATACTGTCGTGCATCTTGGTATTCCAAGTCACTGCGGAACTGCAACGCTTACTACAAACCAAGGTAGGTGGACAGGGCATGGGATTTCCAGCGACAGGTCACTCTGGATTCGCAGCGGTCTTGATTATCCTGGCTGCGCCCTTGCCGCACGTATTGTCTGTAGGCTTACTACCCGACTCGATCTTAACGCCCTTGAGCCTTGGCTTGCTTTGGATGGGCTTGCGCTGGCTACAGCCCGGACGATATTTCACTCTCGGTGACTGGCTAATCACTGGCTCACTACTGGGGCTTGCGGGGCTCAGCAAATACACCGCCGCATTTACCGCATTGGCATTGGTACTCATTGCACTCTGCTCGCCACGTAAGCCATGGCTCAATCGCATTGGCTTTTATTTGGCTATCCTGATTGCGCTAATCCTCATCTCCCCAGTACTGTATTGGAACTGGACAAATGAGTGGATTTCATTCAAATACCAAATTGCCCACGGCAGTGGGGGCGAATGGGCATTTAGGCGCCTTGCTGCGTTTATCGGCATTCAATTGCTAGCATTTGGTTTGGTATTTACGGTAGGCATGTATTACTTTCTGAATCGGTTTTGGCGCACCTCACCCGGCATTATTATTAGCTTGCTCGCCTTCTTTTGGATCCCATTTGGTATTTTTGCCCTTCTGTCTGGTGGCGGTAGCTTGCCACACTGGACCACACCAGCTTGGTTCTGCCTGGCGCCGTTTGCCGGAATTGGGATAGCCAGCGCATGGGCAGCAAACCGCAGGCGCTTGATTGCTGGCTTATTTTTCTTTCAATTTGCACTCTGCCTGATTGGCTTTGGTCTAGTACTTTCAGGTGGAATCACCAGTAAGAATCCCAAAGGAAATCCAATTGCGGATTTATACGGCTGGGATCAAGCCGGACAAACCGCGCTATCGTTAAGCAAAATCCATTCCGTCTCGGGTCTGGCAGTTCAAAATTGGACTTTAGCTAGCCGTTTAGCGTGGTATGCCAAGCCGCTGCCGGTATTAGTATTGGACCGGCGTCAGGATCAGTTTGATTTCTGGTTTGGGGGCATTAAGCCGGGGGCGGATGCCATTTTGGTGAACTGGTCTGCAATGCCCTTTGAGTTGCCTATTGTCGGCATTAGCAGCCGTCCTGATGGGGCTTTTAGGGAATGCCAGTCCCTAGATCGAATCGATATACGGCATTTAGGGCGACAACTCTCGTATTTTGAATTTAGCCTCTGTAAACACTGGACTCCAAAAGATCCTAGCTAGCCACTCGCCTGCTTTATCCTTACGGCTATGAGTGCAAAACCAACCCCAGCAAATGCACCTTCTGGCTGGAAATCCCTTCTAAAACGCAGCTGGCCTACGATTCGCATTGTGCTCTCCATTGCCCTGCTCTGGAAGGCAACCAGCGGCATTGATTGGGAGGCTCTATTTGCATCGGAGTTGCAAATGCAGCCCTGGTGGTTTGTCGCGGCATTTTTTTGCATGACCGGTGCGTTTTTATGCGGGGGCTTGCGTTGGGGCCTATTGATGCGCAGCGTCGGTTTTCAGGGGAGTATTTTGGGGTATATATCCCTTTACTTCGCTGGCGGCCTTATTAATCAGGGTTTGCCAAGTACTTTGGGTGGCGACAGTTACCGCGCGATTACTGGCAGCCATTTGAAACCCAGCGGCACCTTGAGCGGCGATGCCAATGAAGCAAAAGTGTTAGCGAAAGAGCTTCACGAGCAAGTTGATATGGAGCATGCCAATCCAAAATTACGACTCAGCATCACGATGACCTTCGTCGATCGCCTCTTGGGTTTGGCTGGGAATAATTTACTGGGCGGCATTGGTCTCATTTTGGGAGGCGCTACTTTAGCCAGCTGGGGCAACGACCTCGGCTATGCAGTCATTGCCGTCATGTTGGGTTCGGGTACGTTATTGGCGATTGCCTTGGTCTGGTCGCCTACGCGGGCTTTGTTTCAGGGCTTACTGAATCGCTTTCAGATGGGCGGCGCCCTACCGGGTATTCAAATGGCCTTCGCTTGGCCGATCAATGTCGCGCAGGCTGTATTCGGTATTGGTATTCATTTCTTGACTATTCTGGCTTTGGGTTTTTGTTTAAAAGCCTACGGGGCTGTGGTGCCGATCGAAGCCCTGATGATTGGTTTGCCGGCGCTGAGCCTACTGCTAATGCTCCCGATCAGTATTTCAGGCTGGGGTCTTCGAGAAGCCACCCTCACTTCTGTTTTGGCCCTTTGGGGGGTTAGCCCCTCTCTGACCGTGCTGGGCTCCATTAGCTATGGGGCTATGACCGTATTATGTGTATTACCTGGTGCCTACGCCCTTCTCAAGCGAAAATAGAGCGTGAATCATTTCTTTACCTGGGAGTCGCCTTTGTTATGAGTATTAGCGTCAACACCATGCGCGCCATTGACCACTGGGTTGGTGTTCCACTTTGCGCAGCAATGAGTCCTCTGGTTGCACTGATGGATTTGATCAAAGGCATCTTTGTGCGTGGTCCACATACCCCGCGAAAACTGCTCTTTATTGAACTCTCTGAAATGGGTAGCGCAATCCTAGTCGATCCAGCAATGCGCAATGCGCAAGCCCGCGGGGCTGAACTGTTCTTTTTAATTTTCAAGAGCAATCAAGCGAGTCTCACCTTACTCAATACAGTTAAGCCTGAAAATATTTTCACGATCGATTCATCCAGCCTAAGGGGCTTACTCGTCGACACCATCGCCTTTTTATTCAAAGCAAGGTTACGCGGCATTGATACCGTCATTGACTTGGAACTGTTTTCCCGTTTTACCGCCCTTCTCACCGGCTTGTGCGGCGCGCGTCGGCGCGTGGGTTATCACATTTTCCATGGCGAAGGTTTATGGCGCGGCACGATGCTTAATCGCAAAGTCCACTACAACCCCCACATTCACATTACAAAAAACTTTTTGTCCTTGATTCATGCGGCATTCGCTACTGAAATCGAAGTGCCGTTCAGCAAAATCCAGATTCGGGATGAGGAGATTCGACTCGAGCAAGCGATCATCGATCCAGCAGTGCGAAATTCGGTTCTCGAGCGAATTGAAGCCTTGGCGCGCCAATCGAACGTGTCCTATACCCATGGCAAACACCGCCTGATTTTAATTAACCCTAATGCAAGCGATTTGCTGCCACAGCGTCGCTGGTCTCAACAGCGTTTCTCCGAACTCATTCAAGCAATTCATCAGCGCTGGCCAGCGGATTTGATTTTAATTACCGGATCCCCAAATGAATATGACTATGTTGAGAAAGTAAGGGTGGTCGCGGGCATTAAGCAAGCGATTAACTTTGCGGGTCAGGTCAAGTTTGCTGAACTGCCTCCCCTCTACACGCTCTCCGATGTCATGGTGACCAACGATTCGGGTCCCGGTCACTTCTCCGCTGTGACGCCACTTCGAACTGTGGTTCTATTTGGCCCCGAAACACCCGCTCTTTATGGCTCGCTGGGCAATTCAATTGCGATTACCGCCAACCTCGCTTGCTCCCCTTGCGTCAGCGCCGCCAATCACCGTAAAACCCCCTGCCAAAACAACGTTTGCATGCAGGCGATTACGGTCAATGATGTCTTGGAAAAAGTAGCGGTGCAATTGAACGCTGCCGATCAAGCGCGCTAATCGCCCATCATGTTGACCCGCTTTTCGCTCGTCTCGTGGGCAATTCCGTTAATTCCAATTGGTGCTGGAGCTGCACTGTACTTTAGCGGTTTACAACAAAGCACCTTTCAAACCATCAACGCCTTTACCCAAGTGGTGCCAGATTGGGTTTGGACTTGGCTCACCTTTTTAGGAAATGGCTGGGGCGTCTTTGCGCTCTCCTTCCCGCTACTGGTATTGGCGCCTAGAGCCCTCAGTGCCGCTATTTTTGCAGGCGGCGTTGCCGCTATCATCAGCGCCATTCTCAAAAACACCTTGAGCTTGCCACGTCCTGCTGGCTTGTTACAGAACCATGAGTTTTATCGGATTGGTGAGGCGGTGTTTCATAACGCAATGCCTTCTGGCCATACGCTAACGGCGTTTGCGGTTGCCAGCGCCTATTTTTTCTCGGTCAGTAAGGAAAAGCGCGCGCCCCTCATGCTCTTATTATTGCTTGCCGCTTGCGTTGGTCTCTCCCGCAATGCCATTGGCGCTCACTGGCTTACCGATGTCTTGGTTGGCTCGGGTCTCGGTATGTGGTGCGGTTTAATTGGCGCGCAGCTTGCGAGCCTTTTATCGACCAAACAATTATTGCCTCGATCCATCTGGCCTAGAATTGTTGCGCTTGGAGGCCTGGTATGTTTATACATCCTACTCTTCAAAACACTTGATCACCCGCTCAATCTTCCCTTGCAATACGCCGGTATCGCGCTGATTTTGCTGACTCTGGTTCTATTTGTGCAGCAGCAATCCCGTAGGCGCATCTAGGAGTATGTTTAGTTACCGTCACGGCTTTCATGCGGGTAGTCACGCGGATATTCTGAAGCATTACATCTTGGTGCAGCTCATGCGGTATTTGCAAGAAAAGCCGGGAGCGCTTTCCATCGTAGACACCCACGCGGGCGCCGGCTTGTATAGCCTTCAGGATGGGTTTGCCGCCATCAGTCAAGAATCCTCGGACGGTATTGCGCGCTTACATGAATTCATCGCAAACCATTCATCCCAGGTGCCAGCCAGCCTGCAGGCGTATTTAGATTGCGTGCAAATCGAGAACCTAGAGAGCCACATCGCACTGTATCCAGGGTCGCCATTCATTTTGGCCCGCTTGCTGCGACCTCAAGATCGCTTGCGTCTATTTGAGCTCCACCCGAGTGAAATTGATATCCTGCGCGCCAATATCGATGGACTTGGCCTGGCCAAGCAAATTGATGTCTATGCGGCCGATGGCTTTAGCCGACTTAAGGGTCTGCTACCACCGCCAAGCAGGCGCGGTCTTGTATTGATTGACCCCTCGTATGAAGACAAGCAAGACTACCGCCATCTAGAGTTGTGTCTGGAAGCAGCGCTAATGCGCTTTGCCACAGGCTGTTATGCAATCTGGTATCCCGTAATTGCCCGCCGCGAGTCGATTGCTTTACCGCAGCGTCTTCAAGCGATTGCGAAGGCACATGAGCGAGATTGGTTGCGTGCTGAATTGCGTGTGGAGAACGCGCCTGGGGAACGCCGCCTGCAATCCAGCGGCATGTTTATTATTAATCCACCATGGACTCTCAAAGACCGCCTTGCGGAAGTGTTGCCACTACTCAAAAAAGCCATCGGCATTAATGCTGGCGCTAGCTATACACTCCAGGCAAGCGAATCCTGAGGTGATTCGAACCCTTTAGTTGGGTTACCAGTCGGCCGCTATTGAAAATCCCAATGCGCTAGCCTCAATCTCCGCTATAGCGCCTATAGGCAATGTCAGTTTTTGGGGCTGGTGCCCAAACGGAAAATCCGTCAAGATCGGAACAGAGTCCGGCAGGCGCGCTCGAATCGCTTCGAAAGCACTTTGCAAACTGTAGCCACGATCCGCATCGTAAAGGCGATAGGCTGAAAAACTACCCATCAAAATTGCGCTTTGAGAAGCTAGAACTCCCGTATCAAGCAACTGCATCAGCATGCGCTCAATTCGATAGGGATGCTCATTCACATCCTCCAAGAAGAGGATGCCCCGCTGAATTTGCTCTTGAGACGGGAAGTACGACGTTCCAATCAGACTGGTCAGAATGGTTAAATTACCACCCCACAACAGACCACTGCAGGTCTTGGGTTTATCTGAAAGCAAACTAAGCGGCTGCGATGCTGAAATCTCCGCCCTGAGCGCGCGCTCCTGAACTGCGCGCTTAAAGTGGGTCCACATAAAAGGGTCAGGAGAAACGACCGCATTGTCTTCGATGCGCCCAAAATCGTAATTCAGCATAGGACCGGCCAGGCTCACGGCACCCGTCTTAGCAAGCAAGCCCAAATGAAAGGCTGTGAAATCACTGTGACCGCAAATTTGCAAGCCTTTCTCAACCGTGGCAGCAATCGGATGCCATTCCATTTGATGCAGCAAGCGATGTAAACCATACCCACCTCGCATGGCCATGGCTACACAGTCAGGGGGCATCCGGCTCAGGTGATTCATTTCAGCGAGGCGCTCTGCATCCGTTCCAGAAAATCGCTGGTATACACGTGTCGTGCAAGCTGAGTTACTAACAGTCACCCCTTGCTGGCTTAACCACGCCATCGCCGCTTCTGGACTTCGATTATCCAAAGTAGCGCCCGAAGGAGCAATCAACTCGATGCGCATTAGCGACGCTCCTTAAAAAAGTCTTTTAGTATCTGGCCGCACTCTTCTGACATCAGACCTCCAATGACCTGAGTTTGGTGATTGATCTGCTTAACAGAGAATAAATCAAGCGCACCCCCAGCAGCTCCTGTTTTTGGATCTGGCGCGCCATACACCACCCGATCCACTCGCGCATGCAACATGGCGCCAGCACACATAGCGCATGGCTCCAGTGTCACATAAAGGGTGGTGCCGGGGAGGCGGTAGTTCTTTTCAGTGACACCCGCAGCGCGTAAGGCCAGCATTTCAGCATGAGCGCTAGGGTCACAGAGCGTAATCGGTTGGTTATAGGCGCTAGCGATGACTTGTCCATCCCGAACCAAGACTGCGCCCACTGGAACCTCGCCTGCGGCGGCAGCCAAACTTGCCTGGGCAAGGGCTTGCGCCATAAATTGCTGATCCAGTTCGGTTTGCATTAATTAAGGCTGAGTAATGTCCGCCCAGCAGTTGGGGGTCTCATACAGACGGATCGATGCCAAACGCAGACGCCCACCAAAGGCCTCAGCAAAAATGGGCTCCAAAATGGCAAAGGCGGCGTATGCGAGGTTTTCAACGGTGGGAACGCGATCCATCACCACGGTTTTATGGTTCGGCATAGTGGATAAAAACGCTACTACCGCCTGATCTTCCTTGGCAACCAAAAAGGCGTGATCCCATAAATCAACCAAATACTCTTTTGCTAAACGCTTTATGTCACCAAAATCAATGACCATGCCATCGTCTGCTTTACCAGGGGTATTGAGTACGTCGCCCGCAACCGTCAGCTCAATGGCATAACGATGGCCATGCAAATGACGGCACTGGCCATCGTGATGCGGGATACGGTGGCCAGCATCAAATTCCAGCCGACGGGTGATCAATACAGCAGGGCTAGGGACATTGTTCATCGAATTCCGATCCATTTATGGGTTTGTACACTCAAACGCCAAAGCGGTCTTGCTTGGCATAAGCGCACGGCCAGTGCCATGTTCTCCGCTTGCGATGGACCATCCATGGCTTGTAAATAGCGGTGGCGATAGTCCATGCCCTCAAAGCGTTTGAGTATATCTTCGAGGGAATGATGGCCCTCCTGAGGAATCACAAGCTTAATCTCATCGGCTTGCAACACTGCCAGCTCTGAACCTGCCTTAGGACTTACGCAAACCCAATCTACGCCCTTTGGTACAGGCAAAGTGCCATTGGTTTCAATTGCTACTTCAAATTGCAGGGCGTGCACCGCATCAATCAGGGCGGCATCGAGTTGCAATAGCGGCTCGCCTCCGGTAAACACAACATAGCGATGGTGCGGTCCCGCACCTGTAGCCCGCCATGCAGTTTCAATCACCGCCGCCAAATCCGCCGCACTGGCAAATTTACCGCCGCCAGCACCATCGCTTCCAACGAAATCCGTATCACAGAAACGGCATACCGCAGTGGCGCGATCTTCTTCGCGCCCGCTCCACAAATTGCATCCTGCAAAACGGCAAAACACAGCAGCGCGGCCTGCATGCGCGCCCTCGCCTTGCAAGGTGGAGAAGAGTTCTTTAACGGTATACATATTTACTGAGGATCAATCTGCGATTTTATGCGCTTAATTACTTCCATGAGATTAATTCCCACTCATACCAGTCTTCCCATAAGGCTGACGCCCAGGTCATGCCAGCCCAGAGATAACGACCAGACGATCTTCGAGTTACCCAGCGACCAATCTCGGGCGAAAGCCAAACCGTTTCTTCACGAACATTTGCAACCCTGGCAAAGTCATTGCTTGTAAAAAAAGGGGCTTCATTAACGTACTTCAGGACCACGAATTCACCGGCCGGCGTTTTGATTTGCTCCCAACCAATCGCATTGATATTGAGGCCCCAGTAGTAATCAAAATCAGGGCTGCCCAGTACTTCATAGCGCGTACGATAAAAGCCAGACCAGCCGGCTTGCAATTGCTGCGGCCAGAGCGGTACCGCCTTCAGAAAACGCTGCGGAGGATTCCAATGCGGATCTTGAACAATGTCGCCCCAAGGACTTTGAATTTCATCAGGCAATGGGCCTGCTTTTTGCCCGCTTCGCGCAATACGAACTTGATCCCCAACCGCCACTACCCGTTCCGTCAAAATATCAACCAGCTCTTGATTAAAGACGTTACGAACCGCGTATACCCACTCTTGCCCGACTTGAGGGGGTCGGATCGTAGGAGTAGGTAGCGGGGGCGCAACGGGGGTGGCGCTGGGATAAGGCTGCGCTGGAATGCATGCCACCGGTAGAGAGCCTACTGCGATGAGTAGCGCTCTACGCCGCGGATTTACTTCCAAGAGAGCAATTCCCACTTATAGCTGTCTTCTAGCAATACAGCACCAATTTGCCCCTGAATTTGATAGGAACCAGAGGATTCACGAGCAACCCAGCGCCCAATTTGCGGAGCAAACCACAGGGTTTCGCGGCGAATGCAATTGACCTTATTGTCGTCATCGCTCTCAAAATTGATTAGATTCTGAAAACGCAGAGTCACAAAATCACCGGCGGGAACAGTAACTTTTTCCCAGCCATGGGCGCTCATGTACAGCTGCCAATTATTTTGGTTTTGTGGATAGCCGCCAACGGTGTATTTCGAAATTACCTGTTTATTCCAGCTGCTATTCATTTCTTGCGGCCATAGCGGAATGGCGGGATTAAAGTTAAGCACTTTTCCCCAGTGCGGGTCCGTTATCACCATGCCATAAGGGCCTTGAATTTCACTGGGCAATGGAGAGCCATTCTCGTCTGCACGCGACACGGTGATGGTTTGACCCAGGCTGGCGACTTTTTCAACTACAACACCTAAGGATTTGCCGCTGAAAAAATCTTTCTGAATGTAGCGCCACTCTTGCCCTACCTGCGGCGCCCTTACTACCGGAATCGGCTTTGGCGCTGCAATAGGCGTGCCTTGCTCGCGTGAAATCGGGATGCCGCAACCCATGGGAGCCAGTCCGGCAGCAGCGATAAACAAACGGCGTGATGTTGGCATCGTAACTCCTAGAAATTCAAAAAAGCGATTTGCTATTTATTCCCACTCGATCGTTGAAGGGGGTTTTCCGCTGATATCAAATACAACACGGTTAATACCACGCACCTCATTGATGATGCGGTTGGACACTTTACCCAGCAACGCATGGGGGAGGTGCGCCCAATGCGCTGTCATGAAATC
>JAUYRJ010000025.1 GCA_030696845.1 Polynucleobacter sp.
AATTGGACATGCTCCAAATGACGCCTTTAGAAATATACAGTTGATAGCAAGAAATAAAGTTAAACGAAAAGATGCCTTTGATAATTTCACGAGGTTATATTCCACATCCGTCAGGTTACTCAGCCGCTCAAGGGAAATTGGCTTTAAGGCTAATATTTTCAAAGCTTAATTATGCAGATACCTTAGTACAAATCTACTATATTGGGCTAAATAGTCATGAAATTTGCGGCTCTCATGGCAGATGTTGTCTTTGACCAACAGCCAGAATCGGTTGCGATTTCAACGTACTTTTATAAATAGTTTTTAGTCTTTTGTGAAGACGGGGCGCTACAACAATAAATTTTTTATTCGCCAGCGTTACCCCCCCCATCAAGAAACTAGAAAGAAATCTGGACAGCTAACTGGTGTTTTGGAGGCAATCAAAAAAGTTACTGGAATTAAGGATAATTTGTAGTACAAGAATGTAGTACAAAATTAACTAATTAAATACATATAAGTAATTGATTTATATATGTATTTATATATTGGCGGAGAGGGCGGGATTCGAACCCGCGGTAGGTTTGACCCTACGCACGCTTTCCAGGCGTGTGACTTAAACCGCTCATCCACCTCTCCGAAGCCGTCAATTATACGGTTCAAAATAGAAATGCCGGTTTAAGTTGATCTAGTTTGCTCTGCAAGCCTTATAAAGCCTGCTTCAGCTGATCCAAAATCGCTGGGTTTTCCAAGGTCGATGTATCTTGTGTGACCTCTTCACCCTTTGCAATCACCCGCAATAAGCGGCGCATGATCTTGCCTGAGCGAGTCTTGGGTAAGTTGTCGCCAAAGCGCACATCCTTGGGTTTTGCAATCGGACCAATTTCTTTACCAACCCAGTTGCGCAGCTCCAAGGCGAGTTTCTTGGCTTCCTCGCCCGTGGGACGACCGCCTTTGAGTACCACGAAGGCGCAGATGGCTTCACCTGTCATATCGTCAGGGCGCCCAACCACTGCAGCCTCAGCCACGAGTGGATTAGCGACCAGGCAAGACTCGATTTCCATAGTGCCCATGCGATGACCCGACACATTGAGCACGTCATCGATACGGCCCGTGATCGTGAAGTAACCCGTATCTTTATTTCGAATCGCCCCATCGCCCGCCAAATACAAAGTGCCGCCGAGCTCTTCTGGGAAGTAAGCTTTGACAAAGCGATCGTTGTCGCCCCAGATGGTTCGAATCATCGAAGGCCATGGGCGTTTTACGACCAAAATACCGCCGCTGCCGTTCGGTACATCATGACCCGCTTCATCGACGATCGCCGCCATGATGCCCGGCAATGGCAAGGTACACGAGCCTGGCACCATCGGCGTCGCACCTGGCAATGGCGAAATCATATGACCGCCAGTCTCGGTTTGCCAGAAGGTATCGGCAATCGGGCAACGCGAGCCGCCAATGTTTTCGTAGTACCACATCCAGGCTTCTGGGTTAATGGGCTCGCCCACCGAACCCAAGAGGCGCAGGGATGACAAATCGTATTTTTTCGGATGAACGGTTTCATCGACGCTCGCCGCTTTAATTAAAGAACGAATCGCCGTTGGCGCGGTATAAAAAATCGTGGCTTTGTGTTTTTGGATCATGTCCCAAAAACGCCCGGCATTGGGATAGGTTGGCACGCCCTCAAACACAATCTCGGTACAGCCAACCGCGAGCGGTCCATAGGTAATGTAGGAGTGTCCTGTTACCCAGCCAATATCGGCCGTACACCAAAAGACATCGCTGGGCTTAATGTCAAAGGTCCACTTCATGGTCAAAATAGCCCACAGCAAATAACCGCCCGTCGAGTGCTGAACGCCTTTAGGCTTGCCAGTTGAGCCGGAGGTGTAGAGCACGAACAAGGGGTGCTCGGCGCTAACCCACTCAGGCTCACAGGTACTAGGCTGACCTGCAACAACATCGTGCAACCAGGAATCGCGCCCTGCAGTCATTGGGATATTGCCACCCGTGCGCTTATATACGATTACATTTTTGACTTTTTCACACTCACCTAAGGCAAGAGCCTCGTCCACAATGACTTTCAGTGGCAAGGCTTTACCGCCGCGGAGTTGTTCGTCGGCCGTAATCACCGCAATCGCGCCCACATCCACAATGCGCTCTTGCAAGGATTTAGCGGAGAAGCCGCCAAACACGACCGAGTGGGTAGCGCCAATGCGGGCACAGGCCTGCATGGCCACCACACCCTCGATTGACATCGACATATAGATAATTACGCGATCGCCAGACTGAATACCCATCTTGCGTAAGGCATTGGCAAACTGGCAAACGCGGGCGTGCAGTTCGCTATAAGTGATGTGCGTTACGTTGCCGTCATCGGCTTCAAAAATAATCGCGGTTTTTTGGGCATTGCCGTTTTCTAAATTACGATCTAGGCAGTTGTAGGAGGCATTCGTTAAGCCGTCCTCAAACCACTTGTAAAACGGCGCTTTAGACTCATCCAAGACTTTGGTGAAGGGCTTTTTCCAGTAGAGGTTTTCGCGTGCAAGGCGCGCCCAAAACCCTTCGTAATCCCGCTCCGCTTCAGCGCACAGCGCGTTATAGGCGTCCATTCCAGGAACAGCGGCATTTTTGATAAATTCGCTTGGAGGATTAAAAACCCGATTTTCTTGCATTAATGGTTCCATGCTGCACAGTCCTCTATTTAATCAACAATAATCATTACCCTGCAAAAAGCATGCAGAATATTGGAAACTAACCCTCTTTTCCGTAAAGATAAGTGAAATTAGGGGTGATTTGCTCTATGGCAAACCCTTAAAATAAGCAAAACGAATAAATTAATTACAAATATGACAAATATAAAACAAGAAGACTTGATCCAAAGCGTTGCCGACGCCTTCCAGTACATCTCCTACTACCACCCTAAGGATTTTATTACTGCCATGGGTAAGGCCTATGAATTGGAGCAAGGCCAGGCAGCCAAGGATGCGATTGCGCAAATTTTGACCAATAGCCGAATGTGCGCTGAAGGGCATCGCCCTTTATGCCAAGACACCGGCATTGCCGTGGTCTTCTTAAAAGTCGGCATGAACGTGCAGTGGCCAGATGCCACCATGAGCGTGACCGACATGGTCAATGAGGGGGTGCGCCGCGCCTACCTCAATCCGGACAATATGCTGCGCGCATCGGTACTAACCGACCCAGCCGGCAAGCGTAAAAATACCGGTGATAACACCCCTGCTGTCATCCATTATGAAATCGTACCGGGCGACGGCATTGAAGTGATTTGCGCTGCCAAAGGCGGCGGCTCGGAAAACAAAGCCAAGATGATCATGCTCAACCCGTCTGACTCGATCGTCGACTGGGTTATGAAAACCATTCCGACCATGGGTGCGGGTTGGTGTCCGCCCGGCATTCTCGGAATTGGTATTGGCGGCACCCCTGAAAAAGCAACCTTACTCGCCAAAGAAGCCTTGATGGGTTCAGTGGATATTCAGGAGCTGATTGCGCGCGGACCCCAGAATCGCGTCGAAGAACTGCGCCTTGAAATCTATGAAAAGGTCAATCAATTGGGCATCGGCGCTCAAGGGCTCGGCGGCCTCTCTACTGTATTGGACGTCAAGATTTTGGATTACCCCACCCATGCCGCATCCCTGCCTGTTGCCATGATTCCAAATTGCGCTGCGACGCGCCACATTCACTTTCATTTGCGCGGCGATGGCCCGGCTAAATTAGAAGCGCCATCGCTTGCCGACTGGCCCGATGTGACCTGGACACCCGATATTGAAAAATCCAAACGCGTGAACTTGGACACCCTGACCCCAGAAGAAGTGGCGAGCTGGCAACCTGGCGATCGCCTGCTTCTTAATGGCAAGATCCTCACAGGCCGCGATGCCGCCCATAAGCGCATTCAGGATATGCTCGCCAAGGGTGAGGAGCTGCCAGTGAGCTTCAAAAATCGCGTCATTTATTACGTGGGGCCAGTTGATCCAGTGCGCGATGAAGCAGTCGGCCCTGCCGGCCCAACCACTGCGACCCGCATGGATAAATTCACGGAGATGATGCTGGCAAAAACCGGATTGATTTCCATGATTGGCAAAGCGGAACGCGGCCCTGTCGCCATCGAAGCCATTAAAAAGCACAAGTCGGCTTACCTGATGGCCGTGGGCGGCGCGGCCTACTTGGTCTCAAAAGCAATTAAGACATCGAAGGTCGTTGGTTTTGCCGATTTAGGTATGGAAGCCATCTATGAGTTTGATGTGCAAGACATGCCGGTAACCGTTGCGGTCGACTCGAAAGGCACTTCCATGCACCACGAAGGCCCGAAAGACTGGCAAGCGCGTATTGGAAAAATCCCGGTCGTCACTGCCTAAACCGCTAATCTCAATTTAGGTACGCATTGGCGCTCATTGGAGTTTTTGATTCTGGCGTAGGTGGCTTATCCATTTTGGATGAAGCCCTGCGCCAGCTTCCCGATCACGATTACCTATATTTTGCCGATAGCGCGAACGCGCCCTACGGCGAAAAAACCAGCGAGTGGATTGCGGCGCGCAGTCTACATATTTGCCAATTTTTGGTCGAGAGCGGCTGTCAAGCAATCGTGGTGGCGTGCAACACCGCCACAGCCGAAGCGATTCGCGACATCCGCGCAGCGCTCCAGCACATCCCGATTATTGGGGTTGAGCCCGGCATTAAACCGGCAGCGATGCAAAGCCAAAATGGCGTTGTGGGCGTGCTGGCAACCGAAGCCACACTCAAGAGCGATAAATTCAATTCGCTGTTGTCTACTTTGCCGGGGGATTGCCGTTTTGTGAAACAAGCCGGCGCGGGCCTTGTTCCTCTGATTGAGTCCGGCCAATTACATAATCCGAAAACCGCGGCATTGCTGGCCAAACACCTCGAGCCGATTCAGGCGGCAGGAGCTGATACCCTGGTGCTCGGCTGTACGCACTACCCGTTTTTAGCGCCGCTGATTCGCACCATCATGGGCGATACAGTACAACTCGTCGACACCAGTCAAGCGGTGGTTCGGCAACTGGCGCGGCAATTAGCTGAACATCAGCTCACTAAATCAAGGCAGAGCAAACGCAGCTTGCGATTATTGAGCACTGCCAATGGTGCGCAATTGCACCGCATGGCAATGCAACTTTTGCGCGCCGATGCCTCACAGCGTTTAATCGATACCCACACCATCGATCTGGATTTGATCACTCGATGAATCAAATCCCATTCAGTAAACCCCCAAAACGCTTGCATCTGCCGTTTACCCGGCAAGAGCGCATCATCATTTTGCTGGTATTGATTCTGCATGGATTGTTTTTTGTGAGCCTTGAAAAAGGGCTCGATGTCAAAAATGATCCTGCTGAAAATGAAGTGCGCGTGATGGCCAATTTAGTGACGCCCGAAGCCCCGCCCGCACCCCCAGTCAGCACTCCGCCTGCGCCCAAGGCAAAGCCAGAACCCAAAACAAAACCGGAGCCCAAAGTAAAGCCCGAACCCAAGCCCCCAGAAACCAGCAAAGCCCCCGCCAGCGAAGCTCAAACCAAGGCTACCGAAGCAAGCAAGTCCCTAGACAGCCAAACGGCCAATGCCGCGGTAGCGCCCGCCGCTAGCCAAGGCGCTACCGGCACCCCGATTCAAACTGACATTGGTAAACTGGTTGTGGTGTATCAACCCGATGCCGATCCCTACTATCCGTCATTCTCTAAACGCGCGGGTGAACAAGGCGAGGTAGTGGTGCGCTTGATTATTGATGAAACCGGTGTCGTAGAGGATGTGGCTTTACTGCGCACCAGTGGATTTCCTCGTTTGGATCGCGCCGCCTCCGAGATTGGCAGGCGCTACCGTTTCAAACCGTATATTGTGAATGGCAGTCCAGCCCGAATATCGACTAACCTATTGATTAAATTTAACCTAAAGAACTAAGACTATGAATACCCCGTTTGGTTTAACCAATCTATGGATGGCTGGCGATGCGGTAACGCGTTTTGTGGCAATCATTTTGCTGGTCTCTTCCATCGTCACCTGGGTTATTTTGCTCAGCCGCGTTTGGAACATTCGCATGCTCCGCAATCTCAAACCGGAAATCGAGCAATTTTGGCGCGCCAGCTCCTTTGACCAAGGTCTTGCCGGTTTAAGTGATCCGCTTAATAACCCCTACTACCGCATCGCGAAGGAAGCGGCAGGCGCTTCACACCACCATCAAAATCAATCGTCTAGTCGCCGCGAATTGCTCCAAGCCTTGAACTATTCTGAATGGATGTCGCGCAGCATTAAGAACAGCATTGATTCGTGCGCGGCCCTGCTGCAAAAAGGCTTAACGTTTTTAGGCTCCACTGGCGCTACGGCTCCGTTTATTGGCTTATTTGGAACGGTGTGGGGCATCTACCATGCCCTCGTCGCGATCAGCAGCTCAGGCAGCGCGCAAATTGATCAAGTTGCGGGCCCTATTGGTGAGGCGCTCATCATGACCGCCCTCGGACTGGCGGTTGCCATTCCGGCGGTGCTGGGCTTTAATGCGATTAACCGCGCCAATAAATTAATCGTCGCCGACCTCAATCGCTTTGGTAATGATTTGCTGGCGTATTTTGTGACTGGCGCCCGCGTTGAGGCGGGAGAATAAGCATGTCGTTTAGCAACCCCTCAGGGGACCAAAACGACGACGGCATTATGGCGGAAATCAACATGACGCCACTCGTGGATGTCATGTTAGTGCTCCTGATTATCTTCATCATCACCCTGCCCGTGATTCATCAAGCGGTGAAAGTGGATTTACCCAAAGCCAATAGCGCTCGCAATGAAACCAAACCCGAATCCATTCAGGTATCCATCGATGCGAAAGGTCAAATTTATTGGAACAGCAATGCAATCGACCTAGCGACATTTACCAGCTATGCCGAAAAGGCAGCGCAGAAAGAGCCGCAGCCCGAAGTCAATTTGCGCGCCGATAAAGAGGTGCGCTACGACGCCGTTGCGCAAGTGCTAGCAGCGTCCAAACGCGCGGGCCTCACCAAGCTTGGCTTCATTACTGAGCCGAAGTAGCCGATCCAATGAAGGGCTTTAGTGCACACTCTGCCGCCATAGGTGTTCTGAGTGTGGCTATTGTTTTAAGTCCGATTATTGTTTTAGCGCAGACGCCATCCACCATTCCGACGGTACGTATTGGCGAACTCGTGTGGGATCAACATGAAATGACGATTGGCGAAGTGAGGCGCTTTGCTAAGGCGACGGGCTTTGTCAGTCAGGCTGAAAAAAATGGGGGCGGCACCGTTTATGAATTGGGTTTTGTGCAAAAGCCAGGCTGGACTTGGAAGACGCCTTATGGTGTTCTTGCCAATGACCAGGAACCTGCGGTGCACTTGAATGCCCTTGAAGCCGAGCAAATTTGCCGCTTCTTTGGTAAACGTCTACCAAGCGATGAGGAGTGGGTCTCAGCGGCCTTCGTGGAACAACGCGCTAATCCGCCTGCTGAATTCACACTCGGTAAGCGCTATCGCTACCCCAATGGCGGCAGCGCCAAAGGCTCCCATTGCCTTGACGGCGTATGCGGCAACTACCCAGGCCTTGCCCCTGCTGGCAGCTTAATGCGCGGCAACGGGCACGTCCTTGCAGGCACTACCGCGCCCGGCGTCAACGGGCTCTTTGATATGGGTGGCAATGTTTGGGAATGGACTGCCACAAGCGCCGGCAAGGAGCGAGTCACCCGAGGCGCCTCCTGGTGGTATGGGGCAGAACAGCAAGTGGAAAGCAATCGCGCCAGCAAACCCCAAGATGCCGTTGTGGTCTATATTGGCTTTCGCTGCGTTAAAAACTAAATCGCCTCAAACCCTTTTTTAAGGTTCGTCTATGTTTGAAATTTACCAATATGTGTTTTATGTCTTTATCGTTGTTTGGGTAGGCATGTCGCTCTACACCACGATGCAACACTATCAGGCCATGAAAGCGGATCGCAGCAAATCCTTTAATTTATTTCAGCTAATCGGCGCGCTGTTTAGCGAACTCGTTAAACGCTTTGTCTCCCTGTTTGTGATTAGCGTCGTGGCAGGCGGGGCGCTGTACTTGCTTTGGGAGCTCTATTTAGAAATTACCGGCGGCTAAAGGCATTACCCCTAGGGACAATGCGCTTGATCTGAATTTGGTTTGTGTTGTTTTAATCCAAACGATGAACCCGAAGGTTTATGCTCGATTGGATGGTGCCCGAGGCCGGAATCGAACCGGCACGACTTTTTTGAGTCGGCAGATTTTAAGTCTGCTGTGTCTACCGATTTCACCACTCGGGCGCTGATTTACTTCCTTTGGTGCTTTGCAGCGCATCAAACCAAGACAGGGGTGAATCCTAACACGGAGCACCCTTTTGCATGAAAAAAGCCCTCTACATATGGATTTAAAGGGTTTACCCGAGATGGAAAATCCAGATAGATCCTTATACTTTGAATATAAGTTTTACCGATGTATGTCATTGATTACAACCAGGAGATATGAATGTCTGAAATAAAAAACCAAGCACCACGTCGTAAGTTTTTGAAAGGTGCTGCTGTTGGTAGTGCTGGCGCAGCCGCCCTCAGCTTCCCGATGATTTCAAAATCGCAAGGCGTACAGAATTTACGCTTCCAGTCGACCTGGCCTGCGAAAGACATTTTCCACGAGTACGCATTGGATTTTGCGAAGAAGGTCAATGACATGACCGGTGGCGAAATGAAGATTGAAGTGTTGCCAGCCGGCGCCGTAGTTCCTGCGTTCGGTTTGCTCGATGCCGTTTCTAAAGGCACTTTAGATGGCGGTCATGGCGTGGTGGTGTATCACTACGGTAAAAACGCTGCACTAGCGCTGTGGGGATCAGGCCCATCCTTTGGTATGGACGCCAATATGCTGCTCTCGTGGCACAAATACGGCGGCGGCCAAGCCTTCTTGGAAGAGCTCTACAAAACCGTTGGCGCAAACGTCAAGTCTTACGTATATGGCCCAATGCCATCACAGCCACTGGGTTGGTTCAAAAAGCCAATCGCCAAGACTGAGGACATGAAAGGTCTGAAGTACCGTACTGTGGGTATTTCGATTGATATGTTTACTGCCATGGGCGTTTCGGTGAACGCATTGCCAGGCGGCGAGATTATTCCTGCGATGGATCGCGGTCTCTTGGATGCGGCTGAATTCAACAACGCCTCTTCCGACCGTCAGCTTGGCTTCCCAGACGTTTCTAAAGTCTGCATGTTGCAAAGCTATCACCAAAATGCCGAGCAGTTCGAGATTCTCTTTAACGGCGCGAAGTACAACGCCTTGTCGCCCAAACTGCGTGCGATTTTGGATAACTGCGTGGAAGCCGCTTCTGCTGATATGTCTTGGAAGGCGATTGATCGCTACTCCAAAGCCTATGATGAAATGCAAAAAACGCAGGGCGTTAAGTTCTACAAGACCCCAGACAGCGTTTTGCGCAATCAACTCAAGGTTTTTGACGAAGTGGTCGCTAAGAAATCCGCTGAAAACCCACTCTTTAAGCGCATCGTGGATTCGCAAAAAGAGTTCGCAAGACGGACTGTGCGCTGGGATTTAGATACCAATACCCCACGTAAAATGGCTTACGACCATTATTTCCCAGCATCTACGCCCAAAAAAGCGTAATTTAGGGAAATTGGCACGAGTTTTAAGCATGGCTTAAAATACGGCTCAGTAGCAATATGGGGTGGTTGCGAAAGTAACCGCCCCATTTTTTATGTTGCAACACACCTGGAGCTCCCAAAGTGCAAAAAACATTTCTGATGGTGGACCGAATTTCCACCTGGGTTGGTCAGTTCTTCGCTTGGCTGATTGTTGCCTTAACTGCCTTGATTGGTTTTGAGGTTTTCTCGCGCTATATTTTGAATAATCCGCACGCATGGGCTTTTGACGCCATGATCATGATGTACGGCACGATGTTCATGATGGCAGGCGCATATACCCTTTCCAAAAATGGCCATGTCCGCGGCGATATTTTGTACGGATTTTTAAAGCCCCGCACCCAAGCTATTTTTGATCTGATTTTGTATGTGGCTTTCTTTATTCCAGGCGTAATCGCGCTGGCCTACGCAGGGTACGAGTACGCCGCAGACTCCTGGAGGATTTTGGAGCACTCTTCCATTACAGCCGATGGCCCTCCTTTGTACCCCTTTAAAACCATCATTCCCATGGCAGGCGTTATTTTGCTCCTGCAGGGTTTAGTAGAGATTTTCCGTTGTGTTGTTTGCATTCAGCAGGGCGAGTGGCCCACCCGCGAACAAGACGTTGAAGAGGTCGATGTAGGCGCGCTCAAAGCGATGGTTATGGATAAGAGGGATGAATTCAATGCGTAAGGAACTATTATTCGGCTTTAGCATCATGGCGCTGGTGGTGCTCTCTACCGCCATTCTGCTCCCATGGGGCAATATTGAAAGCGGCCACATGGGCCTTCTGATGCTCTCCTTGGTGGTGGTTGCCATCATGCTGGGCTTCCCCACCGCCTTTACCCTGATGGGTATGGGCATGATTTTTACCTTCATTGCGTATAGCTTCCAAAATCCGGAGTTGGCGCTGGATAACACCCTAGCGTTAATGGTGCAACGTGCCTACGCGGTCATGACCAATGATGTCTTGATCTCGATCCCGCTCTTCGTGTTTATGGGCTACTTGGTCGAGCGGGCGAACTTGATTGAAAAGCTCTTCCGTTCCATGCATTTGGCTTTAGTACGTGTTCCCGGCTCGCTGGCGGTTGCCACCATCTTTACCTGCGCGATCTTCGCTACCGCTACCGGTATTGTTGGCGCGGTGGTTACCCTCATGGGCCTATTGGCTTTGCCAACCATGCTCAAAGCAGGGTATGACACCCGCATTTCTGCTGGCTGTATTACTGCGGGCGGCTGTTTAGGGATTTTGATTCCACCATCCGTTCTGTTGATTGTGTACGGAGCAACAGCAGGCGTTTCGGTAGTGCAACTGTATGCAGGCGCATTCTTTCCGGGCCTCATGCTAGCTGGTCTTTATGTCGGGTATGTGATTATTCTGGCCAAACTCAAGCCTAATTTGATGCCGCCCTTATCGGAAGAGGGTCGCAAAGTGCCCTTGCCGATGAGCTACACCGAGCTTGGCGAGAAGATTAGTCAAAAGGTCATTCCGGCCATTTTGATTGCGCTCAAAGGCAAACGCAATGTACACGTAGCGCCCAAAGAACTGCTCAAGTCCTTATTGATCGCGCTCTTGCCGCTCTTGGTATTTGCGCTATTTACCGGCTCCATTTATTCAACGGTTACCGCGCCGCTGGATGACGGTATTAGTGCTGAGCTAGTTGAAATGGGTGGCGACAATAGCACGGTTGATTCGGAATCCAGCGGTGGCTTAGCACTTCCGCCTGGCGCCGAAGAGAGTCAGAGCGGCGGCTTAGCCCTACCGCCCGGTGCTGAAGAAGAGAAACCAGAAGAACCTGCGGCAGCGCCCATATTAAGCGCCGATGAAACGAAAGCGGCAGAAGCGGCCGCAGCCAAAGCACTCGAGCCACGCGATGCCCCCACTTGGTTCTGGGTAATGACAGCCATTTTTGCTGCCATGTTGGCGATTTATTACATGCTATTAACCTGGGTGCGTTTAGAGATCTTCAAAATGCTGCTGGGTTCCTTCTTCCCCTTGGCGGTATTGATTCTGTTCGTACTGGGTTCGATTGTCTTTGGTTTGGCAACACCAACCGAGGCGGCGGCCATTGGCGCGATTGGCGGCGTGATTCTGGCGGCGGCATACAAACAGCTCAATTTCAAAGTCATTAAAGAGTCGGTTTTCCTGACCGCGAAAACGGGAGCTATGGTCTGCTGGTTGTTCGTCGGCTCGTCGATTTTCTCAGCCGCTTTTGCATTGCTTGGTGGCCAAGACTTAGTGGAAAAATGGGTTCTCTCTTTAGGCCTCAGTCCTATTGAGTTCATGATTCTGGCTCAAGTCATTATTTTCTTACTGGGCTGGCCGCTCGAGTGGACCGAGATTATTGTGATTTTCATGCCGATCTTTATTCCCCTACTGGATAACTTTGGCATTGATCCCCTCTTCTTTGGTCTCTTGGTTGCGCTCAATTTGCAGACCGCGTTCCTCTCGCCTCCAGTAGCGATGTCCGCCTTCTACCTCAAAGGGGTTGCGCCTCCGCACGTCACCCTGAACCAAATCTTCATGGGCATGTTGCCATTTATGGGCATTCAGATTATTGCCTTGGTCTTGCTGTATGTATTCCCGGCAATTGGCTTATGGTTGCCACAGGTGCTCTACAAGTAATAGCAAGATCCTTCTTCGAACCCCGCACAAGCGGGGTTTTTTATTTCCGATTGCATAAGCCAATCCCCCGTAAAATGCGGTGATGCCAAAACCTCAAACAGCACTGGTATTTCGTTTAATCAAGTGGGCTGCGCTTGGCCTATCCGCCTTCTTCATTTTTGCACTCTGCTTTTTTCTGTTCTACCTGATTTCAACCAACAATAGTCCCTCGGGTAAGCGCGTCCTGCATGGCCTAAGCGGCAAAGTCAATATCGATTTTGATGCCAGCGATATTCCCCATATCAAAGCCAGTACGCCCAGCGATGCATTGTTCGCACTGGGCTTTTTGCATGCTACTGAGCGCTCGTGGCAAATGGAAATCAATCGCAGACTTGCGGCGGGCCGCCTCTCTGAAATACTCGGCCCTAATACGCTGAAGATCGATCGGTTTATTCGCACGGTTGGACTTAAACACGCTGCTGAAAAACAATTTGATCGCTACCCAGTAGAGGGCAAGCGTTTACTCCAAGCCTATGCTGACGGCGTTAATGCGGGTAACGCCAAACTCGGCTGGGCTTTGCCAATCGAGTACGCCCTTACCCAATCCAAGCCAGGCCACTGGTCGCCTACCGATAGCGTGGCGTGGATGCTGATGATGGCGATGGATCTGGGTGGCAACTGGCAAAAAGAATTGCAGCGCCTGGAGTTATCGCGCGACCTCACCACCGCGCAAATCTGGCAGGTATTGCCGCCCTATACACCGTGCAATCCCGTCAGCACGATGGATTTTGCCAAGCTTTACCATGAGATGGGTATCTTTGCGGTAAGGGATTCCGCAAACCCAATTAAACCCCTGGGCATCCAAGACGTACGCGTGCCCAGCACCCCAGATCAAGGCATGAGCGCATGGCTCCCTGGCGGCATCGAAGGGATTGGCTCAAATAATTGGGCGCTCAGCGGCAAGCTCACTAGCACCGGCAAACCCCTCTTGGCGAACGACCCGCACCTGGGTTTATCTGCCCCTGCGCTGTGGTACTTTGCCCACCTTGAAGCGCCTGGTTTAAATGCGATTGGCGCGACATTGCCCGGCATTCCGGCGGTAGTTCTAGGCAGAACCGATCGCATTGCCTGGAGCTTTACCAACACCGGCCCTGATGTGCAAGACCTCTTTATCGAACAACTCGATCCACAAAACCCAGGCTACTATCGGACCCCCGAAGGCATGACTCCCTTCTGGATTCGGGAAGAGGTGATTGAAATCAAAAACAATCCACCCCATCGCTTCATCGTCAAAGAAAGCCGCCATGGTCCGATTATTTCCGATACCTATGATCGTGCCAGCGCCTTAATTGACACCAAGCGCTTTGCCTTGGCGCTACGCTGGACCGCGCTAGACCTAGAAAACCAATCCGTTATGGGTCTTTTAGAAATGAACCGCGCTACCAGCCTAGATGCATTTAAAGCAGCTTTACGTAAAAACCATGCACCCATGCAAAGCGTGGTGATGGCCGATACCGAGGGCAATATCGCCATGCAGGTTGCCGGGGTAGCGCCTAAACGAACCTTGCGCCAAGGACTCTATGGCGTAGCGCCAGCACCTGGCTGGGAGAAGCAATATGACTGGAACGGCTATGTACCCTTTGAGCAATTACCGTCCAACACTAATCCCGAACAAGGCTGGATTGCTACCGCGAATCAGCAAATTATTGCGGCAAACGATCCCAATCCACTCACAGGCGATTGGGAACTGCCGTTTCGGTATGAGCGCATTACAGAGTTAATTGAGGCTAAACCCAAGCATGATTTGGAGTCAATGCGGGCCATGCAGGGTGATACCCTGTCGCTGGCTGCTAAGCCACTCTTGGCGCTCTTTAAATCGAGCCAATCGAGTCACCCTAATGCCGCGGCCGCCCAATCCATGATCGCCGATTTTAATGGCGATATGCGCAAGGACAGTAGCGCGGCGCTACTTTTTAATGCCTGGGCTGATCAGCTCACACGCCAGTTATTTTCCCGCTTAGGCAAGTACTTCACACTGGAGTACGGCAAGCGCCATTTTAGAAACGCCCTGCTCGAGCAGCTTGCCAACCCCAATAGCCCGTGGTGTGATTCACCAACGACCACGGCGGTAGAAACCTGCGCGCAGGCCTCCAATCTAGCGATGGATCAAGCGCTGGATTATTTAAGTAAACACTATGGCAATAACCCAGCCGAATGGAAATGGGGTGATGCGCATATTGCCATTTCAGAACACCGACCATTTAGTCGCGTTCCCTTATTGAACCGCATATTCAACATCACCACACCCTTTCCAGGAGATGGCTTTACGGTCAATGTCGGTCGCCCAGAGCTGGGTAATCGCAAGCGGCCTTTTGAGACGAAACAAGCCCCAAGCCTGCGGACCGTGTTTGATTTAGCGGACCTAGAGCGCTCGACCTTTATTTACCAAACTGGGCAATCAGGGTGGGTGCAAAGCAAGCTGTACCGCAACCTCAATCCGCTGTGGGCAGAGAATCAGGCGCTTCCCCTGCAAATGAAGCCAAAAGACATTGGGCGCCAGCTCGAACTGAGTCCAAAATAGGCCTATTGCTGTTTAAAATAGACTGAGATATTAAATAGAGGAATTAGCATGAAGAAATGCATTGCAGTAGTCGCCTGTTTAAGCGCGCTAACTAGCGTCAGCGCCTTGGCCGCGTGGCAAGAAATCGGCTCCAATGAGCAGTCCACCGTTTCACTCGACGTCGATACCTTAAAGCGGGATGGCGATAGGGCGCAGATTATGTCCATGTTGGATTTCAAGACACCGGGCGTTGATCCTCAAAGTAAAGAACCCATTCGCTCCATCATTGGTCTGAATGAATACCTCTGCGGCAAAGCCCAATACCGCCCCATCGAGTACAAAGTATTTTCAGGCAATAAAGGCGAGGGCAAAGTCGTAGCGGATGTGAAATCACCCGACAGCACATTTGAAGCAATTGCAAATGGTTCTTGGGCCGCCGGGGTTTATAGCATTGCCTGCCGAGCAAAATAAGCCGCGTTTCTTTCCTAAATTCTGCCGCTGTATTCTGTGGCATAGCATTACTGCCGCGCTGATTATTGGCTTTGGCGTTTTATTTCTGTCGGGATGCGCCCTGCCACTAGCCGCATTAGGAAGTGCGGGGGCTAGTACAGCCAGCGCGGTAGGTGGAACCGCCGCCACCGTGGCGATAGCCAATCCCAGCACGACCGTGAGTGTCGCTTCGACGGTCACCACAGGAAAATCCCCCTTAGAACACGCGGCCTCGCAAGCCACCAAAAAAGAATGCAATTTTTTAAATTTCCTCGGCCCTAAGCCGATCTGCGAAGAACTCATCATTCCACCAATCACCGACCGGAGTGAAATCTACCTCGGTGAAGCGGATCGCAAAGCCATTCCTAGCCCCAATCGATAAATCACCCACCTGTTCTTACTTCTGATAAACCATGACCCAACAAACAATTAATCTCACCCTCACCTGTCAAAATCGCCCCGGCATCGTCGCTGCCGTAGCGAGTTATATTTTTGAAGCAGGCGGTGATATTGAAGAAGCGCAGCAATTTGACGATAAAGACTCGGGTCGTTTTTTTATGCGCGTGAGCTTTAGCTGCGCCAGTGATGTGGATTTGAATGCGCTTCGCAGTGGTTTTTCGCCCATCGTAGAACGCTTTGGTTTGTCTTGGCAATTGCGCTCCACCGCCGACCTGAAACGCGTTTTAATTATGGCCTCTAAGTTGGATCATTGCCTAGTGGATTTACTGTACCGCTGGCGCATTGGTGAGCTGCCCATGATTATTTGCGGCATCGTCTCCAATCATCCACGCTCCGTTTATGCCAGCATTGATTTTGCGGATATTCCGTTTCATTATCTGCCCGTCACCCCAGAGACCAAGGCAAGCCAAGAGGCGGTGCTGCTGCACATCGTTGATGAGGTTAAAGTTGATATGGTTATTTTGGCGCGCTATATGCAAATTTTGTCGGACAACTTATCCGCCACATTATCGGGGCGCTGCATTAATGTGCACCACTCCTTTTTACCAAGCTTTAAAGGAGCCAAACCGTACCACCAGGCCCACGCTCGCGGAATTAAACTGATTGGCGCCACATCGCATTTTGTCACCAGCGATCTGGATGAAGGCCCAATCATCGAGCAAGATGTCACGCGCGTGAGCCACAGCGATAGCGCCGATGATTTAGTGCGCAAAGGCCGGGATCTAGAGCGTCAAGTACTGTCTCGAGCACTGCGCTATTACCTCAATGATCGCGTATTAATTAATGGCAATAAATCGGTGGTGTTTGCGGATTAAGCAAACTGAAATTGCACTCACTTTGAATGGGCTTTGAGCGGGTGCAATAGACCCCGTAAATCATTGTGATCTAGGGTATGCATCAGTTCCAATAGCTGCCCTAACTCCCCTTTGGGGAAGCCTTTTCTGGCAAACCACGACAAATAATCGCCAGGGAGTTCCGACAAGGTTCTGCCAGCGTATTTGCCATAGGGCATCTTCATGCTGACGAGCTTTTCGAGGGATTCAGGGGTCATGGACTATGGACTGCGGCCGCCGGACTAGGACAGTCCGCTAAGAAAAGATGGGGTGGCTGATGGGGTTCGAACCCACGACAACTGGAATCACAATCCAGGACTCTACCGCTGAGCTACAGCCACCACTGAGAAATAGAATTATAGCTTTTTGTCGGCTTTTGCCCCAAATTTAGCTCTAAACCCATGTTCAAGGGGCTTCCTAGCTTAGCTCAGTGCAAACAGGCCAGATAAAACCGCTTGATTTCTGGGTCGCAGCGCACGTCCTTGATCTGAATCGGGCGCTCGAGCGAAATCCCCGCCATAGAGCGACAGCGGCTCAGGGCCACATAGACTTGACCCGATGCAAACGCCCCTGAAGACAGGTCTACTTTGACCTTATCCAAGGTTTTTCCTTGGCTTTTGTGGATGGTTACAGCCCACGCCAACATCAGCGGGATTTGCTCATAGGAACCAATCACGCTGGGCTTAATTTTCCCGGAAACCATGTCATGGTCGTATTTATACGATTCCCATTTAAAGGGGCTCACTTCAACCGTATTGGAATAGGCGCCATTGGGTATCTTGACTTTGATTTTATCGGCCAGCAGCTCCTGAACGATTCCAATAGTGCCGTTCACCCACTTCTTAGGAAAGGCGTTGTCATTGGCGGTAAACAT